>NZ_JAVREN010000003.1:0-241972 GCF_031845405.1 Streptomyces boetiae
CCCCCCGCCTCCTCGCCCCGACGGCCGCCCTCACCCCCCTCCCCGGCCCCGCCGCCCTGATCACGGCCCTGGCTCCCGACGCCCTGGCCCTCCATCACCTGCTGCACGCGGGGGCGGAGGCCCTGGGCGTGGCCTGAGCCGGTTCTCGCGCGGGCCATGGCCTGCGACGTACGCGCCCCGGCGTCCCCGCCCGCACCGCCGTCGCGTCGGCGCTACAGCAACCGCCAGCCGTTCCGCGTGAACACGGCAGAGGCGCCCAGGCGGTGAAGGGCGGAACGAACGGGCGGCCGGCCGAGCGGGCCGCCCGGCACCGCGCCGCCACCACGAGCGGGCCGTGCCGTCGCGCCGCCGGCGGACGGTGGGTCAGCTCCGAGCGCCGTGGGTCCCGCGGGCGGCGGACAGGTGCAGGGGAGCGGATCTCCGGTGGTGTTCTCCGTGGTGCCCCGCCCCGCCGGCGACTCGGCGGGAGGCCGAGCGGGTGGTGTGCGCGGCGGGCGGCCCGGCTCCGGAGCCGGTGGCGTGCCGGGGCCTTCCGACGCCGGAGCGCCGAGCGGGTAGAGGCGGCCCAGTCGCTCCAGCAGGCGGGCGTAGACCTCCCGGTGGGGCGGGCGGGGCTCGGTCCGCCCCGCCTCCCAGCTCACCACCGTGGTCCGGCTCACCCTGAGCGCTCCGGCGAGGTCCGCCTGAGTCAGCCCATGAGCCTTGCGCAGCCGCGCGCGTTCGAGAGGCGGCGGCAGCACCGAGTGACGTTCGATCAGCGTATGAACGGCGTCCAGGATTCTGGCCATATCGCCATCGGCGTGGGTCATGTTCACTTTCCAGGATTTCCAGACAATATGCCCTCTTTGGTGCGTACCGTACTCAGTGGGCGCGCCCCGCGGGCGGGACGCGCCTGACGGCTGCGAGGCGGTGTGCGGGTCCTCCCGGGCCCAGGCGGACAATCCGTCAGCGGCGGACCGGGCAGCAGGGCGCCGGGCAGGCCGTTCCGCCCTCGAACGCCGGGCGGTCGGAGGCCCGTTCCCCCGGCGGTGCCGCGGTCACCGGCTGCCAGCCCTGGGTGGTGAGCTCGAAGCGCAGCGGGCGCCCCGCGGGGAGAGGCCGTTCGGCCACGGCCGCCCGGTCACCGACGGCTCCCGCCGGCAGGTTCCTGCCCCGGTCCGCTTCCCCGTGCTGATGCCCTCGCTCATGGCCGGGGAGCGGGCCACGAGTGTGCTCGCTCACCGGGGAACGCCGCGCCGACGGCTCATCGGCCCGCGCCGGGCCACAGCCGTCGGCCGTCCCGAAGGCGTGCCGCGGGCACATGACGAGCTCTCCGCGCCGCTCCCCCCGGGCTGCCGCCGGGAGCTCGGACCGTTCGGTGTCGCCACGGGGAGCGGGGGGGCGGGGCCCCTCCTCGGCCGCCGCCCGCCGGCCCTCGGTCGCGCTCCCGCCCGGAGCGTACCGGGAAGGGGCCGGATGGATATCGGCGAGCCGTTCGAGCAGATGCGCGTAGGCCTCGCGCTGCGGCGGCTCCGGCTCGGCCAGGCCGGCCTCCCAGCTCTCCACGGCGTTCTTCGTCACGAGCAGTGCGCGGGCCACGTCATCCGGCGCGAGTCCATGGGCCACGCGCAGACGCCGCCGCTCGCCGGGCGGGGGGAGGAGGACGCGGCCCTCGATCAACGCGTCGACCGCGACGAACAGAGCCGACGCCAGGCTGGTCCCGGACTCGGACATTGCGGCACTCCAGCGGGCTTCTCAATCCGGGTGAACAGGGAAGGGTCATACCGTACGGGACACGGCACGCCCGGCGGTGCACGAGGAGACTCTCGCGCGGTGACACAGAGCGTGGAAGCCGCCTCGCTGCGTAGTATTGGGCCGCCCGGCAGCGGGGTGGCAGCCGGGCGCCCCGCCCGCCCCGCCTCCCCGCACTCCCGGAGGGAGCATCGTGATCCGCCGCAGTCGGCACCGGACCGGTGCACAGCGTCCTGCCGTGGTCGTTCACCCCTTGCCCCAGGAGGAACCCGCCTCGCCGCAGGGGCCGGCGAAGGCCGGCGCCGACTGCGATCAGGCGGAGCTGGAGGAGGCGGAACTCAAGCTCTGGCTCGACGCGGACGGCTGGCCCGTGATCAACGGCCATCGCGTCACTCCCGCCTTGTGCGCCGCACTGCGCAGGCGTCATCCGTGGCAGGCGGAGCACTTCCAGTACGAGGAGATCATCGCGCTGTCCCGCAGACTCGGCCGGCCACTGCCGAGTGACGCGCCATGAGGGCGACCGCTCCGCTCAGGGGCCACCGCCGCCGGAGCGCGTTCCCCCCGGCGCCGCGACGCGCGCCGCTCCGCGTACACCCGATGTGCCCCGGTCCGGCGCGGGCGCCCCACCACCAGGAGACCCGCACGTGCTAGCCAGAAGAAAGCAGCGCTGGGCCCAGCGGGAGAAGGCCGCGTTCACGTTCCAGGACGATCAGGCTCCCTCGGGCGCCATGCGGGTCGAAGAACAGGAGAACGTCCGCTTGCCGACACCGGAGGAAGCGAAACGCTACGCCATCTCCAGGGAAACTCCGCTGATGGAGATCGAACGGGTCTATTACGACGACGCCGGCGGCGTGGTCCGGCATTCGAGGCACATCCTCATGCGCGGCTCCGTCTGGCAGCGGAGCTACATGGTGTCCCCGGATCATCCGGCGGAGGCCGAGAACTCCCGATAGTTCTCGCGCGGACCGGTCACCACCTGGGCAATGACGCCTCATTGGCGGTGCACGTCCCTGCCGCGGGCAGACGCGTCGGGTGTCGGGATGACTGCCGGGTCTCCATCCGCTCGCACATTGCGCGGTCTTTTTCCCCTAAAGGGCGGGACTGCTGCTCGGCGCTTCTCGCATTTCGGCGACATTTCCGGGTGCCTGCGGAAAGGCGGCCGGTTTCTCGCGGTCGCGGGCGCGCGAGTGAAGATCGACTTTCGCGGCCGGAATTTCGCGTGCAAGGTGGAGGTACCGGACGGGAGCGGACATCCCCCAGGTCCGGTTCGCCCTTTCGTTTCGCATGCGAGGAGTTGATAGCCATGCCGGTTGGCGACGAGCTTTCGGGTCTTGATTTCTCCGCAATGATCGGCGGTCCGCTTTCGGCGGTCGTGAAGGCGCAGGCGCAGTCCGCGCAGACCTCGGTCGAATTCATCAGGTCCGTCGGGTTCGGGCAGGACGGGCAGCCGACGACGGTTCAGTTCAGCTACGAGAAGCCGGTCGAGAAGCGGGACGACAACGGCCGCGTCTCCGGTGTCGAGGTGAAGCCGTTCAAGCTGTCGGTGCCGATTCTGACCATGCTCCCGATACCGTTCATACGGATTCAGGAGACCACGATCGATTTCAACGCGAAGATCAACTCGGTCCAGGAGTCGAGCAGTACGTCCTCGCAGGACCTCGCGGCCTCTCTCGGCGCGAGCGGCGGCTTCGGTCCGGTGTCCGCGGAGCTGAAGGTGAGCTACTCCTCCAAGCAGGGGACGAGCGAGGGCTCCAAGGTCGAACGCTCCTACTCCATGGCCGTCCAGGTGAAGGCGACGCAGGAGGAGCTGCCCGCGGGAACGGAGCGAATCCTGTCCGTACTGGAGAACTGCATCAAGGAATCCCCTGCGTGAGGAAAACTCGAAGCGCCGCCGTCGAAGGCCGACCGGTTCCCCGGGCTCACCGGCCCGGACGCGCCGATCGCTGATCTCCACATCCGGCTGGGCCGCAAGGCCCGGGAGTGTTCACGAGGCAGGCATCACATGACGGATTTCTCCCAGACACTCGGCGCTCTTCTGGCCAGTGTGGCGCGAGCCAGGCAGATCGCGGACCTGCAGACCGCGGCCATCGCCGAACAGTACCGGGACAACCCCTTGCTGGAAGGGCTCAGTGTGCCGCGCGTGCGGATACCGGAACTCCGCATCGACCTGCCCATCCTCATCGAGGGCCAGACCGGGGGCGTTCCCGGCGCCCTCCGGGACCCGGAGCTGGTCGCCCGGGAGGTGGTGTCCGCGGTCGCCGACGCCCTGGCGGTCGCGGAGGAGAAACTGCCTCCCGGGCTCCGGCAGCGCCTGCAGAACCGGCTCACCACCGAACTCACACGCGCCGCGTCCCCCAGGACCGGGGAGCCGCTCACCCGGGAATCCCTCGCCCACCACGCCCAGACGGCCACGCGCGAACTGCTCACCGGCACCGCCGTGGGCAAACGGCTCGGGGCCGGCGGCCTGCGGACGGTACTGGACGCCGTACGCCACCGCGTCGGCGACGTCGACGCGGCCGAGGCGGGCAGCCCTCCCGGCATCTCCGTCAACGTCCTCTCCGGGCAGATCAAGGAGCAGGCGTCCCCCTCCATGGTCAGCAGACTCAGTATCACCGTCAGGGAGGAGGGGCTCGAATGGGAGACCTTCCGTACCGGAGAGGGCGCTGTGCGGAGCCGGCTCGGACCGGAATGACCACCCACCGAGCCCGAACGGGAGGACACCGTGCTCAGCGCGACCCGCCACATGCTCACCGCCCACCTTCTCGACCTCCCCCGCGTCCTCGACCGCTACGCCGCCGCCGATCCCGCCTTCGTCGGCGAGGCCCTCGCCTGGCTCAGCTCCGTCGAACAGACACTCCTCAAACTCCGCCGCCCCCTGGCGGGACAGGTCGCCTCCGCACGCGGCCGCATCCTCGGCGCCAAGGACGGCTACCGCCCGAACGGCGCCGTCTCCTCCGGTACCACCCCCCGCCAGGCCCAGCGCGCCGTCACCGCCGCCGCCCTCACCGAAACGGACAACGCCCTGCGCGACATCATCACCGGAATCGACACCCGACTCGACGGGTACCGCGAGAAGATCGCACAGCTTCTGGCCGTCGCCTCCCACGCTCGGCCACTCCCCACCCCCGGCGACCAGCCCAGGGACCCCTGGCTCCGGTCACTGTGGTCCGACCTGGCCACCACCCCCGACACCGCGGGCATGCACGCCTATCTCAAGGCGGCACTCGCCCCCGGCGACGCCCTCGACCTCCTCGGCGAACTCGTCGACAACCTCCTCGGACAAACCGACGACACGCCCCTGCCCGGCACGCGCGCGGCGGGCGCAGCTCCGGAAGGAGGAAGGATCACCCGATGAAGCGCAACGAAGAATTCCGCGACATCCTCGATGATGTTCTCCGGGAATGCCCGGCCGGCAGACAGCAGGAGAATTACACGGTCGGATTGACCGAGGGCAGGGCCCTCGTCATCAGCAAGGCGGGCGGCGTGAGAGCGGAAACGGCAGGGATGGACGAGTTGAGGGACGCGATTTCGCGGGCGGAATGGTGGACCACGGGCTTCATCCGGCACGTTTACCTGGCACAGACCTTCGGCGCAGGGGGCACGAGCAATCACGGGGAAATGTGCGTTCTCGCCGCTTGCAAAGCGCTGCGCGACCCGCTGGCGCTGATTGAATGCGCCGGCCAGAATTGCTCGGCATGTTTCGCCATGGTCGAAGATGTCACCCTGAACGAGGAATCCGAACTGCCGCAGCTGGGCTGGGTGCACCCTTGCGCGCCCATAGCCATGGGCACCCAGAGACCGGGAAGCTGGCGCGCTCAGGTCGCGTCCCTGCGGATATACAACGAAAGAGGCACTCGGGATGAGAATCTTCTGCCCTTGACCGCGTCCCCCCGGGGTCGCTGCGAAGTATTCCTTTCACACTGACTCTGATCGAACGCGCCGCGCGTCTCCGGTCACCCGGCGGTCAGCAGCTCCGGGAGTTTGCGCATGTCCTCGAAGACCACCGTGTCCGGGCCCGCCAGCCAGGCCGCCGGGGTCAGGCCGCCCGCGTAGCCGAACGACCGCATCCCGGCGGCGCGCGCGGCCTGGACGCCGTACTGGCTGTCCTCGACCACCGCGCACCGCTCCGGGGCAACGCCCATCCGCTCCGCCGCGTGCAGGAACAGGTCCGGGGCGGGCTTGCCGTGCGCCACCTCGCTGGCGCTGAAGATCCGGCCCGCGAAGTGCTCGTACAGCCCCGTGCGGGCCAGGGTGCGGCGCATCTTGTCGTGGCCGCCGCTGGAGGCGATGCAGTGCGGCAGGGTCAGCGACTCCAGCACCTCGCCGATCCCGTCCACCCGCGTCAGCCCCGCGTCCACGGCCGCCTCAAGCCGCACCCGGTACAGCTCCTCCCAGCGCCCGGCCGCCTCCGCGCCCAGCCGCTCGGCGATCTGTGCCCGCACCGCGCGTTCGGAACGGCCCAGGAAACGGTCCACGATCTCGTTCTCGGTCAGCGGCCACCCCAGCTCGGCGCCCAGCTCCACGCAGATGCGCAAGGCCAGCGGCTCGGTGTCCACCAGCACGCCGTCGCAGTCGAAGATCACCAGGTCAATGGGGGGATGCGTCACCCCGGCAGCCTAACCTGTGGCCATGCGGGAAACGGATGAGCGTGCGACCGGCGAAATTCTGTTGCTGACCGGGCCGCCGGGCGCCGGCAAGACGACGGTGGCGCGGCTGCTGGCCGGGGAGGTGCTGGAGGCGCCCTGCGTGCACCTGCATGCGGACGACTTCTGGGCCTGCATCGTGCGGGGCGCGCTCCTGCCCTTCCTGCCCGAGGCCCAGCCGCAGAACGAGACGGTCATCGCCGTCCTGGCCCACGCGGCGGCCGGGTACGCGGCCGGGGGCTACCGGGTCGTGGTGGACGGCGTGGTGGGCCCTTGGTTCCTCGGCCCCTTCCGCACGGCCGCCGACGAGTCCGGCGTCCCCCTCCACTACGCGGTCCTGCGCCCCGACGAGCCCACGACCCTGACCCGAGGTACCACCCGCCCCGGCCACCCCCTGACCGACCCGGGCCCCATCAGCCTGATGCATGCCCAGTTCACCGACCTCGGCCCGTACGAGCCCCACGCCCTGGACACCTCCGCCCAGTCGCCCCGGGCCACGGCCACCACCGTCCGCACCGCACTGACGGCGGGCCGCCTGCGCCTCCCGGCCTGACCCCCCACCCCGGCCGGGAACGCGGCGGCCCGCCCCGGACGTTCCACGCACGCCGCGCGACCACACCCGCGCCCTGCGAGGTCCCCTGCCGATGAATCGACCGCCCCGCCTGGCCTGGCTTCCCCCGGTCTGCCTGAACGCGGTCCTCGGCGTCCTCGCCATCGTCCCGTTCTTCGCGCTGGCGTTGTTCCTGAGGAACTTTCCCCTGCACGACCTGGGACTGACCCGCCGGGAGCCGACCGAGAACGACGGCATCCTCGGGTGGGTGATCCTCCTGGTGCCCCTCGGAGGCACGTCTCTCGGGATCTGGTTCCTCAGCAACTATCTGGTGCGGAACACCACCCGGGCGAGGGCCCTCCCCGCCCGCCGCTACTGGTTGCTGAGCACGGCGGTGGTCTGTCTGCCGTTTCTCCTCGGCACCGGGTGGGCCGCGCTGGGCCGGCTCTGGCCTCACCTGCCGTAAGGGCCTGCACGCGCCGGGCAAAAGGCGAAGGCAAGGAGAGCGCTCTCTCCCTGCCTCTCTCAACGTATAGCGCGGCGGGGGGCTTGCCGCAAGGCCCCCGTCGTGGCGCAGAATCGGCGGCCGGTGCCGGGACCTGCGGAAACGCGGGGGTGCGGTGCGCCGGAGGGAAGGCGATCAGGGATGAGGGACGTGCGCGACAACGGGTTCGGCGGAGTGGGTTATGTGCGGGATCTGCGCGAGGTCGACGAGGCGCAGGTCGCGCTCGTCGGGGGGAAGGCCGCGCACCTGGGTGCGCTGGCGCGGATCGAGGGCGTGCGCGTGCCCGACGGCTTCTGCGTGACGACCGACGCCTTCCGGCGGGTCGTGGCGGAGGCGCCGTCGATCGGGGAGCTGCTCGACCGGTTGTCCCGCTCGCAACCGGACGACCGGGAGGCCACGAGCGCGCTCAGCGCGGAGCTGCGCCGGGCCATCGAGGGGATCGCCGTCCCGGACGGCCTCGCGGCGGCGATCACCCAGGCGGTGGTCCGGCTCGGGGAGCGGACCCCCTGCGCCGTCCGCTCCAGCGCGACGGCCGAGGACCTGCCGACGGCCTCCTTCGCCGGCCAGCAGGACACCTATCTGAACGTCCTGGGCCCGGCGGCGGTCCTCCGGCACGTCAGCCGGTGCTGGGCCTCGCTGTTCACCGAGCGGGCCGTGACCTACCGCCGGAGGAACGGCATCGACCACCGCGCGGTCCGGATGGCCGTGGTCGTGCAGCGGATGGTCCTGCCGCACGCGTCCGGCATCCTGTTCACGGCCGACCCGGTCACGGGCAACCGGAGGGTCGCCACCGTGGACGCCGGGTTCGGCCTCGGCGAGGCCCTGGTCTCCGGCCTGGTGAACCCGGACGTCTTCAAGGTGCGCGACGGCGAGGTCGTCGAGCGGTCCATCGCCGCCAAGCAGCGCGCCGTTCAGGCCCTGCCGGACGGCGGCACACGGGAGGTCCCGGTCGACGCGCGGCGGCAGGAGGAGCCCGCGCTGACGGACGCGCGGGCCGTGCGGCTCGTGGAGCTGGGGCGGCGCATCGAGGCGCACTTCGGCCGCCCGCAGGACATCGAGTGGTGCCTGGCCGACGACGGCTTCCACATCGTTCAGAGCCGTCCGATCACCACCCTGTTCCCCGTCCCCGAGACCGGCGACCGGGAGAACCACGTCTTCGTCTCGGTGGGCCACCAGCAGATGATGACCGACCCCATGCGCCCCCTGGGCCTGTCCGTGTGGCACCTGACGGCCATGGCGCCGATGCTCGAAGCCGGCGGGAGGCTGTTTGTCGACGTCACCCCGCGCCTGGCCTCGCCCGCGGCCCGCGCCGGACTCCTCGACGTCATCGGCAGGGGCGACCCGCTGATCCGGGACGCGCTGGAGACGATCCTCGACCGCGGCGACTTCGTGCCCACGCTCCCGGACACGGCCGCCCCCGGCGGCCCGCCGGCCGGGACAGCGCCCGCCCCGATCCCGACCGACCCGGCCCTCGTCACCGAGCTGATCGAGCGCAGCCGGGCCTCCGTCGCCGCCCTGGAGCGGGAGATCCGGACGAAGAGCGGGCCCGCGCTGTTCGACTTCCTGCTCGACGCCTTCGCGGAGCACAAGCGGGCCCTCGGCGATCCCCTGAGCATGCAGGCGATCATGGCCGGGATGGAGGCCACGTGGTGGCTCAACGACAGGCTGCACGAGTGGCTGGGCGAGAAGAACGCCGCCGACACGCTCACGCTCTCCGCCCCCGGCAACGTCACCTCGGAGATGGGCCTGGCGTTGCTCGACGTCGCGGACGCGATCCGCCCGCATCCGGAGGTGATCGCCTTCCTGCAACGCGCCCAGGGCGGGGACGTCCAGGGCGGGGGCGTGCGGGACGAGGACTTCCTGGACGAGCTGGCGAAGCTCCCGGGCGGGGCCGAGGCGCGCGAGGCGATCGCGGCCTACCTCGACCTGTACGGCATGCGCTGCGTCGGGGAGATCGACATCACGCGGCCACGGTGGAGCGAGCGCCCCGCCACGCTCGTTCCCGCGATCCTGGACAACGTCCGCAACTTCGGCCCCGGCGCGGCCCGGCAGCGCTTCGAGCAGGGGCGGGAGAAGGCGCGGCAGAAGGAGCGGGACGTGCTGGCGCGCCTGCGGGCCCTGCCGGACGGGGACCGCAAGGCCGACGAGACGAAGCGGATGATCGACCGGGTCAGGACCTTCATCGGGTACCGGGAGTATCCGAAGTACGGCATCGTCAGCCGCTACTTCCTCTATAAGCAGGCTCTGTTGGGGGAGGCCGAGCGCCTGGTGCGGGCCGGCGTGCTGACGGAGAGGGAGGACGCCTTCTACCTCACGTTCCAGGAACTCCACGACGCCGTGCGCTCGAAGGAGGTGGACCACCGGCTCGTCCGGCAGCGCAAGGAGGAGTTCCGCTCCTGCCACGCGCTCACGCCGCCCCGGGTGCTCACCTCCGACGGCGAGGCCGTCAACGGCGCCTACCGGCGCGAGGACGTTCCGCCCGGCGCCCTGAGCGGCCTGCCGGTCTCCGCCGGGACCGTGGAAGGAAGGGCCCGCGTCGTCCTCGACATGGCCGAGGCCGACCTCGAGGCGGGCGACATCCTCGTCACGGCCTTCACGGACCCGAGCTGGTCCCCGCTGTTCGTCGGCATCGCGGGCCTGGTGACGGAGGTGGGCGGCCTGATGACCCACGGCGCGGTGATCGCCCGCGAGTACGGCCTCCCGGCCGTCGTGGGCGTGGACCGGGCCACCCGGCTGATCCGCGACGGGCAGCGCATCCGCGTCCACGGCACCGACGGGTACGTCGAGATCCTGTCCTGAACGCGAGGGGCGACGCCGGGGACAACGCCGGTGGCCGGGGCGCGTCTTGAGCGGCCCGGAAAGGGCTGGACGGGGTGGTGGGCGCCCTTGTACCGTGCGGGGGCCGTGACGCCGACCGAGGAGGTGGGACCCATGAACGCTGTATCGACGTGGGTGCTCCTCCTTCCCGTCACGGCCGGGCGATTGACGTAGGTGTCGCCGGGAGCGCCCCCCCACCAGGGCACTCCCGAAAGGCACCACCTATGCACTCATCGCTGGACCCCGTGCCGCACGCTTCGCGGTCCACCGCCCGGCCGGGCCCCGGCGCCGCTCGCCCGCCCCTCGCGTTCGACGTGATCATCGCCGGCTGCGGCCCGGTCGGCGCGGTGCTGGCCGCCGAGCTGCGGCTGCACGGCGTGCGCGTCCTCGTGCTGGAGAAGGACACCGAGCCCACGTCGTTCGTCCGCATCGTCGGCCTGCACATGCGCAGCCTCGAACTGCTGGCCATGCGCGGCCTGTTGGACCGCCTTCTCGCCCACGGCAGGAAACGGTCGGCCGGCGGATTCTTCGCCGCGATCGACAAGCCCGCGCCCCGCGGCCTGGATTCCGCGCACGCCTACCTGCTGGGCATCCCGCAGCCCGTCCTCGTCCGCCTGCTCGAAGAGCACGCGGTCGCGCGGGGCGCGCAGATCCGGCGCGGCAGCGCGGTCGCCGACTTCGAGCAGGACGAGGAGGGCGTGACGATCGAGACGGCCCCCGGGGGCGAACGCCTGCGGGCCCGCTACCTCGTCGGCTGCGACGGCGCGCGCAGCACCGTGCGCAAGCTGCTCGGCGTCGGCTTCCCCGGCGAGCCCGCGCGGAACGAGACGCTGATGGGCGAGATGGAAGCGGGGCTGCCGCAGGAGGAGATCGCCGCCCGCGTGGCCGAACTCCGCGATGCCCCCCGGCGGTTCTGGCTGCGGCCCTTCGGCGGAGGGGTCTACAGCGTCCTGGTCCCCGCGGCGGAGGTCAGCGACCGCGCGGAGCCGCCCACCCTGGAGGACTTCCGGCGGGAGCTGCGCGCCGTCGCCGGGACCGACTTCGGCGTCCACTCCCCGCGCTGGCTCTCCCGCTTCGGGGACGCCACGCGGCTGGCCGAACGCTACCGGGCCGGCCGGGTGCTGCTGGCCGGCGACGCGGCGCACATCCACCCGCCCATCGGCGGGCAGGGGGTCAACCTCGGCATGCAGGACGCGTTCAACCTCGGCTGGAAGCTGGCCGCCCAGGTCCGCGGCTGGGCGCCGGGGACGCTGCTGGACACCTACCAGGCCGAACGCCGGCCGGTCGCCGCGGACGTGCTGGACAACACCCGGGCCCAGGAGGAACTCTCCGCCCCCGGCCCTGGCCCGCGGGCCGTGCGCAGGCTGCTCACCGAGCTGATGGACTTCGAGGAGGTGAACCGCCACCTGACCGAGAAGATCGCCGCGATCGGCATCCGCTACGACTTCGGCGAGGGCCCCGGCTTGCTCGGCCGCCGCCTGCGCGACATCGACGTGCGCCAGGGCCGCCTCTACGACCTGCTGCACGACGGCCGCGGCCTGCTGCTCGACCGCACCGGCCGCCTGACCGCCGACGGCTGGTCGGACCGGGTCGACCACCTGCCCGACCCCACCGCCGCGCTGGACGCCCCCTGCGTCCTGCTCCGCCCCGACGGCCACATCGCCTGGCTCGGCGACGACCAGCACTCCTTGAACGCCCACCTCACCCGCTGGTTCGGCACCCCGGCCGCCTGACCCCGCCGGGGCTGCCTTCCCCCGCGCCGGTCGGGGGAAGGCAGCCTCGCCCGCCGGTCCGGGCGGCCGGTCACCACTCGGTGATCGGCGCTGCGGCCTCGGGGAGTTGGCGCCAGGCTTGCGTGAGGCGGGTCAGGCGGGTGGGGGCGGCAATGCCGCGGATGGTGGTGATCCTGGGGCCGGTGAGGTCGAAGGTCACCGAGCCGGAGACCCGGTCGCCCAGGACGAAGAGGAGGGCGGGGCCGCCGTTGACCAGGGCGTAGTGGACGGTGAGGATGCCGCCGGCGAGGCGGCGCTTCGCGGCCGTGGGCTTGAAGCCGGCGCGGGCGACGGCGGCGATGCGCCGCGGCGTGTCGTACCGCAGCAGCTTCTCCGTCAGGCCGGCGCCGTCGGAGATCGCGGTCGCGTCGTCCGTGAGCAGCGCCACCAGGCGCTCGGTGCGCCCCGAGGAGGCGGCGGCGAAGAACTCCTCGACCAGCCTGCGCGCGGACGCCGGGTCCACCTCGCCGCCGCCGCCGCGGCGCGCGGCGGTGAGGTGGCGCCGGGCCCGGTGGAGGTGCTGCTGGCTCGCGGACTCGGTGAGGTCGAGCATCCCGGCGATCTCGGCGTGGCTGTAGGAGAACGCCTCCCGCAGCACGTAGACGGCCCGCTCCGCCGGGGAGAGGCGCTCCATCAGCGTCAGCACGGCCAGGGACACCATCTCGCGCTGCTCGAAGGTGTCGGCCGGCCCGAGCATCGGGTCGCCGTCGAGCAGCGGCTCGGGCAGCCAGGCCCCCGCCGTGCGCTCGCGGCGGGCCTGCGCCGAGCGGAGCCGGTCGAGGCACAGGTGGGTGACGACCTTGGCCAGCCACGCCTCCGGCACCTCGATCCGGCTCCGGTCCGCGGCCTGCCAGCGCAGGAACGCGTCCTGCACGACGTCCTCGGCGTCGGCGGCCGAGCCCAGCATGCGGTACGCCAGCGAGGCCAGCCGGTTGCGGCCGGCCTCGAACCGGTCGGCGTCGAAGCGGTCGACGTCGGTGCTCTCCACGCGGGTCACCCTAGGCGGCAACGCTGCCGCTCCTCCCGGCGGACGCCTCCGGCGCGGACGTCTCCGGCGCGGCGGCCAGGCGGCGCCTGCGCCGGGGGAGGCCGAAGGTCGGGTGCGAGGTCCCCCACAGCGACCCCTTCTCGATCACCGCCTTGATCCGCGCGGCCCTCCGCCCGCCGCTGTACGCCGGCTTCGCCCGCCCCTCGCCGTCCACCGCCTGCCAGATCCCGTCCCGCCGCCCCAGGCTGATGGCGTTGTACTGGTGGACCAGCTTGGTGCGCGCGACCTTGCGGCCGGTCAGCCGCCCCACGATCGCCTCGATGGCCTGCCGCCCGGTGTAGCCGGCCGAGCCGCAGGACATCGGCAGCGGCCGGCCGTTGTCCCCGACGGCGTGGACGCTGTCCCCGACGGCGTAGACCTCCGGGTGCGAGACCGACCGCATCGTGCGGTCCACGACGATCCGCCCCTGGTCGGTGACCTCAAGCCCGGCGGCAGCGGCGAGGGGGCCGACCGCGAACCCGGCCGTCCACACGGTGGCGTCGGACGCCAGGGCGGTGCCGCCGGCGCACAGCACCCGCGTCGCCTCGACGGCCTCGACCCTGGTGTGCTCCAGCACGGTGACGCCCAGCCGGTCGCAGGCCCGGCGCAGGTGGGCTCGGGCCCCGGCGGAGAGCCGGGCGCCCAGCTCGCCGCGGGCGATCAGCGCCACGGACAGGCCGGGCCGGGCCTCCGCGATCTCCGTGGCGGTCTCGATGCCGGTGTGCCCGTCCCCGACGACCACCACGCGCCCGCCCTCGCCCCGCCCGCCCAGCTCGTTCAGCCGCTCGCGCAGCCGCAGCGCCGAGGGCCGCGCGGCGACGTCGAAGGCGTGCTCGGCCGCGCCGGGCACGCTGTGGGCGTCGCCCTGGCTGCCCAGCGCGTACAGCAGCGTGTCGTATTCGAGCTCGCCGCCGCCGTTGTCGTCGGCCACGACGACGACCCGCCGCTCGGGGTCCAGGGCCGTGACGCGCGCCACGCGCACCCGTATCCCCGTGCCCGCGAAGACCTCGGTGAGCTGCGGCGCCTCGATCTCCCGCCCGGCCGCGAGCTGGTGCAGCCGCAGACGCTGGACGAAGTCCGGCACCGCGTTCACCACGGTGATCTCGGTATCCGCCGACGCCAGCCGACGCGCCAGGTTCCCGGCCACATAGGCCCCGGCGTACCCGGCGCCGAGGACGACGATGCGGTGCTTCATGTCTCGCTCCTGTCGTTTGCCCTGCCCTTCCGCGACTTGAGCGGAACGGCGGCCCGATTCCTGACAGGACCGAGATATGGCGTGGGTCACAGCCCGGAAGGCCGACCGCGGGACCGGATACGCGGGCGGTGGCCGGGTAGGTGTGAACGCTGCGAGGCCGCTTTCCCCCGGGTCGATCGGGAGAAAGCGGCCTCGCGCCGTCGATCAGGCCGCTCGGTCCTCGGCCCGGACGCCCGCGATGAACGCGGCGAAGTGCGCCGGGGTGAGGAGCAGCGCCGGTCCGGTCGGGTTCTTGGAGTCGCGGATGGCGATGCGGCGGTGGGGGGTGTGGGTGAGGTCGGCAACCTCGACGCAGTCCTGTCCGTTGCCGCTGTAGGAGGACTTGAACCAGTCTCCGAGGTCAGCGACTTCGACGCAGTTGGTGCCGTTGCCGCTGTAGGAAGAGGCGAACCAGTCGGCCATGCCGACCAGGTCCGGTGCGTGGGCGGTGCGAGCGTGCTGGGTCATGCGGTGATCTCTCGTGCTAGTCGTTGCAGGAACAGGGGGGTCTCTTCCGGCGGCAGGGCAGATCGCGACAGGGCCTCGAACAGCCTTGAGAAGCGCCCCACTTCCCGGGGCCTGTCACTGACGGAGACATTACGGTAGGCGGTGTCCACCTTGACCGTCGTCGGCAGCTTGCCGCCGAGGAGGAGGATGCTGAAGTCGTGCTCGAACAGGTAGCCCCGCATGCCCTGAGGGAGCACCTGGACGGTCACGTTGTCGAGCGCCGACAGCCTGGCGATCTCCTCGTACTGCTCGCACATGAGGTCGGCATCACCGACCATGTGCCTCAGTGCGGCTTCGTAGAGGATCGCCCACAGCCGCAGCGGGGACTCTGTCCGCGTCAGTGCCTCCTTTCGTTTCGCCCTGATCCGAACGCTGTCCTCGATGAATTCCGTCGTCGTCTCATCAATGGACTTGGCGATCTCGTGGCGCGTCCGTGCGTATGCCTCGGTCTGCAACAGCCCCAGAACCAGGATCGGGTGGTACGCGCGAATCTCCTGCGCCGATGACTCGATGCCGAGGAATCTCGGCATGCCCGGGTACATGCTGGTGACGCGAGGGGTCCACCATTCCTGGCTGGACGCCTCCCGCTGCGTCTCGACCAGTCGACTGACCTCCTCGTCGTCAGTGACGCCGTACCGAGTCAGGAGCTTGCGCAAGTCGCCTGCGCTGCGCAGGTCCTGAAGCCCGGTCTCGACCCGTTGCAGCTTGGTGTCGCTGAACGGCATCCCTCGCGTTGCGTCTTCGAGGCTGAGCCCGGCCTGCTTCCGCAGTTCGCGCAGCTCATGGCCGAGCGCGATGCGGCGGGCAGTTGGTCGGTGCGGAGCTGCCATCTGCTTGCCTTCCCGGCACAACTGCCTGCGAATCGCGGTGATCTGCGCGGCCTAACGCGCCAATGAATCGTCGCATCGGACGTTGCGTTCGCAGGGTCATGTGCCACTTTCTCGTGGGCGGGTGATTCAACCTCGGATTCTATTGCGATCGACTGTGCGCCACGGCACGGTGATTGAGCTGGGAAGACGAGAGACCGCGCTTTCGATGTGCGGCTGTCGGGCGTCAACTCCCCGGCTCTGAATCGGAGGTATGACACATGATCGCAGTAGCAACGCAGCCCCTCGTGGGGCCCCTCACCCTTGCCCGCGCGGCCCAAAGCGCCGCGCGGGCAAGGGAATTGGTTCATCAGGCCCTGGGAGACGGGGAGTTGGCGAAGCTGGCCGACGCCGCCGCGCTCGTCGTGTCCGAGATGGTGGCCAACTCCGTGCTCCACGGCCGTTGTTCCCGGGTTCACGTGACCGTGCAGCGCACCGGTCGCACCGGGGTGCGGGTCGTGGTGGCGGACGGGTCGCGCGCCCTTCCCGTGCTCCGCAAGCCGGGTGGGGAGGACATGGGCGGGCGCGGGCTGGTCATCGTGGAGGCGCTGGCCGTGCGGTGGGGGGCCGAGGTGCTGCCGTGGGGGAAGCGCGTGTGGGCCGAGCTGGCGGGCGGGGCCGCGTGAGGGCGCCGCTGGCGTGGGGGCCGGGCGGGCTGCCCGTGCCGTACGCCGCCGCCTGGAGCGCGGAGAAGCGGGCCCTCCCGGTGGCGAGGGCGTTGACCGTCCGGCCCGGCGGGGCCGGGCTGGCCTACCGGGACGAGCGGCCGGGGGACCGGGACCGGCACGGCGTGCTGTGGGCGCGCATGGCGGAGGCGCCGGGGGAGGGGCGCCCGGACTTCCGGGCGTTGCACAGTGTGCGGCAGCGGGAGGCGATGCTGCGGCGGCTGTGCCAGGTGTGCGGGGGGCCGGCCGAACGGACCTCGCGGGGGTGGCTGTTCCTGATGCAGCGGCCGGAGGGCGAGCCGGAGGGGATGCTGACCACCAAGCCGCCCGTCTGCCGCCCCTGCGCGGGGCTGGCCGCCCGGCACTGCCCGCGCCTGACCGACCCGGTGGCCGTCCACTGCCGCAAGCCCCGCGTGTGGGGCGTCTTCGGCGGCTTCCTCGCCCCGGCCCCCGGCGGCCGGTTCGCCTCCTCCGAGGACGGCCACATCCCCTACGGCGACCCGGCCGCGCCCTGGTTCCTCGCCTCCCAGCTCGTCATCGAACTCACGCGGTGTACGCGGGCCGCCACCCTTGCATGAGGGCCGGCCGTCCCGCCGACCCCCGTCGGGCCCGGGCGGGGCATTCCCCCCGGTCAGGCCGCCCGCTCAGCGGGTGGTGGCGCGCTTCTCGTGGCGGGTGCCGTGGCGGAGGGTGATCGTCATCAGGTCGCTGGGGGCGTCCAGTTCCAGGCGGTGCCATCGGCCGCGGGGGACGATCACGGCGGTGCCCGCCCGCAGCCGCACCACGTCCTCGGCGCCTCCGGGCGTGGTGGGACGGAAGCAGACGCGGACGCCGCCGGTCAGGCAGCACACCGCCTCCTCGGCCTCCGGGTGCACCTCCCAGTGGTCGGCGTGAACGTCGGAGTCGGTCGCCACGTGGAACGTCGCGATCTGCCAGGCCCCGGAGTCGCTGCTCGTCATCCGCCGTTCGCCGGCTCGGAGATCGCCGTCGGGATGGATGTGGAGCGCCGAGGCGAACAGGTCGATGGGCGAGGCGGGTGTCGTCGTCATGACGGGGTTCCTTCCAGTCGGTTCGCTGCGGATGCGGCGGGTTGCGGGTGCGGTGGTGCGGCCCGGCGGCGGGGCAGCACGCCGATCGCCACGACCGCCGCGAGCACGAAGAGAGCGGCGGCGACGGCGAGCCCCAGGGCGTAGCCGCCGTTGAGCGCGGCGGGGCCGGTGGACGTGCCGGTGCGGTGCGCGGCGACGGTGGCCAGAACGGCCAGGCCGACGCAGCCGCCGAGCTGGCGGGAGCTGTTGAGGAGGCCGGAGGCCATGCCGGCCTCGTGCGGGGCGATGCCGGTGGTCGCGGCGACGGCGACCGGGGCGAGGACCAGTCCGGCGCCCACGCTGGTGACGAGGGAGGGGCCGAGTACGTCGGTGAGGAAGCTGCCGCCGGGACTGATGAAGGCGAACCACCCCAGGCCCGCGGCGGCCAGGAGGGCGCCGGGCACCAGGGGCGCGCGGGGACCGCGCACCGCGGTGACGCGGGTCGCGGCAATCGTGCCCGCCACCATGCCCGCGGAGAAGGGCAGGAAGGCGGCGCCGGTCACCGCGGCACCCAGGCCGAGCACCTGCTGCATGTACAGGGACACGAAATAGAACGCCGTGAACTGCCCGGCCGCGGCCAGGAACACCAGCACGTTGGCGCCGGCGACCCAGCGGCTGCGCAGCAGACCGAGGCGCAGCAGCGGCGCGGGGGCCCTGGATTCGGCGAGGACGAAGGCTGCCAGGAGCACGAACGCGGCGGCGAGGGTCACCAGGGTGGCCGGGGAGCCCCACCCCTGGGCGTCGGTGCGGACGACGCCGAACACCAGCACGCCGATCCCGCCCGTCGCCAGGACGGCGCCGGGCGCGTCCAGCCTTTCCTGCCGGGCGGGCCGTTCTCCGGCGGGCACGCCGACGAGCGCCAGCGCGAGGGCCGCGGCCACGATGGGCAGGTTGATCAGCATCACCCAGCGCCACCCCGCGTACTCGGTCAGCAGCCCCCCTGCCAATACGCCCAGCGCCCCGCCCGCGGCGTTCATCGCGCTCCACACCCCGAGCGCGCGGACGCGCCGGGGCCCCTCGGTGAAGGTGGCGGTGAGCATCGCCAGCGCGGCAGGGGCCGCTGCGGCGGCCCCCAGGCCCTGCCCGGCACGGGCGGCGATCAGCTGCCAGGGCGTCTGGGCCAGCCCGCCGGCCAGCGAGCACAGCCCGAAGACCACCAGGCCCACCAGGAACAGCCGCCGCCGGCCGTACAGGTCGCAGGCGCGGCCGCCCAGCAGCAGGAACCCGCCGAACGTGAGCGCGTAGACGTGCACGACCCACGACAGGCCGAGGGGCGCGAATCCCAGCGCGGTGCGGATCTCGGGCAGTGCCACGTTGACCACCGACAGGTCCAGGGCGAAGACGAACTGGGCGACGGCCACCGCCGCCAGCACCGGGCCGGGTTGCCCGCGCATATTTTTATACATGTAAAGAAAGTAGCGCCGACGGGCGGCTGCTGTCGACTCCTGGGGGATGATGAGGGCATGCCGCAGCCGTCCACGCCCCGCCGAGCCCTCGGCCGGCCTCCGCGTATCTCCCGCCAGGAGGTTGTCGAGAAGGCCCGCCGGATCGTGGACGAGGAGGGTGTGGGCCGGCTGACCATGCGGCGACTGGCCGCGGAGATCGGCAGTACGCCGATGGCGCTCTACCACCACGTCCGCGACAAGGAAGAGCTGCTCGTCCTGCTGCTCGACGACTACGCCGAGCGGACGCTGCGCCGGCCCGAGCCGCCCGCCCACCCTCGCGAGCGGATCGTCACCGCCGCCGCCGCGATCCACGAGGTGCTCGCCGCCTGCCCCTGGATCGTGGAGGTGCTGGCCGCCGACGACCTGATGTCCAGATCCGCCCTGTGGTTCGTCGAGCAGATCGTCGACGGCCTCGTCGCATGCGGCCTGTCCCCCGAGCGGGCCGTCCACGGGTACCGCGCGATCTGGTACTACACGGCCGGGGAGATCGTGGTGCGGGCGACGGCGGCCCGGCGGCGCGCGGACGAGAGCCGTGCGACCTACCGGGAGCGGGTCTTCGCCGATCTCGACCCGAGTGAGCTGCCCCGCTTGGCGCAGGTCGCTGACCGCTGGGCGCCGCTGACCGCCGAGGACACCTACCTGGACGGGCTCCGGGCCCTGGTGGACGGCCTCATCGCGACCCGCTGACGGGGGCGCCGCCGCCGGTGTGCGCCAGGCCGAACGGACACGTCGGCACGGCGGCATCCGGGGGGCTGCGGCGGTTGCTGTTCGGGGGGAGTCCGGCGTGGACGCGCGGCCTTGCTCCCCGCGTCCGTCTTCCGGGGGCCGTCGGTGGTGTCCCCGCGCCACCGGGAGAGGCGCAACCTGCCCGCGTCGGCGGGGTGTTGCGGCCGTGCCGGGGGCGGCGCGTTTTCGGCCAGGTCTCGGCCCGGCGTCCCCCGGCTGACCTGGGCGTTCCCTGAGTCGCACGTGTGTTCGATGGCTGGTTTATGGTGGTGCAGGACAGCGATCGGAGGCAGGGGGGACGGGCGTGGTGGGAGGTGCGTGGGGATGGGCGGGGAGGCGGCGGCGGGGTTCGCGCATCTGCACGTGGCCTCGGGGTTTTCGATGCGGTACGGGGCCTCGCTTCCGGAGCGGCTGGTGGAGCGGGCGGGGGAGCGGGGGATGGGTGCCGTGGCGCTGACCGACCGGGACACGCTGGCCGGGGCCGTGCGGTTCAGCAAGGCGTGCGCGCGGGCCGGGGTCAGGGCGGTGTACGGGGTGGAGCTGGCCGTCGAGCCGCAGCGTCCGCGGCCCCGGGAGCGGCGGCGCACGCCGGTGCGTGGCGGGGCGTACGCGGACGAGTCCGCGCCCCGCGTGGTCTTCCTCGCCCGGGACGGCGCCGCGGGCTGGGCCGCCCTGTGCCGCCTGGTCACCGCCGCCCACGCGAGGGCAGACACAGAACGCCCCCTGCTGCCCTGGGAGGAGGCGCACGGCGAGGGGCTGACCGTCCTGCTCGGGGCGGACTCCGAGCCCGGCCGGGCCCTGGCCGCCGGGCGCCCCGACCTGGCCGCCGCCCTGCTGGAGCCCTGGCGGGAGCGGTTCGGCGGCGCGCTGCGGCTGGCGGCGGAGGCGAGCGGCCCGGAGAGGACGGCCGCCCGCACCCTGGAGCTGGCGGCCGAGCGGCGGGTGACCCCGGTGCTGACCAACGCCGTGCGCTACGCCGACCCCGGCCAGGGCCGGGTCGCGGACGTGCTGGACGCGGCCCGCCGCCTCGCCCCCATCGACCCGCGCCGCGGCCTGGACGGCGGCGAACGCTGGCTGAAGGGCCCGGCGGAGATGGCGCGGGCCGCCGAGCGGATCGCCACGGCGGCCGGCTACGGGCGTTCCGCCGCGCGCCGGCTGCTGGAGCACACCGCCGCGACCGCCGCGGCCTGCCGGGTGGACCCGGTCACCGACCTGGGCATCGGCCGGGTGCACTTCCCCGAGCCCGGCCTCGTCGGCGCGGCCCGCCGCACCGCCGACCGGGTGCTGCGCTCCCGCTGCGCCGCCGGGATGGTGGCGCGCCGCTACGACCGCGACCGCGCCCGCTGGGAGCGGCTGGAGGAGGAGCTGGCGATCATCCGGCGGCTGGGCTTCGCCTCCTACTTCCTGACCGTCGCCCAGGTGGTGGAGGACGTCCGGGGCCTGGGCATCCGGGTCGCCGCCCGCGGCTCGGGCGCCGGTTCGCTGGTCAACCACCTCCTCGGCGTCGCCCACGCCGACCCCCTGGCGCACGGCCTGCTGATGGAACGCTTCCTCTCCCCGCGCCGGGCCGCGCTGCCCGACGTGGACATCGACGTGGAGTCCGCCCGCCGCCTGGAGGCGTACCGCGCGATCTTCCGCCGGTTCGGCCCCGAGCGGGTCGCCACCGTGGCCATGCCCGAGACCTACCGGGTGCGGCACGCCATCCGGGACGTGGGCCTGGCGCTGGGCCGGGACCCGGAGGCCACCGGCGAGCTGGCCAAGGCGTTCCCCCACATCCGCGCCGGGGACGCGCGCGCCGCCCTGGCCGAGCTGCCCGAACTGCGCGGCGTGGACCCCGAGGAGCACGGCGGCGCCCGGATGTGGGAGCTGGTCGAGGCGCTGGACGGGCTGCCGCGCGGGGTCGCCATGCACCCGTGCGGGGTGCTGCTCTCCGACGCCACGCTGCTGCGGCGCACGCCCGTGGTGCCCACCAGCGGCGAGGGCTTCCCCATGTCGCAGTTCGACAAGGAGGACGTGGAGGACCTCGGGCTGCTGAAGCTGGACGTGCTGGGCGTGCGGATGCAGTCCGCGATGGCGCACGCGGTGGGCGAGATCGAGCGGGCCACCGGCGAGCGGGTGGACCTGGACGACCCCGCGCAGGTGCCGGACGGGGACCCGGCCACCTACGCGCTGATCCGCTCGACCGAGACGCTGGGCTGCTTCCAGATCGAGTCCCCCGGGCAGCGCGACCTCATCGGGCGGCTCCAGCCCGAGACGTTCCACGACCTCGTAGTCGACATCTCGCTCTTCCGGCCGGGCCCCGTCGGCGCCGACATGGTGCGGCCCTTCATCGAGGCCAGGCGCGGGCGGCGCGCGCCGCGCTACCCCCACCGGGACCTGGAGAAGGTGCTGGCCGAGACCCATGGAGTGGTGATCTTCCACGAGCAGGTCATCGGCGTGATCTCCGAAATGACCGGCTGCGACCGGGCGCTGGCCGACGAGGCCCGGCGGGCACTGTCGGACCGGGAACGCCAGGGGCGGGTGCGCGGCTGGTTCGCGGCCGAGGCGGCGCGGCGGGACTACCCGCCGGAGGTGATAGCCCGCACCTGGGACATCCTGGAGTCCTTCGGCAGCTTCGGCTTCTGCAAGGCGCACGCGGTCGCCTTCGCCGTGCCCACCTACCAGTCCGCCTGGCTGAAGGCGCACCACCCGGCCGCCTTCTACGCCGGGCTGCTGACCCACGACCCCGGCATGTACCCGAAACGGCTGCTGCTGGCCGACGCGCGGCGGCGCGGCGTTCCGGTGCTGCCGCTGGACGTCAACCGCTCGGACACCGCCTATCGAATCGAACTGGAGTCCGAGTCAGGGAGTTGGGGCGTCCGCCTCGCGCTCGGGGAGGTCCGGGGCATCTCCGAGGAGGAGGCCGAACGCATCGCCGCCGGCCGCCCCTACGCCTCCCTCACCGACCTGCTCGCGCGCGCCGCCCCCTCCCGGCCGGTCGCCGAAAGGCTCGCCCAGGTCGGGGCGTTGGACACGTTCGGCGCCAACCGGCGGGACCTGATGCTGCACATCGCGGAGCAGCACGGGCACCGGCGGCGCGGGGGCGCGGGCGCCGGGGCCGGGCGTCAGCTTCCCTTCGCGGACGGGGAGCTGACCCCGCCCGCCGGGCTGCCCGACCTGGACGGGGACGAGCGGCTCGGCGCCGAGCTGGGCGTTCTGGGCATGGAGACCTCCCGCCATCTGCTCACCGGGTACGGGGAGTTCCTCGCGGAGCTGGGCGTGCGGCCGGCCCGCGCGCTGCGCGCGGCGGAGCACGGCGAGACCGTCCTCGTCGCCGGGGCCAAGGCCGCCACCCAGACCCCGCCGATCCGGTCGGGCCGGCGCGTCATCTTCCTCACCCTGGACGACACCACGGGCCTGACCGACCTCGCGTTCTTCGAGGACAGCCACGCGGCCTGCGCGCACACGGTCTTCCACTCCTGGCTGCTGCTGGTGCGCGGCACGGTCCAGCGGCGCGGGCCGCGCACGCTGAGCGTGGTCGGGGAGGCCGCGTGGGACCTCGCGGAGCTGGCCGGACTGCGGGCCTCCGGCGGGCTCGGGGCGGTGGCGGAACGGCTGGCGGTGCGGGGCGCTCCGCGGGGCGTTTCGGAGGGCGTTCCCGGAGAGGGAGGCGACAAGGCGACGGGTGGACAAGGGGACGAAGCGACAGAGCGCCGGATCGAGATGCCGACGGGGGCCGTGCTCCACCCGTGGGCCGACCTCCGCACGGCCGGGGACCCGGCCAAGTCGCCCGCCCTGCGCAGGTTCTGGCACGCCAGCCCCGGGAGCGCGGGATGAGCGGGGGAACGCCCGGGGCGGGCGCCACGGTGCTCTACGTCCGCTACCTCGGCCTGGCGGACGGGAGCGCCGGGGGTGCCCCGGCCTCGCATGGCCGGGACACCCCGGGCGTGGAGGCGGGGGGCGGCCTGTCCCCGCGTGGCCGGGCCGGGGGGCGGCGCCCTCAGGGGCCGGGCGCCCCCGGCGCGGGAGCAGCGGGGCCGGGTGCCGCCGGGGCGGGCGTGGGGGTGGAAGCCCCGGACTCGGGCGGTCCCGGGGAAGAGGCGTACGACCGACTGCTCGGGCTGCTGCGCGAGTTCACCCCCGTCGTGCAGCCGCTGCCGCCCGCCGCCGCGCTGGCCGAACTGGGGGGCGCGTTGCGGTACTTCGGGTGCGGGGCCGGGCGGCTGGCGGAGGTGGTGCGGGTGCGGGCGCTCGCGTTGCACGGGGTGGACTGCGTCATGGGGGTCGGGCCCAATCCGGTGCTCGCGCGGATGGCCGCCGATCTGCGGGAGGGGCCCGGGGTCAGCGAGGTGCCCGACGAGCCGGGGGCCGTCGCCGCCTTTCTCGCGGAGCGGCCGGCCGCCGCCCTGCACGGGGTCGGCGCCGCCACGGCCCGGACCCTGGCCGGGTACGGCCTGACCACCGCGGGCCGGATCGCCGCCGCGCCGCCCGCCACCCTCCAGCGCATCCTGGGCCCCGCCACGGCCCGCCGCGTCCACGCCCTGGCCCGCGGCATCGACCCCACCCCCGTCACCCCCGGCGCCCCGCCCCGCTCGGCCTCGGCGGAACACCGGTACGAACACGACGAGCTGGACCACGACGCCCGCCGCCGCACCCTGCTCGCCCTGGCCGACCGGCTGGGCCACCGGCTGCGCGGCGAGGGCCGCGCCGCCCGCGTCCTCACCCTCACCGTCCACTACGCCGACCGTTCCACGACCACGCGCAGCCGGACGTTGCCCGAGGCCACCGCGCACACCCCGGCGCTGGCCGCCGCGGCCTACGCGCTGCACGACGCGCTCGGGCTCCAGCGGGCCCGGGTGCGGGCCGTGGCGCTGCGGGCGGAACGGCTCGCGGACGCCGCGCAGGCCCACCGGCAGCTCTCCCTCGACCCCGCCGACGAACGCCGCCGCCGGGCGGAAGCCGCGGCCGACCGCGCCCGCCGCCGCTTCGGCACCGGGGCGGCCGGACCCGCGGGGGCGCTGGGCGCGGCGTAGGGGCGGGCGGGGGGCCCGGGAGCCGCGACAATGGGAGGACGCCGATCCGGGGGAGTGCTCGTCCCCCGGATCGGCGCCGTCACTCAGGCCGGGGCCAGGCTGTCACTCAGGCCGGGGCCAGGCTGAAACGCCGCCGCTCGGCGTCGATCGCCAGGATCCGCACCGAGACCCGGGCCCCGACGGGCCAGGTCTCCTGGTACGCCAGGCCGTCGAAGCCGTCGCACGTCACGAACGAGCCGAACGGCGCGTTCTGGCTCACCACGCCCTCGATCACGTCACCGGTCCGGTGCCGGGCGAGAAAGTCCTGCCAGCTCATGTGTCACCTCCCTTCCGCTGCGAGTGGCATCAGGCTCAACTCGCGGGCGGGGGCGGGCCTCTGGCCCGCGCGGTGATCAAGCGGCGGCCGGGTACCCGTTCTGTGCGCGGCACATGGCCAACCCGGCAGTCATGCCGTCAGGTTAACGGACGCCCCGGACGCGTGTCACTCCCCGGCATCGCGCGCGGACCCGGCCTCACGCGGGGCCTCCTCGTCCGCCGGGGCGCGGCGTCTGAGGATCGCGACCGTGGTGATCGCGGCCACCGCGAGGAGGAGCGGGCCGCCGACCAGCAGCACCGGCCAGGCGAGGGGGGCGCGGTCCTGGTACGCCCAGTCGCCGCCCGCGAAGACGGCCGACCCCGGGCGTTCCCCGGTGCCGCCCTCGACCCGGCCGCGGCCGGTGTCCCCGTCCGGGAAACGCCAGGTGCCCTCGCAGACCGTCTGCGCCACGCCGCCGCCCTCGGGGCGCTCCTCGCGGCAGCTCAGCTCGGTCAGGACGGCGTCCTCGCCGGTCAGCAGGCGGCCGGCGGAGTCCGCGGGCAGCCAGACCAGCACCCCGATGCCGCACAGCAGGAACAGCCACCGCACCGGGCGCGGCAGGCGCCGGCGGCGCCCGAAGCGGGGGGCGGGGGGCTCGTCGGGGGACCCGGCGCGGGCCGTGCCCGGCGCCTGCGGCGCGTCGTCGGCGGTCACGGCTGCATCACAGCAGCCATGGTGCCCCAGGGTTCGGCGCGGGAGAAACCCGCCTCCCGCTGGGGCAGAATCGGCCGGGTGAGTGTCACCTTGCGGGTCGTGATCGACCCGGGCGCGCCGGCCGCCCCCTACGAGCAGCTTCGGGCCCAGATCGCCGGGCAGGCCAGGGCGGGGACGCTGCCGGCCGGGTACCGGCTGCCGACCGTCCGGGGGCTCGCCGAGGAACTGGGGCTCGCGGCGAACACCGTGGCCAAGGCGTACCGGGCGCTGGAGGCCGACGGGGTCGTCGAGACCCGGGGCCGCCACGGCACGTTCGTCGCGGCGGCGGGGGACGCGGCGGCCCGCGAGGCCGCGGCGGCGGCCCGCGCCTACGCCGAACGGGCCCACCGCCTCGGCCTGGACCACGCGACGGCCCTGACCACGGCCCGGGAGGCGCTCCGCGCCGCGTACGAGGGCCCTGCGGGCGGCTGACGCACGCTGCCCGCGGGTCCGCGCACTGCGCCGAACGCCCGGCCGCGCGCCGGCGCCACGACGACGCCCGCCGCGGGCCGCGCAGGGCTGCTTTGGGGTGTGCCCCCTGGCCTGCGCGGCGGTCCGGCGCGTTTCCCTGCCGGGTCGGCCGGGGTGAACGCCCCGTGCGCGGGGCCACGGTGCGTGTCCCCTGCCGGGCCGCCGAGGTGAGAACGCCCCGTGTGCAGGGCACGGCGCGTGCCCCGGGCGCGCGGGGACAGCCCCCGGGCGCGAAGCGAGGGGCGTTCCCGCCCAGGTGGCGGAGGAGGTCCCGGGCCCGTCGGCGCGCGCCGTGTCCGGGCCTGCCGCCCGGGGGTAGGGGGCGGCAGGCCCGGGGCCCGGCCCGGCGTGGAGGCCCGGCCCCGTGAGCGGGGCAGGGTGCGGGCCGGGCCGGACCGGGGGCGTGCGGGCCCTGGCGGACCGGGCCGGCCCGCGGGGGAGCCCGGTCCCGGCCGGGGTGCGGGGCCCCGTCGGGTTCGGTCCTCCGGGGTCGGCAGGCCGCGCCGGTTCCCGGCCGGGGCGCGGGCCCCGGCCGGGACGTGCGGGTCAGCTCCGGGGGCGGGTGGGGCGGGCCGCCGGGCCGCCGCCCCAGAGCCAGACGGCCGTGTCGGGGGGCACCAGGCCCCCGGTGACCCGGTCGCTGGTCAGCAGCACGCCCCAGTTGCGCGGCAGCGCGTACGGCTTCTCCGAGAGGTTCACCACGCAGCGCAGCACCGGCGAGCGCTCGAAGGCCAGCACGCCCTCGGGGGCGTCCAGCCAGCGCAGGCCCTCACCCCGGAAGCCGGGCTGCTCCTGCCGCAGCCGCAGCGCCGCGCGGTACAGCTCCAGCATCGAGCCGGGCGTTCCCGACTGCGTCTGGGCGCTGACGCCCTCCCAGCCCGCCGGCTGCGGCAGCCACGGCTTGCTGCCCTTGGGGCCGAAGCCGAACGGGCTGTCCGACCCGGACCAGGGCAGCGGAACGCGGCAGCCGTCCCGGCCGCGCACGGTGTGCCCCGAGCGCTCCCACGTCGGGTCCTGGAGCGCCTCCTCCGGCAGGTCCTCCACCTCCCACAGGCCCAGCTCCTCGCCCTGGTACACGTAGGCGCTGCCGGGCAGGGCCAGCATTAACAGGGCGGCGGCCCGCGCGCGGCGCAGACCCAGCTCGCGGTCCGAGGGGCCGGCGCCCTCGTCGTGCTCGCGGGTGACCGTCACGGTCCGGCCGTAGCGGGTGACGTGCCGGGGCACGTCGTGGTTGGAGAGCACCCACGTGGAGGGCGCGCCGACCTCCCCGAGCGAGGTGACGCTGCGGTCGATCACCGCGCGTAGCTCCGCCGGGTCCCACGCGGCCTTCAGGAACGAGAAGTTGAACGCCGTGTGCAGCTCGTCCTGGCGCACGTACAGCGGGAGGCGGTCCGGGGCGACGTGCGCCTCGGCCACGAACACCCGGTCGCCGCCGTAGGACTCGGCGATCTTCCGCCAGGTGCGGTAGATCTCGTGCACCTCGTCCTGGTCCCAGTGGGGGTGGCTGTCGCGGTGCCGCTCGTTCTCGAAGACCAGGTCCTCGGGGATGCCCAGGTCCGGCAGGGCCGGGTCCTTGGCCAGCCCGTGCGCCACGTCGATGCGGAAGCCGTCCACGCCCCGGTCGAACCAGAAGCGCAGGATCGACTCGAACTCCGCCCGCACCTCCCGGCTGGCCCAGTTGAGGTCGGGCTGCTCGGGCGCGAACAGGTGGAGGTACCACTGGCCGGGGCTGCCGTCCGGCTCCGTGACCCGCGTCCAGGCGCGCCCGCCGAAGCGGCTGCGCCAGTCGTTGGGCGGCAGGGACCCGTCCGGGCCGCGGCCGTCGCGGAAGACGTACCGGTCGCGCTCGGGGGAGCCGGGGGGCGCCTGAAGGGCCTCGGTGAACCAGCGGTGCTGGTCGGAGGTGTGGTTGGGGACGATGTCCAGGACGACGCGGATGCCCAGGCCGTGGGCCTCCGCGATCATCTCCTCGGCCTCGGCGAGCGTGCCGAAGCCCGGGTCGATGGCGCGGTAGTCGGCGACGTCGTACCCGCCGTCGGCCATCGGGGAGGGGTACCAGGGGTTGATCCAGACGGCGTCGACGCCCAGTTCCTCCAGGTAGGGAAGGCGGGCGCGGAGCCCGGCGATGTCACCTATGCCGTCGCCGTTTCCGTCGGCGAAACTGCGGATGTAGACCTGATAGATGACGGCCGAGCGCCACCAGGGCGTGGCCGTGTTCTGGCGGATGCGGGTGCGGGGCACGTATCTTCCATTCCTCTTGCGAGTTGACCCTGGAAAATGCGCGGTTGGGGCGGCTCACCGCGCAGTAGTGCGGCTGTTCTGGTCCGGTTCGGGTCCCGGCCGGGGTGAGAGGTGTTGGTGTCGTGGACGCGCGGCGCTGGCCGCGCCTGTGGTGCTCCGGACAACGAGCCGGGTGGGCACCACCACCTGGGTCGGCTCCTCGCACGCCCCGGACAGCGCGTCCAGGATCTGGCGGGCGAGCAGCTCCCCCTGGTGAGCAACGGGTTGTGCGACGGTGGTCAGGCCGAGCAGCTCGGCGGTCTCGTGGTTGTCGAACCCGACCACCGAGACGTCGTCGGGGGCGCGCAGCCCCATGCGATTGAGGGTGCGCAGCGCGCCGAAGGCCATCTGGTCCGACTCCGCGAAGACGGCGGTGGGCGGGTCGGGCAGGCTCAGCAGCTTGGCCATGGCGGAGGCGCCCTCGTCGATGCCGAAGTTCCCCGGGGCCTCCAGGTCGGGGTCGTAGGGGATGTCGGCCTCGGAGAGCACCGTGCGGTACGCGTGCTGGCGCACGATCGGGGTGGTGAATCCCCGCGGGTCGCCCAGGGCGCCGGTGATCATCCCGATCCGGCGGTGGCCGAGGTTGATGAGGTGGCGGACTGCCGTGCTCGCCCCCTCCGCGTTGTCGATGGAGACGTGCCAGCAGCCGGGGATGCGGGTGCCGAGAACGGCCACCGGCACCTCCATCGACACCAGCGCCTCGCACTCGGCCGCGGACAGCGGCAGGTTGAGCACGATCAGCGCGTCCACGCGGCGGCGGAGCGGCATGCGCGAGAAGAAGCGCTCGTGCACCCGCTCGTCGCCGAGGTTGTACAGCAACAGGTCCAGGTCGTGCGCCCGGAGGACCGAGTCGATGCCGGCCACCACCTGGCTGTAGAACCACCGGTTGACGAACGGCAGGATGACGCCCACCGTCCCCGTCCGGCCGGAGGCGAGGGAGGAGGCATGCGGGGAGACCGCGTACTGCAGCTCCTCCGCCGCGCGCAGCACTCGCTCACGGGTCGCCTCGGACACGTTCGGCAACCCCCGCAGGGCGCGCGAGACGGTGGCGGTGGACACCTCCGCGCGCCGCGCGACGTCGATGATGCTGGCGGCCATAACCCTCCGATCACGGCAGTGAGCCGAACGTACTGCCGACCGGAGGGTAATGCAATCGTTTACATGAAAAGATCTTGATATCGCGGGCCGTTGGCGTGGCCGGCCGCGGAACTGACGGGGAATCCGCAGTTCAGAAGCGGGAAACGGCCGATGTAAACGTGTACATGAGTGCGCGTCCTGTCCGGGGCAACGGCCGCCTCCCATGATCGGGCAGGGGGGAGGGGGGCGTACAGCCCGCGCACGGGTGACCGGGGGGAACGCGTATCCCGCGGTGTTCGTCAACCCCGTTGCGGGGAAAGGTGAAAGGTGGGCCCGGGATACCCATGCGCGGTCGTGGGGCGTTAGGGTTACCCTGCCCGGACCGGGTGCCGTAGGACGGGTGGGAGAGGCATGAAGCAGATAACAGCGCGCAGCAGGCCGCCGCGGGTGCCTGCGATCAACTGCGGGACCAGTGCCAGCAGCACGCGTCTCGACCGCCACTTGAGCGTGCTCTCCGGCCCGGCCGTGCCCCAGCGCGAGGCCGAGGAGGCCACCACGCTGATGCGCGAGCTGACGAGGCGGGACGAGCGGCCCGCCGCGCGCGGCAACCGCGGAGCCCGCGTCCTGCTGGTCTCGCCGCTGCGGCGGCTGCGCCGCACCTTCTTCGGCGGACGCGGCTGACAGGCCGTCGGCCGGGGTCCCGGCCGACGGCCCGCTCCGGTGTCTCCCCCCGACCCACGGCACGCACCCGGGGAGGCGCCCCTTCAGAGCGGCCGGACGCCGACCGGCCGGCATCCCCGGTCACGGCCGGGGTGGTGTCGGGCCCGGCGGGGCCCAGCGCGGAGCGCTCATGGCCGGTCTTTCCCGAGAGGCCCTGGGAAGTGGCGGGGGAAACCCTTCCAGGCCGCGTCGTAGTCCCGCTGCCTGAGCGCGGTGCCGGCCGCCTGCGCGGTCAGCGTCACCGGCCAGGGGGTCTCGAACATGAACGCCAGGCCCTCGTCCGCCTTGCGCGGGGTCAGCTCCGCCTCCGTGGCCGCCTCGAAGGTCTCCCGGTCGGGGCCGTGCGCGGACATCATCGGGTGCAGCGAGCCGCCGCCGGGCAGGAATCCGGACGCCTTGGCGTCGTAGGCCCCCTCGATCAGGCCCATGTACTCGCTCATCACGTTCCGGTGGAAGTACGGCGGCCGGAAGGTGTCCTCGGCCACCAGCCATCGCGGGGCGAAGACCGCGAAGTCGGCCGCCGGGCAGGTCAGCACGGTGAAGAGCGACGGGTCGGGATGGTCGAAGCTGACCGAGCCCAGGACGTTGAACCGCCGCAGCGGGTAGACGTACGGCACGTGGCTGCCGTGCCAGGCCACCACGTCCAGCGGCGAGTGGTCCCAGGCCGAGGCCCACAGGTTCCCGCAGTACTTGGCAATCACCTCCACCGGCCGGTCCGCGTCCTCCTCGTACGCCGCGTGCGGGGCCACGAAGTCCCTCGGTGCGGCAAGGCCGTTGGCCCCCACGGGGCCCAGCTCGGGCAGGGCCAGCGGCGGGCCGTGGTTCTCCAGCACGTACCCCGCCGCCGGGCCGTCCGGCAGCTCGGCCAGGAAGCGCACTCCGCGCGGGATCAGCGCCACGTCGCCCGGGCCGGCCCGCAGTGGCCCGAACTCCGTGCGCAGCAGCAGCGTTCCGCGCTGGGGAACGATCAGCAGCTCGCCGTCCGCGTCGCCGAAGACCCGGTCGCGCATCGGGACGTCCGCCCGGTACAGGTGGATCGCCATGCCGGTGCGGCGCGCGGGGTCGCCGTTCCCGCCCAGGGTCCACAGGCCCGCGACGAAGTCGGTGCCCGGCGGCGGGTCGGGCAGCGGGTCCCAGCGCTGCCGGTTGGGGTCGGGGACGGTCTCGGTGAACGGCCCGCCGCGCAGCGTGCCGTTGTCCGTCCTGCGGAACGGCGGGTGCGCGGCCGAGGGGCGCATCCGGTACAGCCACGAGCGCCGGTTGCGCGCCCGCGGCTCGGTGAAGGCCGTCCCGCTCAGCTGCTCGGCGTACAGGCCGAACGGGGGCCGCTGCGGGGCGTTCCTGCCCTGCGGCAGCGCGCCCGGCACCGCCTCGCTGCTGTGCTCGTTGCCGAAGCCCCGGTTGGCCGGGGCCGTGGTGCCCGTGTCCATCGCGCTCTCCCGCGGCGGGCCGCACGCGTCCCGCCGCGTCCGGCGTCCCAGCGGCCCCAGCCTCGTGCGACCGCAGGTCGACCGTAGGAACGCGCCGGGCGCGCGTCAACGACCGTGCGCCGAGCGCGTGAGCAGGTCCGCCACCGGCTTGCGGTTGCGGAAGGGCAGCAGCGCCTGCCGCATGTCCCGCAGGGCCCGCTCCGCGTCGCCCGAGCGCAGGCGCTCGCGCGCGGTAAGGAACGCCTCCCAGGAGGCGCAGGCCTCGTCCAGGTGCCCGCCGCGCAGCAGCAGCCCGGCGAAGCGGGCCTGGGTCAGCGCAAGGCCCCGCACGTCCGCGGCCGGCCGCTCCCCGGCCGCCCGCCGCAGCGCGGCCAGCGCCCCGGACAGGTCGCCCAGCGCCTCCAGCACCGACGCGGCCTGGAAGTGCAGGGCCGCGGCCGGGTAGCTGTCGAACGGGTCGGAGGCGGCGCCCGCCCGATCCGCCGCCCGCTCGGCGCGCCCCAGCGCCGACAGCGCCCCGCGCCGGTCCCCGGTCAGGGCCAGCGTCACCGCGAACTGCGCCTGCGCGTACGCCTGGTGGGCCTGGGGGGCGGCGCGCGCCGCGCGCCCGGCGGCCTCGGCGAGCTGGAGCGCGGAGGGCAGGTGACCCAGGCGCTGCGCCTGCGCGCTCATCGCCCGCACCACCACGCTCCAGGCGGTGCGGTCCCCGGCCTCCCCGGCCAGGCGGTGGGCGTAGGTGTAGTACCGCTGGGCCACGCCGTGCAGCAGCCCGTCCTCGTACATCCGGGCCAGGAGGAACGCCAGCCGCGAGGCCGCCACCAGCAGCTCGGCCCTGGCCCGGCCGGCGGGCCTGGTGGCCAGCAGTGGGGCGACGTCGTCGGCCAGGTACGCGGACAGGGCGCTGCGCGCGTGGCGCCCGCCGTGGGCGTCGATGGAGGCGGCGAAGAAGGTCACCGCGTCGTGCAGCGCCGGGCCGGCCTCGGGGCGCCCGCCCGGCGGCCTGCCGGGCGAGGCGGGCCCCGGCGGGGTGGGCACGACCGCGTCGGCCACCCGGTAGGGCCGCTGGTGCAGGCCCACCCGCCGCTCGGCGTCCGCGTCGGAGCGGCACAGCGCGGTGAACCCGGCGACCGGGTCGGCGGGCCGCGCGTCCCTGGGGCGGCCCGGGAAGCCGGCGGCCTCGGGGGTGACGGCGCGGCCGATCCGGCGGGAGAGGGCCTCGGCCGCGAGCTGGGGGACCGGGTGGCGCGGCTGGGTGCCGGCGAGCCAGTGGGCGACGGCCGTCCGGTCGTAGCGCAGGGCGGCCCCTATCTCGGCGCCCAGGGCGTTGACGGCCCGCGCCAGCGCCTCCTGGGTCCAGCCCGCCTCGGTCAGCAGCGCCCGCAGCTGGTGGTTCGGGCCGCGCGGGTTCGTCATGGATCTGTGGTCTCACGGACACGGGACGTGAGGGCAGGGGCGCACGGGGGCATCCCGGCCGGGGCGGCGAGCCTCACGATCACACGATCGGGTGGGCCGCGCGGCCGGCCGGTCCAGCGTGGCGCGACGGCGGCCGGGTGCCCGCCCGACCGTGGGGCCATGAACGATCCGTACGCCTACGCCGACGTCGTCCGCCCGCCCCGCGCCCCGGCGCGTGGGGCGCTTCCGCCGCGCGCGGGAGGCCCGCCGGGCGTGGGCCCTGAGCGGGGCGCCGCCGGGGCAGGCGCGTGCCGCGCGGTACGCGCCCCCGGAGCGGCCCGGCCTCAGTAGGAGTAGCGGGTGACGGTCTGCGCGACGCAGACCGGCTTGTCGCCGCCCTCGCGCTCGATGGTCACCGTCAGGACCACCTGGAGGCCCCCGCCGGGCACGTCCGTGACCTCGGTGATCGTCCCGGTCGCGCGCAGCCGCGAGCCCGAGGGCACGGGCGCGGGGAAGCGCACCTTGTTCAGGCCGTAGTTGACGGCCATGGTGATGCCGTCGGGGATCATCAGCTGCGGAATCAGCTGGGGCAGCAGGGACAGCGTGAGATAGCCGTGCGCGATGGTCGTGCCGAACGGGCCGGTCGCGGCGCGCTCGGGGTCCACGTGAATCCACTGGTGGTCGCCGGTCGCCTCGGCGAAGAGGTCGATCCGCTTCTGCTCGACGGTCAGCCAGTCGCTGTAACCCAACTGCTCGCCGACCGCCGACCGCACGTCGTCGGGGGTCGCGAAGATCCGTGGCTCTGCCATCCGGCCAGCATACTCGCGGGTAGCCGGGCCGGGGCCCCCGGGCCGCGTGGTCCTCGTCCGGCCCCGGCGGTTGTCGCCCCGCCCCGGCGGTCCTCACTCGGGCCCGGGCGCCAGCAGCGCCGCCGCCCCCAGCAGCGCGGCGGCCCCCACCACCCCGGCCGCCCCCAGGACCGTGCGGGCCCCGGCGGCGCGCGGCCTGGCGTTCGCCAGCGCCCGGATGCGCCCGTGCGCCAGCAGCAGGAAGCCCACCCACAGCAGGGCCGCCCCGGCCACCGCGGCCCAGGCCGCCGGGCCGCCGCCGTGCCCCGCGCCGTCCCCGGTGGCCGCCCCGCGCACCGCGAGGACCACGACCAGGGCGAACGCCAGCGTCGTGCGCCGCCAGGCCAGCCGGGTCCGCTCCGGCTGGGCGCCGGGGTCCCGGGCCTGGGCGCCCTCGTCCCTCACGCCCCGCCCGCCAGCACCACGGCGATCACGAGCAGCGCGGCCACGGCCGTTCCCACCGCGAGCAGCGCCGGGAACCTGCTGGGCGGCAGGTCCTCGCCGCGCCGCATCGCCCGCTCCGAGCGGGCCCAGTGGTTGACCGCCCGCACCGCGCACAGCGCGCCGCCCGCGAGCAGCAGCACCGCCACGGAGGTGCGCACGGCCCAGCGCAGGTCGGTCAGGAACTGGTCCACCGCGATCCCGCCCGCCAGCAGGGCCAGCGCGGTCCGCAGCCAGGCCAGGAAGGTCCGCTCGTTGGCCAGTGAAAACCGGTAGTCCGGCGTTGCGCCCTCGGCCCTGACGCGCTGGGGGGAAAACCACAGCAGCACCGCGTCCCGGGCTCTTCGGATCATGTGACAAAGCCTAGGCGCCGGGGGCGCGCGCGGCCCGTGGCGGGCGTCACCCCGGCCGAGCCAGCCCTGCCGGTCCTCACCGGGGGAGCAGGGAGCCGAGGGGGCCCAGGTCGAGGTTCAGCTCCTCGGGGGCCACCCCGTACCGCTCGCACAGCTCTTCCATCCGCTCGGCCAGCAGCATCAGCGTCAGCCCGATCCGCTCCTCCTGCTCCGGGGTGAGGTCGCCGTGCTCGACGCGGCGCAGCGCCTGGCGTTCCATCAGCTCGCGCAGCAGCTCCACCACGGTCAGCACCAGGCGCATCAGGTCCCGCTCGACCGTGTCCCGGTCCAGCTCCACGCGGCGGCTCACGGCGCCTCCCCGGGGGCCACAGAGGTGATCAGCGCCCGCAGGTCGATCCGGACCAGGTCCACGTCCGCGATGCGCAGGGTCAGGTGGCCGGCCAGGACCACGCCCCCGGCCAGCAGCCGGTCCAGCAGGTCCACCAGGGCCGGCTCGCGGGCGCAGGCGCCGCCCTCCTCCCGCCAGACGCTCCTCGCGCTCGCCACCTCGGGCAGCCGGCCCGCCGCGCTCACGGGGCCGCCCCCGGGCTTCCCGCGAGGCCGGCGAAGGAGTAGGGGACCCAGGGGCCGGTCAGGCTCAGGCGCACGCCCGGGAGCGTGCCGGCCAGCTCGGCGACCAGGGCGCGGAAGGGGTCCTCGCGGGTGCGGGGGACCAGGTAGGCGCCGTTGAGGAGGTTCTGGCCGCTCTCGCCCGAGAGGCGCGGGTCCTGCGGCGGGTGCAGCCGGCAGCGTTCGGCGGCGCCGGCCAGCGCCGTGTGCGCCTCGTGGGCGCGCGCCCTGACCTCGCGCCAGCCCTCCTCGGCGGAGCGGCGCTGCCGCGCCCGGCGTCGCAGGTAGTCGCGGCCGGAGGGGACGTTGCCCGTCCCGGGCGGGTCTTCGGGCTGCTCCGCCTGCGGGGCCGCCGCGTAGATCTTCACGCCCCACTCCGCGCGGCCGTCCAGGCGCTCGACGGCGGCGGCGAAACGCTCGCGGTGCTCGGCCAGCAGGCGGCGCACGCCGTCGGGGTCGAGGCAGACGGTGGCCAGGCGCAGCGGCACCACGCACCGTCCCGAGGCGGCCAGGGCGTTCACCACCCGCTGGTGGCCGCGGGCCGTGCGCTCCAGCCACGCCAGGTCCTCCAGGCGCTCGCGCAGCGGCCCCTCCCCGAACTCGGCCGCGGGGACGGGGCTCGCCAGCGCGGCGAGCCCGGCCTCGGTCACGGCCGTCAGCCCCGGCGGCCCGTCCGGCGGCGGCGCGGGGGCCTCCTCGGCCCGGGAGACGGCGTAGACGTACCACAGCTCCCCGGCGGCGCCCTCGGGCCGACGCCCCGGGCGCGGGCCGCTCTCGTCGCTTCCCTGTCGGATCACGGTCGCTCCTCCCGCTCGGGGGGCTCGTCCCTCGGGGGAGACGCCCCCTGCCCGTCACGTTCCGCGGGCGCGGGCGTCTCCCGGGCGGAGGTTCCGGGGCGCGCCGCCCCGGGCCCGCGCGCCTCGCGTTCCGCCCAGGGCCCGCGCCCGTCGCGTTCCACGCGCGGTCCGTGTTCCGCGTGCGCCTCGCCGGTCTCCCCGTCTGTCGCGCGTCCGTCGCGTTCCCCGCCGGTCTCGACGCCCTTCCTGCGTGGCTCGCGCGCGGAGCCGCCCTCCAGCGCCGAAAGGCGCTCGCGCAGGCGGGCGTTCTCCTCGGTCAGTTCGCGGCGGCGGGCGGCGGTGGAGAGGGCGGGGTCGTCCTCCCACCAGTCGATGCCCATCTCCTTGGCCTTGTCCACGGAGGCCACCACCAGCCGCAGCTTGATGGTCAGCAGCTCGATGTCCAGCAGGTTGATCCGGATGTCCCCGGCGATCACCACGCCCCGGTCGAGCACCCGCTCCAGGATGTCCGCCAGGTTCGCGCCGCCGCCCGCGGCGTACGGGCCGGGGACGCCGCCCGCGCGGCCCTCCAGGAAGGAGTCCGTCATGAGCGCCCCCTCGCCGCCGCCTCGTCCAGCCGGTCCAGCAGCTCCTCCTCCAGGCGCTCGAACTCGGCCTCGCCGATCCCGCCCGCCTCCAGCCGCTCGTACAGCGCGGCCAGCGCGGCGCGCACGGCCTCCGGGTCGTAGTACTGCCGCTCGGCCTCGGCCACCACCTGCGCCACCACCCAGCCCGCGCCGCGCGCCGGGGCCAGCGGCAGCAGCGCCACCTCCCTGAGCAGACCGCCCACCAGCCCGAGCACGGTCAGGCCGCCTGGGCGGGCTCGGTGCGCACGAAGCTGTACGCCGGCAGCGGCCCCGTCACGCGGACGTCCATCTGCGGGCTGGCCGCGCTCAGGACCTCCACCGCCGTCAGGAAGGCCTCGGCGCGGTCCTTCTCCACCAGGAAGGAGAGGTTGGCCACCCGGCCCGCGCCGCCGGGGCCCGCCACGTGCCGCTCGGCGTGCGGGGCCAAAGCCTCCACCACCTCGCGCGCGTCGCGCTCCTCGTGCCCCCGCAGCGCGTCGGCCACCAGCCGCCCCAGCCGCAGGCGTTCGGCGTAGGCGGCGCGCCCGCCCGTGCGGGTGGCCTCGTTCAGCGTGCGGATCTCGGGATGTTCCTCGATCACCCGGCGCAGCACGCGCTCCTCGCGGTGCATGGCCTTGACGTTGTACTCCGAGCGCCCGGTCACGGCGTCCAACTGCTCGCGGTACAGCTCCGCGTGCTCGGCCAGAGCGGCGCGCACCGCCGCGTCGTCCTGGGAGACGGCGCCGAAGCGCAGCGGCAGCACCGGCCCGCGCTCCGCCGCGGCCGAGAGCACCCGCTGGTGCGCGAACAGGTCGCGCCGCCGGGGCCGCAGCCCCGCCGGGCAGTCGCTGACGAGCGCCGCGGCCGGGCCCCGGCGCACCACCCGCACGGGCAGCGGCGGTTCGCCGATTCCCGTCAGGCCCTCCGGCAGGCGGGTGCCGGTGGCGCGGGTGATGCCGTAGACGTACGTGCTCACTCCGCGGCCTCCTTCTCCTGCTTCTCCTGCTTCTCCTGCTGCTCCTCGTCCTTCTCCCTGCCGCGCCGCGAGCCGCCGGTGGCGCGGCGGGTGGCCTTGGTCACGGCCTCGGCGGCCCCGGTCAGGGCGCCCTTGGCCTTCCCGTGCGCCCCCGACTCGCTCATGGAGCCGACCAGTTCGGGAACGCCCGGGTCCTTGCGCGGGCCGGCCTCCAGGTCGAGCCGGTTGCACGCCTCGGCGAACCGCAGGTAGGTGTCCACGCTGGCCACCACGACCCGGACGTCGATCTTGAGGATCTCGATGCCCACCAGCGAGACCCGGACGAACGCGTCGATCACCAGGCCCCGGTCGAGGATGAGTTCGAGCACGTCGTAGAGCGTCCCGGAGCGGGAGCCCGCCGTGTCGCGGGCCACCGGCGAGGCGACTGCCGTGGTCATGGTCCGTACCCTCCAGCCTCCTGCTGGCGCGTCCCGGAGCGGCCCCGCTCGTAGCGGTCCACCCGCCGGTAGCCGGTGATTCCCCCGTCGGCGCCGACGTTGATCCGGTAGGCGGCCATCAGGCTCATGGTGTCGGGGACGCGCGGGATCTCGGTGACCTCCGCCTCCAGGAGCCAGCCGTCCCCGTCCCGTTCGAGCCGGGTGACGGCCTCGGCCCGCAGGCCGGTCAGCTCGGCGAACTGGGCGCCCGCCGTCCGTATTACCTCTGCCGCGTCCATGGTCATGGCAGCAGCGGGTTCCTCACGGCGGGGTGGCGAAACGTCCGGACTCCGGGGGAGTCCCGGGCGGTCCTCGGGCGCCCCGGTGGCCGGTCCGCCGTGGCGGGCAGCATCAGGGCATGGGGGACAGGGGAGCGGGGGGCGGGAACGCGAGCCCCGCGCCGGAGGTGAACGCGCCGCCCGTGCGCGGGTGTTCGGCCGCGGAGGCGGCGCTGGAGGCGCGGGGGCTCGCGGTGCGGGTGGAGGAGGATCCGGCGGGGTGGGTGCGGCATCTGCGGGCCGCGCCGGGCGGGTGCGGGGTCAATCCCGCCTTCGACCCGGGGCGGGCGGGCTTCGGGGCCGGAGAGGGCTTCTGGCTGGCGGCCGTGGCGGCGGACGGCGGCCTGGCCGGGTGCTGCGCCTGCCGGCTGCTGCCGCCGGGGCCGTTCCTCGGCCTGCTGCGCACCGGGCGGCTGTGGGCGCGGGAGCCGCGGGCCGGGGACCCCGGGCCCGCCCTGTGCCTGGACCCCGGCCGCCTGCCGGGGTTCCGCGGCGCCGTCGGGCACATCGGCGGCCTGTGGGTCCACCCGGCGCGCCGCCGCTCGGGCCTGGCCGGGCTGCTGCTCCAGGCCACCCGGGCGCAGGCCCTGGCCCGCTGGGACCCGCTGGACTGGGAGACGGCCCTGTCCTTCGCCGCGGTCGCCGAGAGCCCCGGGCTGCGCGCGGCGTACCGGTTCGAGCACACGGTTCCGTGCGTGGACGGCTGGTTCCCGCCGACCGGGCGCGCCGAGCGCGTGCACCTCAACTACAGCTCCCGCCGCCACCTCCTGGCGCGGCTGGGGGAGTGCGGCGCCCCGGGCTGAGGGTCAACGGCCGCCTGTCGGCGGGGCGTCCGCCGCGGGGGCCGTGGGGCCCTCGCCCTCGCCGGGGCCGATGCGCAGGCGGAAGTCGCCGTTGTAGCGCTCGTCGCCCGCGATGACGGCCAGCTCCACGGCCTCCTCGCCGCGCTCGCCCCGCACGATCAGCTCGTCCCGCCGCAGGTCGCGCATCAGCGCCGCGCACAGCCCCACCATCACCAGGGCGAAGGGGACCGCGGCCAGGATGGTGAGGTTCTGCAGGCCGTCCAGCGCGGTCGTTCCGCCGTCCCCGATGAGCAGCATCACGGCCGCGACCGCCCCGGTCAGCATGCCCCAGAAGACGACGACGAGGCGGTGCGGCTCCAGCGTTCCGCGCTGCGAGAGCGTTCCCATGACGATGGAGGCCGCGTCCGCGCCCGAGACGAAGAAGATGCCGACCAGGACCATCACCAGCAGGGTGGTGGCCCCCGCCACGGGGTAGTCGCGCAGCACGGCGAAGAGCTGCCCCTCGGTGGTGGACTCCTCGGTCAGCCCCGCGCCCCGCTCCTCCAGCCGCATCGCCGTGCCGCCGAAGACCGCGAACCACACCAGGCTCACCGTGCTGGGCACCAGGATGACGCCGCCCACGAACTGCCGGATGGTCCGCCCCCGGCTGATGCGCGCGATGAACATGCCCACGAACGGCGTCCAGGAGATCCACCAGGCCCAGTAGAAGACCGTCCACCCCGACAGCCAGTCGGCCACGCCCTCCCCGCCGCTGGCCTCCGTGCGGGCGGCCATCTCCGGCAGGTCGTTGAGGAAGGAGCCCACGGAGGTGGGCAGCAGGTCCAGGATCAGCACGGTGGGCCCGGCCACGAAGACGAAGGCGGCGAGCAGGGCCGCGAGGACCATGTTGATGTTGGACAGCCACTGGATGCCGCGCTCCACCCCGGAGACCGCCGAGACCACGAACGCCGCGGTCAGCACCGCGATGATCGTCACCAGCAGGCCGGTGCCGACGTCCGAGAGCCAGTCCAGCTCCTCCACCCCGCTGCCGATCTGGAGCGCGCCCAGGCCGAGGGAGGCCGCCGAGCCGAAGAGCGTGGCGATGATGGCCAGCCCGTCGATGACCCGGCCCGTGCCGCCGTTGGCGCGGCGGGCGCCGATCAGGGGCTCGAACACGGCGGAGATCGTCTGCCGGCGCCGCCGCCTGAAGGTGCTGTAGGCGATGGCCATCCCGACCACGGCGTAGATCGCCCACGGGTGCAGCGTCCAGTGGAAGAGGGTGGTGGCCATGGCGGTCGCCATCGCGTCGCCGCCGTCCTGCGGGGAGGTGCCCGGCGGCGGGGTGGCGAAGTGGCTCAGCGGCTCGCTGACCCCGAAGAACATCAGCCCGATACCCATCCCGGCGCTGAACATCATCGCCACCCAGGAGACCGTCCGGAACTCCGGCTCCTCGCCTTCCTGGCCCAGCGTGATCCGCCCGTACCTGCTGACGGCCAGCCACAGCGCGAAGACCACGAAGCCGGAGGCGGCCAGGACGAACGCCCAGCCGGCGTTGTGGATCACGCTGCCCAGCGCGTCGCTGGTCACCTCGCCGAGCGAGTCGGTGGCCACCGCGCCCCAGACGACGAACGCCAGGGTCAGGGTTGCCGCCGCTCCGAAGACCACCCAGTCGGTGCGATGCCGCAGCCGTGAGGGCCGAAGGTCCCCGGTCGTCGTCCTCGGCCCCTGCGCACTCGGCCCCGCAAGCGACACGTGCCGTCCCCTTCCTGGTCGAACGGATTCCTGCCGAACGGTTCACAGCCCGCCGCGGGCCCCTGCCGCCGGACGGGGGAAGGGGGTCTACCGGGCGAACGCCGCAATTCCTATCGCAGCGCCCGTACCGTACCAAGCATGTGCCGTCCCGCCCGGGGCGCGCTCAGCGGCCGTTCGCCCCCCGTGAGGGGGCCGTGGCCGGGGCGCCCTCCAGGGCCGCGACCAGCCGCCGCAGCAGCGCGGCCAGCAGCTCCTCGTCCCCGCCGCCCGGCAGCTCCGGCCACGCCCCGCGCACCCGCTGATCCAGCCGCTGCCACAACTGGCGCCCGCGCGGGGTGAGATGAACCAGGATGCGGCGGCGGTCCAGCGGGTCGACCGTCCGGTGGACGACCCCGTCGTCCGTGAGCTGGTCCACCAGCCGCGTCAGGGTGGGCGGGGGCAGCACCACGTGCTCGGCCATCGCGGTCATCCCGTGGCCGCGGCCGTCCGCCAGCAGCGCCATCACCCGCCAGGCGTCCGCCGAACAGCCCGCCTCCTCCAGCGCGGCGCGCAGCCGGCGCACGGACAGCCGCTCCGCGCGGGTCAGCAGCGCGACCAGTTCCTCGACGGGGCGGTCGGGCGTGTCGGTCATCGCGGCGCTCCTCGGGCTCCGTTCCCCGGCGCACGCCGAGGGGGTGGCCCCACCATCGTACAAACCGACCGGTGGCGGCCGTTGGGCCGACGGCGGGGGTACGGTTTTTGGGCCCCAGGGTCCCGGCCCGGTCTCGATGGCCGGGACAACGGCCACAGCCGGGGCCCGCCCGCGCCATCATGTCCGGATGAGGGGCATACGCGCCGAGCACTCCGGGCCGCTGGCGGCCGACCCGGGGACGCTGGGCGTTGCCCTGGTGGTGCCCCGGCAGGGCCCCGCGGGGATCTTCGGCCCGGCCTGCGAGCTGTGCGCGCGCCTGGCGGCCGACGAGGTCAACGCGGCCGGCGGCGTGCTGGGCCGGGAGCTGCGGCTGGTGACGGTGGACGGCGGCGCCCCGCCGCCCCGGGTGGCCGCCGAGGTGGAGGCCCTGGTCGACTCGGGCATCGTGCGCGGCGTCACCGGCTGGCACATCTCCTCGGTGCGGCAGGCCCTGGCCCCGCGCGTGGCCCACCGGGTGCCCTACGTCTACACGGCGCTGTACGAGGGCGGGGAGAACTCCGAGGGCGTCTACCTCACCAGCGAGACGCCCGAGGGCCAACTGCGCCCGGCCATGCGCCTGCTGGCCGCCGAGCGGCGGGTGCGCCGCTGGTACGTGGTGGGCAACGACTACATCTGGCCGCGCCGCACCGCGCGCGCCGCCCACGCCTACGCCGCCGAGAGCGGCGGGCGGATCTGCGGGGAGAGCTATCTGCCGCTGGGCACCCACGACTTCGCGGCCGTGCTGCGCCGGATCGAGCGGCTGGACGCGGACGCGGTGCTGATGCTGCTGGTGGGCAGCGACGCGGTGCGCTTCAACCGGGCGTTCGCCGCCCGGGGCCTGGACGCGCGCAGCCTGCGGCTGAGCACGCTGATGGACGAGAACATGCTGGTGGCCAGCGGCGCCGAGGCCACCCGGGGCCTGAGCGCCACGGCCGGGTTCTTCGGGTCCCTGGCCACCGCCGACACCCTCGACTTCCACGGCCGCTACGGCGCGCGGTTCGGGGTGGACGCGCCGGCGCCCAGCGCGCTGGGGGAGTCCTGCTACGAGGGCGTGCTGCTGCTGGCGGCGCTGATCGGCCGGGCGCGCTCCTGGGAGGTGGCGGCCATCGAGGGCGCGGCGGCCGGGGTCAGCTACGAGGGCGCCCGGGGCGTTCTGCGGCTGCGCGGGCGGCACGTGCGCCAGCGGATCTACCTGGCCGAGGCGGACGGGCTCGACTTCGCGGTGACGGCCGACCTGGACGGCTGGAGCGGATAGACCGGGACCCCGTGCGGGGTGTCCCGGCGGCTACCCCACTTGACGCGGTGCGTGCCCCAAACGATAAGATCTCTTATATGGGCAAGACTTCTTATCTGGGGTGCCTACCATGACTACGACCGACGCCTCGCCGGTTCCCACCGCCGCCGTCACCTCCGCACGCGGGCCATGGCCGGTGGCCCTCGTGGTCTGCCTCGCCGCCTCGCTGCTGCCGATCTCCCTGACCGGGGGCTCGCTCGCCGCGCCGCGGGTCGGCTCCCACTTCGACGCCGGTGTCGCCGCCACCCAGTGGGTGGCCAACGCCTACATGCTGACCTTCGCCGGGTTCATGGCCATCACCGGCTCGCTCGCCGACCGGGCCGGGCGCCGCAAGGTCTTCCTCGCCGGCCTGACCGCCTTCGCCGTGGCCGGGTTCGTGGCCGCGGCCGGGCCCGCCATCCTCGTCGTGGACCTCGCGCGGGCCGTGGCCGGCGCGGGCGCGGCCAGCGTGGTGACCTCCGGCAGCGCGATCCTGGCCGACCGGTTCACCGGGGAGGCCAAGAACCGCGTCTTCGCCCTGTTCGGCACGTCCTTCGGCCTGGGCCTGGCCCTGGGCCCGGTGATCGGCGGCGCGCTGATCTCGCTGGGCGGCTGGCGGCTGCTGTTCGGCGTCATCGCCGGCGTGGCCACCGTGCTGGTGGTGGTCAGCCCGCTGGTGATCCGCGAGTCCCGAGGTCCTGGCGGAACGATCGACTGGGCCGGAGGGCTGACGTTCACCGCCGCGCTCTCGGCGCTGATCTTCGCGCTGGTGGAGGCCCAGCAACGCGGCTTCGGGCACCCGGTGGTGCTCGCCGGGGCCGTCGCGGGCGTGGGGCTGATGGTGGCCTTCGGCGCGATCGAACGCCGCCGCCCCGAGCCGCTGTTCGACGTCTCGCTGCTGGCGCTGCCCAAGTTCCTGGCCGTGTGCGTGGTCCCGACCGTGCTGGCCTTCGGCTTCGTGGCCCTCCTGGTGGTGCTCCCGCCCTACCTGGAGTCCGTGGAGGGCGCCGACTCCGGCGAACTCGGCCTGCTGCTGGCGGTGATGACGGTCCCGGCCCTGATCGTTCCCGCCTTCGCCGGGCTGCTGGCGCGGCGGCTGGCCCCCCGCACCATCCTGGTGCTGTCCCTGCTGGTGCAGGGAGCCGGGGCCGCGTGGCTGGCGACGGACTTCCACCCCGTCGGACTCGCCCTGGTGGGCGCCGGGTTCGGCCTCTCGCTGGCCGTGCTGGACGGCACCGCCGTCTCCGTGGTCGAGCCGTCCCGCAGCGGCATGGCCGCCGGCCTGTTCAACACCGTCCGGCTGACCGGCGAGGCCGTGGGCATCGCCGCGGTGGGCGCCGCCGTCTCCGCCCTGCTGCACGACCGCATCGGCGCGGACGCCGCCGCGGATCTGCTCACCGGCGAAACCGCGGGCGGCCTCTCCGGCGACTACACCAGTGCGTTGTCCGTCGTCCTGTGGACGGTCACCGTGCTCTCCCTCGCCGGTGCCGCCGTCGTGTGGCGCCTGCTGTCCCAGCCCGAGCCCGAGCCCGAGCCCGCGCCGGCCACGGAGCCGGCCGTGCTCACGTAACTCACGTAAGGAAAGCTCCATGTGCGGTCCTGGCCTGATGCGCCACGTCCAGATGCCCGAGCACACCCACGTCGGCGGCAACGCGTCCCCCGGCACCCAGCACGCCCACGCGCACGGCCCCGAGCACGGCCACGACCACGCGCACGCACACGACCACGCACACGGGCACGACGCCGCGGCCGAGGGCGGCAGAGGCCGCCGGCCCCGCGGCGAGCGCGGCGTGGGGCGGCGGGCCCTGTTCCGGCTCTCCGCCCTGAGCACCGCGGGCATCGCCGCCAGCGCCGCCATGGGCGGGGTCGCCAGCGCCGAGACCGTCAGCGCGGCGCTGAGCTGCAACCCCCGCGTGGCCGACCTCACCCACCTGCTGGGGGAGGACTTCCCCGTCTTCTACCCGCTGGTCCAGCAGCCCGTGATCGAGCAGGTCCGCCGCATCGAGGTGGACGGCTTCAACGCCAACCAGCTCACGATCAACGAGCACGCCGGCACCCACATCGACGTCCCAGGCCACTTCCGCGAAGGCGCCCCCACCGTCGAGCAGCTCCCGGCCGAGTGGCTGGTCTCCCAGCTCGTCGTCATCCGCATCCGCCAGCGCGCCTCCCGTGACCCCGAGACGCTGCTGACGGTGCAGGACATCCGCAAGCACGAGAGCCGCTACGGCCGCCTGCCGCGACGCTCCTTCGTCGCGGTGGACTCCGGCTGGTGGCCGCGGGTCAACACCCCCGGGGCGTTCCTCAACGAGGGCAGCGACGGCGTCTTCCGCTTCCCCGGCATCAGCCCGGAGGCGGCGGCCTTCCTCGTGGAGGAGCGGGACGTCATCGGCGCCGGCACGGACACCACCAGCCTCGACGGCGGCGTGGCGGCCGTGCCCGAGACCCACCGCATCCTGCTGCCCTCGGGCAAGTACGGCATCGAGGGCCTGGCGGGCCTGGACTCCGCGCCCAACCGCGGCGCCCTGCTCGTCGTCGGCGCGCCCAAGCACCGCGGCGGCTTCGGCGGCCAGATCCGCGCCCTCGCGCTGTACTGAGGCCCCCCGCCGGGCGCCCCCGCGGCGCCCGCTCAACGCCCCCACCCGCCGCCCGGTTCGTATCCCGGCGGCACCGCGGCGGCCGGCCCCCACGGGCCGGCCGCCGCTTCGGCATGCGGCGACCCGCGTGGAGGTCCGCCGGGAGCGGTACTTCCGAACGGAAGTATTCATGTGTGTGAAATCCCGGTGAAACAGCGCCCTTTGAAGCTGTGGCATGCCCACGCCGGGCGCAGCGGCCCGGCCTTCCCTCTTCATCTCCCCGCCCCGCAAGGGGACTAGGAGGACGGTCATGCCCAGAACCAGGGGCCGCCGCCTGCCCGCGATCCTGCTGGCGATGCTCACCGCCATCGCGCTCGCGGCCTGCGGAGCCCGCACCGGCGAGGAGTCCGCCCGGTCCGCCGAGGTGGACACCTCCGGCGACACCATCAAGGTCGGCCTGCTCAACTCCCTCTCCGGCACGATGGCCATCAGCGAGGTCACCGTCCGCGACGCGCTGATGCTGGCCATCGAGGAGATCAACGCGGCCGGCGGCGTGCTCGGCCGGCAGATCGAGCCCATCAGCCAGGACGGCGCCTCCGATCCGGCCACCTTCGCCGAACGCTCCCAGCGGCTGATCCAGGAGGACCAGGTCGCCGCGGTCTTCGGCTGCTGGACCTCCGCCAGCCGCAAGGCCGTGCTCCCCGTCTTCGAGCAGAACGGCTCGCTGCTGTTCTACCCCGTGCAGTACGAGGGGCTTGAGCAGTCGCCGAACATCTTCTACACCGGCGCCACCACCAATCAGCAGATCATCCCGGCGCTGGACTACCTCCGCGAGGAGGGCGTCGAGTCCCTCTACCTGGTCGGCAGCGATTACGTCTTCCCGCGCACCGCGAACCGCATCATCCGCGCGTACGCCGAGGAGTACGGCATCGAGATCGCCGGCGAGGACTACGCGCCGCTGGGCTCCACCGAGTTCGCCACCATCGCCAACAAGGTGGAGGACTCGGGCGCCGACGCGGTCTTCAACACCCTCAACGGCGACAGCAACGTCTCCTTCTTCCGCGAGTACCAGGCGGTGGGCCTGACGGCCGAGGAGATGCCCGTGCTCTCCGTCTCCATCGCCGAGGAGGAGGTCGCCGGCATCGGCGCCGAGACGCTGGAGGGCCAGCTGACGGCCTGGAACTACTACCAGACCACCGAGGGCGAGGCCAACGAGCGGTTCGTCGAGGCCTTCCAGGAGCGCTACGGCAGCGACCGGCCCACCTCCGACCCGATGGAGGCCGCCTACACCTCCGTCTACCTGTGGGCCGCGATGGTCGAGGAGGCCGGCTCCTTCCAGCCCGACGACGTGCGCGCCGCCGCCGACGGCATCACCTTCGACGCCCCCGAGGGCACGGTCACCGTGGACGGCGAGACCCAGCACGTGCACAAGACCGCCCGCATCGGCCGCATCGGCGCCGACGGCCAGATCACCGAGGTCTGGAGCTCCGACGGGCCCATCGCCCCCGACCCGTACCTGCGCGCCTACCCCTGGGCCGAGGGACTGGCCGAGGAAGCCGCCGAGTGAGCGGGGGCCGCACCAGCGGAGGCCGGAAGAGCGGGGACCGGCCCGCATGACCGTCCTCCTCAACCAGTCCATCACCGGCGTCAGCATCGGTGCGGTCCTGCTGCTGATCGCCCTGGGCCTGTCCCTGACCTTCGGTCAGATGGGCGTGATCAACATGGCCCACGGCGAGTTCATCATGGCCGGCGCCTACACGGTGTACCTGCTCCAGGGGCCCATCGCCTCGGCGGGGGTCTCCCTGGTGCTGGCCCTGCCGGTGGCGTTCCTGGTGGCCGGCGCGATGGGGGTGCTGCTCGAATGGCTCCTCATCCGCCGGCTGTACGCCAGGCCCCTGGACACGCTGCTGGTCACCTGGGGCGTCTCCCTGATGCTCCAGCAGCTTGCCCGCGACCTGTTCGGCGCGCCCAACGTGCACACCGAGAGCCCCGGCTGGCTCACCGGCCGCCTCACGCTGACCGGCGGCGAGGACCCGCTGACCATCCCCTACGCCCGGCTGTTCATCCTCGGCCTGGCCCTGGCCGCCGTCCTGGCCCTCACCCTGACCCTGCGGCTGACGCCGCTGGGCCGCCGGGTGAGGGCGGTGGTCCAGCACCGCGACCTGGCCGAGGCCTCCGGCATCGCCACCGCGCGCGTGGACCGGCTCACGTTCTTCATCGGCTCGGGCCTGGCCGGGCTGGCCGGGGTCGCGCTCACGCTGGTCGGGCCGATCGGCCCGACCATGGGCACCAACATCATCATCGACGCCTTCCTCGTGGTCGTCGTCGGCGGCATCGGCCAGCTGCGCGGCGCGGTGATCGCCGCCTTCGCCCTGGGCGTCCTCCAGGCGGTCATGGAGTACTCCACCACCGTCAGCGTCGCCGAGGTCACCGTGCTCATCGCCATCGTCGCCTTCCTGCAGTGGCGGCCCCAGGGCATCTACACCCTCCGCACCCGGAGCCTGCTATGACACCCTCCCGCGCACCGGCCGCCCCCGCCCCGCCGGCGCCCCCGGCCCCGCCGTCCCGCCCCGCGGGCACCGCGCGCCTGGCGCGCTGGCGGGCCCCGGCCGGCTACGCCCTTGGCGCCGCGCTGCTGTTCGCCGTCGCCCCCGCCGTCCTGTCCGAATTCCGCCTCGACCAGCTCGCCCGCTACCTGTGCCTGGCCATCGTCGCGGTGGGCATCGGCCTGGCCTGGGGGCGCGGCGGCATGCTCGTCCTGGGCCAGGGCCTGTTCTTCGGCCTGGGCGGCTACGCCATGGCCATGCACCTGAAGCTGGCCGACGCCGGGCCCGGCCGCCTGCCCGACTTCATGCTGCTCTACGGCTCCACCGACACCCTGCCGTGGTGGTGGGAACCCTTCCGCTCCCCGGCGTTCGCGCTGGCCGCCGTCCTGGTACTGCCGATGGGCCTGGCCGCGGTCATCGGCCTGCTGGTCTTCCGGCGGCGGGTGCGCGGCGCCTACTTCGCCATCCTCAGCCAGGCCCTGGCCGCCGCCTTCGCCATCCTGCTGATCGGCCAGCAGGGCACCACGGGCGGCACCAACGGGCTGACCAACTTCCAGGGCTTCTTCGGCTTCTCGCTGAATGACCCGCTCAACCGCCGCACCGTCTACTTCCTCATCGCCGGGGCCCTGCTGGCGGTGATGCTGCTGGCGCGGCAGCTCTTCAACAGCCGCTACGGCGAACTGCTGGTCGCCGTGCGGGACTCCGAGGAGCGGGTGCGTTTCCTGGGCTACGACCCGGCGCTGGTGAAGCTGACCGCCTACGTCATCTCCGCCGGCATGGCCGGGCTGGCCGGTGCGCTGTTCGTCCCGGCGGTGGGCATCATCTCGCCCGCGCTGATAGGCATCGTGCCCTCCATCCAGTTCCTCATCGGCGCGGCCATCGGCGGGCGGACCTCCGTGGTGGGCGTGGTGCTGGGTGCCGTGGCGGTGGCCTGGGCCCAGACCACGCTCTCCGAGGAATTCCCCGCCGCCTGGACCTACTTCCAGGGCGCGCTGTTCGTCGTGGTCGTCGCCTTCCTGCCCGGCGGGCTGGCCTCGGTGGCCTCGCTGGTGCGCCGCAGGAGGCGCCCCGCCCCCGAGGCGGTGGGCGCATGAGCGGCACGCTGCGCGAGCTGCGGGTGGAGGACCTGCGCGTGACCTTCGACGGCTTCACCGCCGTGGACGGCGTGCACCTGCGCGTGGGCCCCGGCGACCTGCGTTTCCTCATCGGCCCCAACGGGGCGGGCAAGACCACGCTGGTGGACGCCGTCACCGGCCTGGTCCCGGCCACCGGCTCGGTCACCTTCGGCTCCACCCCGCTGCTGGGCCGCCCCGTCCACCGCATCGTCCGGCTCGGCATCGGCCGGACGTTCCAGACCGCGGCCGTCTTCGAGAACCTGACCGTCCTGCAGAACCTCGACATCGCCGCCGGGGCCGGCCGGCGCCCGCACACCCTGCTGCGCCGACGCCGCGGCGTTCCCGAGGAGGTGGCCGCCGCGCTGGAGACCGTGGGACTGGCGGGCGAACGCGACCGCCAGGCCGGGGAGTTGGCGCACGGGCAGAAGCAGTGGCTGGAGATCGGCATGCTGCTGGTGCAGGATGTCCAACTCCTGCTGCTGGACGAGCCGGTGGCAGGCATGAGCCACGAGGAGCGCGACGCCACGGGGGAGTTGCTGCACCGCATCGGCGGGGAGCGCACCGTCGTGGTCATCGAGCACGACATGGACTTCATGCGGGCCTTCGCCAGCAGCGTCACCGTGCTGCACGCCGGGCGGGTGCTCAGCGAGGGCACGGTCGCGCAGGTGCAGGCGGACCCGCGCGTGCAGGAGGTCTACCTCGGGCACGCGCCCGACCGGCCGGTGGAGGCGTGAGCATGCTGGAGATCACCGGCCTGGTCGCCGGATACGACCGCACCACCGTCCTGCACGGGGTGTCCCTGACCGTGCCCGAGGACGGCGTGGCCACCGTCCTGGGCCACAACGGGGCGGGCAAGTCCACGCTGCTGCGCGCCGCCCTCGGGCTAATCAGGCCGCGCGGCGGCCGGGTCCTGCTCGGCGGCGAGGACGTCACGCGCCTGCCCGCGCACCAGCGGGTGCGGCGCGGCATGGCGTACGTGCCGCAGGGCCAGCAGAGCTTCCCGCAGCTCACCGCGATGGAGAACCTCCGGCTGATCGCGGACGGGCGGCGCGACGGGCGGGCGGCGCTGGAGGAGGCGCTGGCCCTCTTCCCCGCGCTGCGCGAGGCCGCCTCCCGCCGCGCCGGCCTGCTCTCGGGCGGCCAGCGCCAGCAACTGGCCATCGCCCGCGCCCTGATCACCCGGCCGCGGCTGCTGCTGCTGGACGAACCCACCGAGGGCATCCAGCCCTCCGTGGTGGCGGAGATCCAGCGCACCATCCTCCAACTGAGCGCCCGCGGCGGCCTGTCGGTGCTGCTGGTCGAGCAGCACATCGGCTTCGCCCTGCGGGCCGCGCAGCGCTACCACGTGCTGGAGGCCGGCCGGGTCACGGGCTCGGGCGAGGGGGGCGAGGCGGCGGAGCCGGCCGTCCGCCGGGCCTTGAGCGTCTAGCCGCCGCCCGCGCCGCCCCGTGTCCGCGGGCCGCCGCTCAGGCGGGGTGGCGCGGGTGCAGCTCGGCCCAGACCGTGCAGCCGGGCGCGGCGGGGGAGTGGACACCCCAGCGGGCCGTCAGCGCGTCCAGCAGCATCAGGCCGCGGCCGTGCTCGGCCCGGGCGTCGGCCGATGCGGCACGGGCGGGCACGGCGGGCAGCCCCGGGCCCTCGTCGGCCACCTCGATCCGCAGCCGGTGCCCCGTGCCGTCGAGGCGGCAGACCACCGTGCGGCTGTCGGTGTGCAGAACGACGTTGGTGACCAGCTCGGAGATGACCAGCTCCGCGGTGTCCCGGACGGCCTCCGGCAGCCCCCAGCGGTGCAGGCGGCGGCCGACGCGGTGCCGGGCGGTGGCCACCGAGGCGGCCAGCGCGGGCAGTTGGAACCACTCGCGGCGAGGATCGGGGGAGGCGAACGGTGTCACCGTCGGTCGCCTCCCTCGTGCTCGCCCGCCCCTGCCGGGGCAAGCTCGTGCTCCTGGCCCCTGCCGGGGCAAGCTCGTGCTCCTGGCCCCTGCCGGGGCAAGAAACGACCCGGCCTCGCCGGACCGGGCGGACCCACTATGCGGGGCGAGTGGCCGGGTGCGCAAGCGTTGTTCTGCGAATCGCAGAAAGCGAAGAGACATCTGTGGATGCCACTACCCCGTGTGGCAGACTGCTTCTTCACACCGGTGAGGACCGGCGGGGGTGGACGCGGCGGCGCGGGAGGCGAAGTGGCGGAGGCACGGACAGGTCCGACGGTGGGGCAGATCGTTCTCGGCCTGCGTTTGCGGGATTTGCGCGAACGGGCGGGCTGCTCGTTCGCGGACGCGGCCGAGACACTGAGCGTGAACAGCACGACCGTTCGCCGGATGGAGAAGGCCGAGGTCGGGCTCAAGCCACTCTACGTCCGAGCGCTGCTGGCCCGTTACGGGGTGCCCGCCGACGAGGCCGAGTCCTTCCTGCGGCTGGTGGAGGAGGCCAACCGCCCCGGCTGGTGGCACCGCTTCCGCGACGTCCTGCCCGACTGGTTCAGCCTCTACGTCAGCCTGGAGAACGAGGCCTCCCTCATCCGCGCCTACGAACCCCACTGCGTCCCGGGCCTGTTGCAGACCCGCGACTACGCGGCGGCGCTGCTGCGCACCGGCTTCCCCTCCGCCACCGAGCAGGAGATCGAGCGGCGGGTGGCCCTGCGGACGCAGCGCCAGGAGCTGCTGACCCGGCCGCGCTCGCCGCTGCTGTGGGCCGTCATCGAGGAGGGGGTGCTGCGTCGGCGGGTGGGCGACCCCGCCGTGATGCGCGCGCAGATCGACCGGCTGATCGAGGCGACGACCCTCCCGAACGTCACCCTTCAGGTCATGCCGTTCTCCGCCGGTCCCCATCCGGGCATGTTCGGCCCTTTTCAGCTGTTCCGGTTCGACATACCGGAACTGCCGGACATCATCTACGCCGAGAGCCTGACCGGCGCGGTCTACCTCGACGAACGCCCCGACACCGTGGCCTTCCTGGAGGTGCTGGACCGCATGGGCGCGCAGGCCGCGCCCGTTCACACCACCGAGGCCATCCTCGGGGCGATTCGCAAGGAGCTGTAGGGCGCATGAGCGACGGACGCATATACAACGGCATGCCGGCCCGGGACCTGGGGACCGAGGGCTGGCGAAAGCCGTGGAGCGGGACCAACGGCGGCAGTTGCGTGGAGGCGCTGAAGCTCGCCGACGGCCGGGTCGCGCTGCGCCAGTCCACCGATCCCGACGGCCCCGCGCTCATCTACACGCTCCATGAGATCGAGACGTTCATCCGGGGGGCGAAGCGCGGGGACGCGGACTTCCTGCTGGCCTGAGAGGGGCGCGGGGGCGAGGGGCGTCGACCGGGGGGCTACAGGCGGGTCCTGAGGGCCGTCTCCTTGATGCCGAGGATGATCAGCAGAGCCAGCAGGGCGGTGGGCGCCGCGTACAGGAAGATGTCGCCGATGCCGTGCCCGTAGGCGTTCTCGATCACCGCGCGCAGGGGCGCCGGCAGCCGCTCCGGGTCGGGTATGGAGCCCTCGGGGGCCTGCGCGGCCCCGCCCGCTCCGGCGCCGAGCCCGGCGACGCCCTCGCGCGTGTAGTCCGCGACCCGCGCCGCCAGCAGGGCGCCCAGCGCCGAGACGCCGAGGGCGCCGCCGAAGGAGCGGAAGAACGCCACGACCGAGCTGGCCGCGCCCAGGTCCCGGGGGCCGACGCGGTTCTGCGTGGCCAGCACGAGGTTCTGCAGGAGGGCGCCCAGGCCCAGGCCCATCAGGGCCATGAACAAGGCCAGCCGAACGTACGGGGTGTCGTGCCGGGTGGTGCCCAGCAGGCCCATGCCGGCCGTCACCAGCACCCCGCCGGCCACCAGCCAGTTCTTCCACCGGCCGGTGCGGGTGATGAACTGGCCCGAGACGGTGGAGGACAGGACCAGGCCCGCGATCAGCGGGATGGTCAGCACGCCCGACATCGTGGCGCTGTCCCCGCGCGCGAGCTGGAAGTACTGGCTGAAGAAGACCGTTCCGCTGAACATCGCGACGCCCACCAGCAGGGAGGCGCCCGAGGCCAGGGCGATCGTCGGGTCACGGAAGAGGCGCAGCGGGATGATCGGGTCGCTCGCCCGCGCCTCGACGGCGAGGAACAGCGCGGCCAGGGCCAGCGAGCCGCCGACCATGGCGGCGGTCTGCCAGGAGGCCCAGGCGTAGCGGTCGCCGGCCAGGGTGACCCAGACCAGCAGCAGCGAGACGGCGGCGCTGACCAGGAGCGCGCCGGGCCAGTCGATGCGGACCTCGCGGCGGGTCACCGGCAGGCGCAGCGTCCGCTGCAGGACCACGAGTGCGGCCAGGGCCACGGGGACGCCGATGTAGAAGCACCAGCGCCAGCCCAGGCCGTCGGTGAGCAGGCCGCCGATCAGCGGGCCGCTGACGGTGGCCGCCGCGAAGGTGGCGCCGAGGTAGCCGCTGTACCGGCCGCGCTCGCGCGGGGGGATCATCGCGGCGAGCACGATCTGCGACAGGCCGACCAGGCCGCCGACGCCCAGGCCCTGCACGACGCGGACCGCGATCAGCATCGCGGGGCTCTGCGCCAGCCCGGCGACCAGGGAGCCGGCGATGTAGATCACCAGGGAGGTCTGGATCAGCAGCTTCTTGCTGTAGAGGTCGGCGAGCTTGCCCCACAGGGGCATGGAGGCGGTCATCGCCAGCAGGGTGGCGGTGACGACCCAGGTGTAGGCGGACTGGCCGCCGCCGAGGTCCGCGATGATCCGGGGCAGGGCGTTGGTGACGATCGTGGAGGACAGGATCGCGGTGAACATCCCGAGCAGCAGGCCCGAGAGGGCCCGCATGATCTCCGGATGCGACATCGCCGGAGCGACGGGGCCGCCGCCCGGCGGCTCCGGTATCGCGCCCTCGGCGTCGGCCTGGACGGCGTCCCTCTCCTGGGCTGGCTGCGCGGTCAAGCGGTCTCCCTGGCGTGTGCGGGGTACGCACTCGACCCTACGACAAGATGTTTAGTACACGTAACTAATTGACGAAACCTTTAGCCACCACAGGGCGAACCGCCCGCCCGTGCCGCCGCGCGGGCCGTCGCCGGGCGCGCTAGCGGTCCGCGCTCATCGGGGCGCGGACGAGGGTCTCGTCGGGGAAGCACCAGCGCCAGTCCTCGCCGGGCTGGAGGGACTGGATGATGGGGTGGCCGGTGCGGGCCGCGTGGCGGCTGGCGTGGTGGTGGGGGGAGTCGTCGCAGCAGCCGACGTGTCCGCAGGTGACGCACAGGCGCAGCTCCACCCAGTCGTCGCCCCGGACCACGCACTCGGGGCACTCGCGGACGCCGGTCTCGGTGACCTTGATCTGGTCCAGGTGGGTGCAGGAGGTGGAGATCGTCTCCTCGCGGACGTAGCGCCAGCCCGGCCGCAGCAGCCAGTCCGGCAGGACGCGCGCCAGGTAGCGGGAGTGCGTGGCGGCCAGCGGGCTGAGCACCGCCAGGACCAGCACGTACAGCGCGACGAACGGCCCCAGCCGCTCGTCCAGCCCGGCCGTCAGCGCCAGCGTGGCGAGGATCAGGGAGAACTCGCCGCGGCCCAGCACGGTCAGGCCGATGTTCGCCGCCGCGCGCTGGTTGAACCCGAAGAGGCGGGCGGTGATCAGTCCGGCGCCGACGTTGGCCACCAGCGTCACGCAGACGGCGGCGGCCACGGGCACGGCGACGGGCCCCAGCGCGGAGACGTCGATGGTCAGCCCGAACGCCACGAAGAAGACGGCCGCGAACACGTCCCGCAGTGGCGTGACCAGGCGCTGCACGCGCTCGCGCACCTCCGTCCTGGAGATCACCAGGCCGATCATCAGCGCCCCGATCGCATCCGAGACCCCCACGTCCTGCGAGACCCCGGCCACGGCCACGGTCAGCCCGACCGTCAGCACCGCCAGCAGCTCGTCCTCCCGGGAGCCGATCAGCGCCGCCACCGCCCGCGCCCCGAACCGGGCCACGGCGAAGAGGAGCACCAGGAAGCCGAAACTCACCCCCACCTTCTCGGCCAGCTCCGCCGGGGAGGAGGCGTCCGCCAGCACGGGGGAGAGGGCGGCCAGGTAGAAGGCGAGGAAGAGGTCCTCCAGCACGATGATGCCCAGGATCACCGGCGTCTCGGCGTTGGTCAGCCGGTGCAGCTCGATCAGCGACTTGGTGACGATCGCCGAGGAGGAGATGCCCAGCGCCCCGGCGATCACCAGCGCCTCCGCCCCGCCCCAGCCCAGGGCCAGACCCAGCAGCAGCCCGGCGCAGACGTTCAGCGAGATCGAGCAGGCCGCCGCCGCGAACAGCCGCCGCCCGCCGCCCAGCACCTGGTCCACCGGGAACTCCACGCCCAAATGGAAGAGGAGCAGCACCAGCCCCAGCGCCGCGACCAGCGAGACGTCGTCGGGGTGGTCCACCAGCACCGGGCCGGGCGTTCCCGGGCCCAGCAGGATGCCCACGAGCATGTAGCAGGGGACGGCGGGCAGGCTCCAGCGGCGGCCGGCCCTGGCCAGCAGCCCGGCGAGGAGGACGGCCGCGCCCAGGCCCGCCAGTTCGGCGTTCTCCACGGCCGCGCTACTCCTGGAAGAAGGTGGCCGACAGCACGGCGCCCACCTTCCTGGCCTGCTCCTCCGACAGCTCGATCACGGCCGTCGGGTCGGGGGAGGAGGAGGCGAAGACGTACAGGTCGCGCGTCCCGCCCGAGCGGATGACCACGGAGATCCGCTGGTCCGGGCGGCCCAGGTCGATGTCGTAGCGCTTCCCGACTCCCGGCAGGTCCTGGACGTGTACGCCCTTGCCCATCACCACTCCTGACTGTCCGACTGTCCGACTGCCCGGCCGCCACGACGGCTCCCGGCGATCCCGCCGCGGCTGACGCTCTGCCTGCGGGCGGCGTTCCGCCCGTTATCGGCAGATTGTGCCCCGGTCGCGGGCCGTCGCGGCGCAGCGACCCCCGCCCGGCCGCCGCTCCCGCCCGGGTAGCGTGGGGTGATCAACGGCGCCGCGAAGGGAACCCGGCACGCCATGACCTCCGTCGCACGGCCCTCCCCGCTCCGCTTCCTCCCGGCCCGCCTGAGGCGGATCCGCCCGCCCCGCGGGCGCGCCGGGCGGGCGCTCGCCGCCGCCGCGGCCCTCCTCGTCCTGGCCGCGGTCCTCCTCCCGCTCGCCGCCCGCGGCGAGGAGGCGCCCACGCGCCGCGAGGAGCACGTGCTGCGGCTCCCCGAGAGCCCCGGCAGCCGCGAGACCGTGTCCATCGACACCACCTTCGTCACCGCCGGCGACCCCGGACGGCCGCGCCCCGCCGTGCTCCTCGCCCACGGCATGGGCGGCAGCAAGGCCGACCTGGCCGACGACGCCGACCGCCTCGCCCGCGCCGGCTACGCCGTCCTGACCTGGTCGGCGCGCGGCTTCGGCGCCTCGGGCGGGCGCATCGGCCTCAACGACCCCGACCGCGAGGTTGCGGACGTCAGCCGCCTCATCGACTGGCTCGCCCGGCGCCCAGAGGTCCAGCTCGACGCCGAGGGCGACCCGCGCGTGGGCATCTCCGGCTCCTCCTACGGCGGCGCCGTCGCCCTGCTCGCCGCCGGGCACGACCCCCGCGTGGACGCCCTCGCCCCTCGCATCACCTACTGGGACCTGTCCGAAGCCCTCTTCCCCGGCGGCGTGTTCAAGCGCCTGTGGGCCGGCCTCCTCTTCACCACCGGCTCCACCGACCTCTCCGGCGGCAGCGCGGACGCCTCCGGCTGCGGGCGTTTCACCCCCGAACTGTGCGCCCTCTACGAGCGGGTCGCCACCTCCGGAGAGCCCGACGAGGAGGCCCGCCGCCTGCTCGCCGAGCGCAGCCCCGCCGCCGTCGCCGATCGCATCGCCGTGCCCACCCTCATCCTCCAGGGCCAGCACGACTCCCTCTTCCCCCTCGGCCACGCCGACGCCATGGCCCGCGCCATCGAGGCCAACGGCGCGCCCGTCGCCGTGGACTGGCTGTGGGCCGGGCACGACGGCGGGCTGCCCGAGGACGGCCGCGCCGCCGACCGCGTCACCGCCTGGTTCGACCGCCACCTCGCCGGCCGGGAGGACGCCGGCACCGGGCCCGCCTTCCGCGTCACCCGCATCAGCGGCTTCGACTCCGCCAACGGCGCCACCCTGCTGCGCGGCGCCTCCGGCGACGCCTATCCCGGCCTGGACGGCGGCGCGCGGGAGACCGTTCCCCTCGGCGGGCAGTCCCAGACGTTCGTCAACCCGCCCGGCGGCGCCCCGCCCGCCCTCTCCGCCGTCCCCGGCCTTGGCGCCCTCAGCGAGGCCGCCGCCCTCGGCTTCGGCCTCAGCCTCGACATCCCGGGCCAGCACGCGGCGTTCGACTCCGCGCCGCTGGCCGAGCCGCTGCGCGTCACCGGCAGCCCCCGCGTCCGGGTCACCCTCGCCTCCGACAGCCCCTCGGCCGTCGTCTTCGCGAAGCTCTACGACATCGCGCCCGACGGCGAGCGCCGCATCCTGCCCGCCGGGCTCGTCACCCCGCTGCGCGTGGAGGGGACGAACGTCCCCGGCGGGCGGACCGTCGAGATCCGCCTCCCGGCCGTCGACCACCCCTTCGAGGCCGGGCACCGCATGCGGCTGGTGCTCTCCAGCACCGACCTCGGCTACGCCTCGCCCGCCGAGCCCGCCACCCTCACCGCCGCCCTCACCGGCCCCGGCCTGACCGTCCCCACCGCCCCCGGCGTCCACACCGGCGCGGCCCCCCTGCCCGCCTGGACCTGGGCGATGCCCCCCATCGCCGCCGCCCTGGCCGCCCTCCTCCTGGCCACCGGCCGCCGCCGCCCCGGCCCCCGCCGCCTCCCGCCGCCCGACCCGGCCCTGGCCGAGACGCCCCTGCGCCTGACCGGCCTGACCAAGCGCTACGCCGGGGCCGCCGACCGCTACGCCGTCCGCGACCTGGACTTCACCGTCGAACGCGGCCAGATCCTGGGCCTGCTGGGCCCCAACGGGGCGGGAAAGACCACCACCCTGCGGATGCTGATGGGCCTGATCACCCCCGACGCCGGGGAGATCCGCGTCTTCGGCCACGCCGTGCGCCCCGGCGCGCCCGTCCTCTCCCGCGTCGGCGCCTTCGTGGAGGGCCCCGGCTTCCTGCCCCACCTCACCGGCCGCGCCAACCTCGACCTGTACTGGCAGGCGACCGGCCGCCCCGCCGCCGACGCCCACCGGCGGGAGGCGCTGGAGATCGCGGGGCTGGGCGAGGCCGTCGACCGGCCCGTGCGCACCTATTCGCAGGGCATGCGCCAGCGCCTGGCCATCGCCCAGGCCATGCTCGGCCTGCCCGACCTGCTGATCCTGGACGAGCCGACGAACGGCCTGGACCCGCCGCAGATCCGCGCCATGCGCGAGGTGATGATCCGGTACGCGGCCGGCGGGCGCACCGTCGTCGTCTCCAGCCACCTGCTCGCCGAGGTCGAGCAGACCTGCACCCACCTCGTCGTCATGGCCGCCGGACGCCTGGTCGAGTCCGGGCCCGTGGCCGAGATCGCCGGCCACGGCACCACCCTGCTGGCCACCACGCCCGCGCCCCTGACCCCGGACCTGCTGGAGCGCGTGGCCGCCCTGCCCGGCGTCGCGGGGGCCGAACCCGCCGACTCCGGACTGCTGGTGCGCCTCGCGCCCGGGGCCGACCCCGCCGCCCTCGTCGTGGGCCTGGTCCGCCTCGGCGTCCCCGTGCACGGCCTCGTCCCCCACCGCCGCCTGGAGGACGCCTTCCTCACCCTGATCGGAGGGTCCGCCCCGTGACCGGAACGTCCCGCCAGGCGCCGGCCGAGGCCCAGGGCCCGCATGCCCCCGCCGCGCCCGGCTACGCGCCGCGCCGCACCCTGCCGTTGCGCACCGAGGCAATCCGGCAACTGCGCCGCCGCCGCACCCTGGTGATGGCCCTGCTGCTGGCCGGGCTGCCCTGCGTGGTGGCCGCCGCCTTCGCCGTCGGCGGCGCCCCGGACGGCTCGGAGGACGCCACGCTCATCCGCGGGGCCACCGCCTCCGCCGCCAACTTCGCCGTCGCCTGCCTCTTCCTGTCCACCGGCTTCCTGCTGGCGGTGCCCGTCGCGCTGTTCTTCGGCGACACCGTCGCCTCCGAGGCGAGCTGGTCCTCGCTGCGCTACCTGCTGGCCGCGCCCGTGCCGCGCGGGCGGCTGCTGGCCGCGAAGTTCGCCGTCGCCCTGGCGTTCAGCGCCGTGGGGCTGGCCCTGCTGCCGCTGACCGCCCTGGGCCTGGGCGCCGTGCTCTACGGCTGGGGCCCGCTGGAGCTGCCCACCGGCGGCACCCTCCCGGCCACCGAGGCCGCGGGCCGCCTCGCCGCCGTCACCGCCTACGTCCTGGCGGGCCACCTCGTCACCGCCGCGCTGGCGTTCTGGCTGTCCACCGTCACCGACGCCCCGCTCGGCGCGGTCGGCGGTGCCCTCGGCCTGACCATCGTCGGCAGCATCCTGGACGCCATCACCGCGCTGGGCGACTGGCGGGACTTCCTGCCCGCCCACTGGAGCTACGCCTGGGCCGACGCCTTCCAGCCTCGCCCCGAGTGGACCGGCATGCTCCAGGGCACCTCCGTCTCGCTGTCCTACGCCCTGGTGCTGGGGGCCCTGGCCGTGCGGCGCTTCCGCGCGAAGGACATCGTTTCCTGAGGCGCGCTCATACCCGGGCGGCGCGGCCGAGGAGTTCGGCGAACAGCTCCTCCCACTGCCGGGCGACCGCCTCGGGGGAGTAGGCGCGGACTGTGGCCAGGGCGCGGTCGCCCAGCTCGGCGCGCAGGGTCTCGTCGGCCATCAGGCGCCGCATCGCCGCCGCCAGCGCCGGGACGTTCTCCGGGGGCACCAGCACCCCGTCGCGGCCGTCGGTCAGCACGTCGGCCGGACCGGTCGGGCAGTCGAAGCTGACCACCGGCAGGCCGTGGGACATCGCCTCCAGCAGCACCATCGGCAGGCCCTCGTGCCGCGAACTGAGCACGAACATCGACGCCTTGGCCATCTCCTCGTCCAGCCGGCCCGTGCCGCCCATCAGGAAGACGTGGTTGTAGAGGTGGTGGCGGTCGATCAGGCGGCGGAGCTGCCGGTGCCGGTCGCCCGCGCCGAAGATCCGCAGCTGCCAGTCGGGGAACTCCGCCACCGCCTCGCCGAACGCCGGGATCAGCAGGTCGAAGCCCTTCTGCGGGCGCAGCCTCCCGGCCGCCACCGCGATGTGGCTCGCGCAGGTGGACGGCTTCTGCCGCAGGGAGTGCACCGCGTTGGGAACGCGCTCCACCCGCAGGCCCGGGATGCGCCGGGCGTACTCCTCGGCGTCGCGGGCCGTCAGGACCGCCACCGCGTCCAGCCGCGGGTACCAGCGCACGATGGCCGCGCGCAGGTCCGCCCGGTGCGCCGCGAGGTTGACGTGCTCCTGGCCCACCCGCAGCACCCCGCCCGTGGCGAACCGCGCCGAGAGCAGGTTCAGCGCCGGGCGGGTCGTCACCAGAACGCCGTCCTGGAGCCCGGCCATCCAGCCGGTCACGGCCTCCTCGATCCAGCGGCTGACGGCCCTGTGCCCGGCCTCGCTGCGCGGGATGTGCCGCGGCGGCCCCTCCGCGCGCCGGGCCGCCCGCCACCGCCCGAGCCGCCGCAGCGGACCGGCCGGGAGCCCGGCGGCCTCCCGCGCGAGCGCGGCGCGGGCCTGGCGGGCGGGGCGGCGCAGGTCGGCCAGCGCGCTCATCCGCACCCGCGGGTCGACGTCGAAGTGCGGCTGATCGCGCCGCCGCAGCACGCTGACCAGCTCGACGCGGTGCCCGGCCTCCGCCAGGGCGTTGGCCTGGGTGATGACGGTGCGGATGGTGCCGCCCATGCCGTAGGCGTGGAGCAGCAGGTAGCGGATCAGCAGGGGGCGCTCGGTCACGCGGGACTCACCTCGACGGAGAGGTTGTCGTGCAGCGTGTAGTACGGCTTGACCACGGCGGAGGCGTGGCCTGCCCGCGCCACCGGCTGCCCGGGATACACCATGATGTTCTTCTTACCCCTGATGTCGTCCAGGTGCCTCCCGAGGCGCAGGCGCTCCGCGTCCGGGGACGGGCCCGACGCCAGGTGCAGGTCCCAGTACACGGGCAGCTCGAGGTCCGCGGGCGCGAACTCCGTCACCGGCACGGATACCTCGAACGTCCCGCCCTCCAGCTCCGCCGGGGCCCGCACCCGGCGGGCCTCCCCGCCCGGGGGGTCGCGCAGCTCGGCGAGCAGCTCCCACGCCTGCGCGCCGGCCCGCCGCCCCGGCCACCAGCCCGCGCGGCGGCCGTGCAGGTGGCCGACCAGCCGCAGCCGCCCGTCGCGCGGCCAGATCTCCGCCAGCTCCGCGTGGCCGCTCACGCCCGCCGCTCCCCGCCCGCCGCCTCCGCCGCCGCGCCCTCCGCCCCCGCGCCCTCCGGCCCGGGGCCCTGAGGCTCGACGCCCGCCGCACGCGTTGATCCGCTCGCGACCGGCCCGGCCCCGCCCGCCGCGTACCCCCACGCCGCGCAGATGCGGTGCAGGGCCTCGGGGACCTCGGCCGCCTCGGGGAGCGCGCGCCCCGGCTGCACCCGGCCGGTGCGGATCTTCTCCCGCCAGTCGCCCAGGCCCTTGGCCGGCTCGCCCGTGGCGTGCCGCCCGTACTCCAGCATCCCCGGCTCCCAGCCCACCCCGAGGAACCCGCACACGCCCCGCAGCGCTGTCTCCGGGTCGCCGGTCAGCTCCTCGTAGCGCACCGTGTGGCCGGGCAGCGCCGCACGGGCCCGCTCGACGGCGTTCATGAAACGCAGCGCGTCCAGCGCCGCCTCCTCCGGGCCGCGCCGCTCGGGGTCGGCCTCGTGCCAGGACGCCGCCACCGAGGCGGGGTGCCGCAGCAGGAACAGGAAGCGGGCGTCCGGCCAGCAGGCCGCGATCCGGCGGTGGGAGAACGCGTTCCCCGGCGTCTTCTCCACCAGCACCCGCTTGCCCGAGCGCGCCAGCTCCCGGTGCAGCAGCCGGTCCCACAGCAGGTGCTCGGCGTCGGCCCGGTCCAGGTCGAGCGCCGCGAGGGCCTTGCGTGCCAGGCCGGAGGCGAAGTGCACCTCGAGGCGCCGGAAGTGCAGCTCGTGCGGGGCGTGCACCTGGGAGTGGGCGTTCAGCATCATCCGCAGCAGCGTCGAGCCGGAGCGCACCGGCGCGATGATGAACACCGGCTCCCGCAGCAGCCGGTCCACCTCCGGCTCGCGCGGCGCCCGGTAGGGCAGGGGAGCGGCCGGCATTGGCCGGGGGGAGGCGGCCGGGGCGGGGGCCGGCCCGCGGCGGACCCGCCGCAGCCGGATTCCCGTCGCGGCACCGATCGCGTGATTCAGCTTGCGCAGGCTTTTCCTGAGGTCATTCATGGCGTAGGCGGCACCGCATCGACGGGAGGGAAGGGGGGAAGGGTGACGAACCGTCGCGTCACCCCCCCGTTCATACACCAGGAATAACGGGACGGATAACGCGCTTCACGCGCAGGAGTGACCCCGGCCCCGACGCCGTGCCCCGGACGCGCCGCGGGGCCGGCCCCCGCGCCCCCCGTGGTGGGGAGCGGGGGACCGGCCCCGCGCCGGAGAAGTCCTAGCGCCGGCGGGCCGAGAGCTGCCGCACCCAGGAGTCCACCGCCGCCTGCCAGTCGGTGCCGCCCGCGTCGTGGCTGACGGTGAACCGGGTCAGCGCGTCCCCGCCGCCCGAGAACAGGCCGCCGCGCTTATCGCCCTCCAGCACGATCTCCACGCCGCCCGGCGAGGCCAGGAATGTCAGCTCCACCTCGCGCAGCGCCTGCGCGTACTGCGGCGGCGGGGTCAGCTCGATCTCCTGGTAGAACGGCAGGGTCTGCCCCGTGCCGCCGATCCGCCCGTACTCCAGGTCGGCGCTGCGGAAGCCGAAGCCCAGCCGCCCGAACGCGTCCAGGATCGCCTCCTGCACCGGCAGCGGTCGCACCTGCAGCGGGTCCAGGTCGCCCTTGTCCACCGCCCCGGCGATGGCCAGCTCGGTCCGCACGCCCAGCACGATCCCCAGCGGCTGCCCGTAGACCTCCGTCACCGGGGTCTCCCAGGGCACCTGCACCGAGAACGGCACACTGACCTGCTGCCCCTCCGTGAGCTTGAACGCCCCGCCCACCACCTGCCGGTGGAAGACGACCGTGCCCTCGGCCTCGACGTCCTCCCCCTCGACCTCGACCCGCGCAACGAAGTCCAGCGTCACGCCCGTGATCTCGGCGTCCACCGAGCCCCCGCGCACGTGCACCTGCCCGGCCAGCGCGGAACCGGGCACCACCGGGCCCGGGTTGAGCACCGTGTCGACCGAGGGACCCCCCACGCCGAGCGAACCGAGCAACCGTTTGAACACCATCGAGGCGCCTCTCTCATCCTGTCGTTCATATCGTGCGCATGGTCCGTCGCCGCGCCTGCTGCCCGGAGCGCGACCGGGGAACGCCCCCGCCCCGCGCGGCCGTTCCCACGCTACGCCCTCGGGGACGCGGCGCGGGGGCGAACCGGTTCACCGCTTCCGGCGGTCCGCGACCGCCCCTTCCGTCACTCCAGAGGGTGAGTACGATGAGCGCGATGACCACGACAGAGCGCGTCCTCGCGGAGCGTGACCGGCGCCGGGCCCGGCGCCGCGCCGCCACGCCGTTCCTCGCCGCGCTCGCCGCGGCGGCCCTCCTCGCCGGCTGCGGCGGGGGCGGGGACGAGGGGGGCGGCCCGTTCGACCCCGCCCCGCAGAGCCCGTCCCCGGCCGACGGCGCCCCCGGCGACGCGCCCTCCGGCGCGCCCCCCGCCATCGAGGGCGTCGAGACCTGGTCCGGCCTGGCCCGCGACCACCTGCCGGGCGACCTCGACTACCCGATGAACCCCCCGGCCGGCGGCGCCCACAACCAGGCGTGGATGAACTGCGACGCCGACGTCTACGACGCGCCCGTCGCCGACGAGAACGCCGTCCACTCCCTGGAGCACGGCGCCGTCTGGGTCACCTACACCGAGGCCGCGCCCGAGGCCGACGTGCAGGCCCTCGCCGCCCGTGTCTCCGCCACGCCCTACACGCTGATGAGCCCCAAGCCCGACCAGCCCAACCCGCTCACTCTCACCGCCTGGGGCGCCCAGCTCAGCGTGGAGAGCGCCTCCGACCCGCGGGTCGAGCAGTTCCTGACCGCCTACGTCCAGGGTCCGCAGACCCCCGAGCCGGGCGCGCCCTGCGGCGGCGGGCTGACGCAGTGACCCCGCGCCGGTGGCTGATCGCCGCCAGCGCCCTCCTCGCCCTGCTGGCCGCAGGGCTCCTGGCGGCGGCCGGCTCCGGGGACGGCTCCGGCGAGGCCCCCGGGGCCGCGGCGGCCCCGGCCGTTCCCGCCGACGGCTCGGCCGACGCCGGCTTCGCCCGCGACATGGCCGTGCACCACCAGCAGGCCGTCGAGATGGCGTTCCTCGTGCGCGACCGCACCGAGGACGAGGAGATCCGGCTGCTGGCCTACGACATCATCGCCACCCAGTCCAACCAGCGCGGGATGCTGCTGGGCTGGCTCGACCTGTGGAACCTCCCCGTCGCCTCCGGCACGCCCATGGCCTGGATGGCTGGCGAGGACCACGGCCACGGCGCCGACGCCCCCGAGGGCGGCGCCCCCGCCATGCCCGGCATGGCCACCGACGCGCAGCTCGACGGGCTGCGCGGGGCCACGGGCCGGGACGCCGAGCGGCGCTTCCTGCGGCTGATGACCGCGCACCACCGCGGTGGCGTGGACATGGCGCGGGCCGCGGCCCGGCTGGCCGGGACCGAGGAGGTCCGGCGGCTGGCCCAGGGCATGGCCGACTCCCAGGAGGCGGAGATCTCCCTGATGAACGCCCTGCTGGCCGAACGCGGCGCCTGACCCCGGCCGTTCCCCCGCCCCCCGGCGTGCGGCGCCCGGCGCGCCACGCGAGGATGGACCGCATGAGCGACACCGAGCAGGTCACCGTCCGCGACAACCCCGAGGGCAGGCGTTTCGAGGCTCGCCTGGACCCGGCCGCCGCCGAGCCCGCCGGCTTCACCGAGTACCGCCGCCGGGAGGGCGGGGTCGTGGAGTACTTCCACACGGAGGTGGACCCGGCCTTCGAGGGCCGGGGCGTGGGCGGGGCGCTGGCGCGCGCCGCGCTGGACGACGCCCGCGCCCGGGGGCTGCGGGTGCGCGCCACCTGCCCGTTCGTCTCCGGCTGGCTTGACCGCCACCCCGACTACCACGACCTGCGCGAGCGGCCCTCCCTCTAGGGCGGCCCGCGCCGCCCCGGCCGCTCACGTGCCCGGCATCCGCGTGTGACATCCCCGATACATCGCCTGCCTACCGTGTGCCCCACGCCGGTCATGGCTGCAACGGCCGGCGGGCTCCGACCTCTCTTCGCGGCGCTAACCAGCCATCGCTCCAGCCCGACCACCCGGGAGGAAACGATGGCCCCGGCCGTCCGCCCCGCGCGGCGCGCCTCCCGGCACGGGCACCCCTGGCCCACCGGAGGCACGCCATGCACGTCGACGCCGTCACCAACACCACCGTCTGGAGCGGGGGCCAGTGGCTCCCCGGGCGGGACGTCCTGCTCGCGCGCGGCCGGGTGGCGGCGGTGGTCCCCGCCGGGACCGTGCCCCACACGCCCGGCGCCGCGTTGCTCGACGGCTCCGGCGCCCACCTGATCCCCGGGCTGGTCAACACCCACACCCACCTGCACCAGGCCCGGATGCGCGGCATCGGCGAGGGGCAGCCGCTGCTGTCCTGGCTGCGCCTGGTCGGCGAGGAGACCGTCGCCCTGACCCCCGAGCAGGCGTACGCCGCCGCCGCAGCCGCCGCCACCGAGGCGCTGCGCAGCGGCACCACCACCCTGGTCGAGCACATGTGGCCGCACCCCAGCGCCGAGGTGCACGACGCAGTGCTGCGCGCCCTGCGGGACGCCGGGATCCGGGCGGTGCTGTGCCGGGGCGTCGCGGACCGGCCGGACGTCAGCCGCAGGTGGGGGTTCGACCCGCGGCTGATGCAGCCGCTGGAGGAGACGCTGGAACACGCCGGCGCGCTGGCCGCGGCGATGCGCGGCAGCCGCGTCTCGCCGGGCCTGGCGGTGCCCAACCCGCGCTGCCTGACGCAGGACGGGATGCGGCGGGTGCGGTCCTGGGCGGAGGAGCGGGGCCTGCCCGTGTCGATCCACCTGCTGGAGACCGACACCGACGAGGTCATGTGCCGTCAGCACGCCGGCACCGGCGCCGTCGACTACCTGGCGGAGGCCGGCTTCCTGTGGGAGCGGCTGCTGGCGGTGCACTGCGTCACCCTCGACGCGCGCGGCCAGGCGCTGCTGGCCCGCCACCGCGTCGCCGTCTCCTACAACCCGCTCAGCAACATGCGCCTGGGCAGTGGCATCGCGCCGGTGCCCGCGATGCTCGCCGCCGGCCTGCGCGTCGGCATCGGCGTCGACGGGGCCGCGAGCAACGACACCCAGGACATCCTGGAGGCCCTGCGCATCGGCGCCTACCTCCAGCGGGCCGCCCACCGCCAGGCCGACCTGCTCGGCTTCGGCCGGATGATCGACATCGGCAGCAACGGGGCCAACGCGGCCCTCGGCCTTGAGGAGTGCCCGCACGGGGTGGTGCCGGGCGTCCGGGCGGACCTCGTGCTGCACCGCTTCGAGCGCGACTTCGCCACCCTCCCGGTCCGAGACCCGGGTGCCACCCTGCTGACCTGTGCCGGAACCCGCACGGTCGACACGGTGCTGATCGACGGCGAGGCGGTGCTGCGCGACGGGCGGAGCCTGCGGCTGAACGAGGCCGCGCTCGCCGCCGCGCTGGTCTGAACGCCGGTGGGGGCCCCGGACGTGCCGGGGCCCCCACCGTGGGCGGGCGGGTCAGCGGGCCGCGGTCCCCTCCGCCGCCAGCCAGCGGCGCATGCGCACCATCAGCGAGGCCACGTGCGCGCTCGCCGCCCGCTGCGCCGTGGCCGCGTCCCCCGCGTCGATCGCCGCGAGGATCGCCCGGTGCTCGCGCACCGCCAACTCCCGGTTGTGCTGGGAGGACCACAGGGCCGAACGGTAGAGGTGCGCCTGCGCGTCGAGCCGCCGCAGCGCGTCGATCAGCGCCGCGTTGGCCGTCAGCGCGCGGACCGCCGTGTGGAACTCCAGGTCCAGCGCGGCCTCCGCGTGCGGCTCCGGAGCCTTGCCGAGCAGCTCCTCCTGACGTGCGATCAGCTCGTCCAGCCGCGCGATGTCCCCGGGCGCCGCCCGCAGCGTCGCCTCGCGGGCGGCGAGGCCGTCCAGCGCCTCGCGCACCTGCATCACGTCGAAGACCGACTCCTGGTCCAGCTGCGCGACCTTGGCCCCGGCGTGCGGGATGTGCACGGCGAGCCCGTCGTATATCAGCCGCTGCACGGACTCGCGGACCGGGCTGCGGCTGACGTTCAGCTCCGCGGCCAGCGCCGGGACGCTCAGCGGCGCGCCCTGAGGCAGGGCGCCACTGAAGATGCGGTCGAGCAGTTGGCCGTACACGGCGTCGGCCAGGAGCGCGCCGCTGTCGCCGGAGCCCATGGTCCTCCTCCTGGGCGCTGCGCCCAACGCGTCACATCGCCCGGTGAGCATAGTTGGCGTTGACGCGCTCCCGCAGGTACTCCGCCGCCGTGATCGGCGGATACGTGCCCAGCGGGCTCTCGATCACCACGTCCCGGTTGGCCTGCGCGAAGAACGGGATGCTGTACCGCGGCCCGGTGTACTCGTCCGCGCCCGGCACCCGCACCCGGTGGAAGTTGGACAGCAGCCGGTCGTCGCTCCAGCGCATCAGCATGTCGCCGATGTTGCAGGTGATCGCGTCCGAGGACGGGGTCACCGAGGTCCACTCCTGCGCGTCGGCGTCCCGGCCGGGGCAGACCTGAAGGCCCCCCTGACCGTCGCGCTGGAAGAGCAGCGTCAGGCAGTCGAAGTCGGTGTGGGCGCCGGCCCGCCAGGTGCCGGGGCGGTCGCGCAGCTCCTCGGGGAGCGCGAAGTAGTGGATCAGCCGCAGCGTGGACTGGTACTGGTCGCTGGCGGGGTCGTGGGCCCGGGCGAAGAAGTCGCTGTCGAAGCCCAGCCGGTCCGCGAAGCAGGACAGCACGCGCATCGCCACCTCCCAGCAGCGGGACTCGAAGCCGAGGACGAACTCCCGGAAGCCGGCCAGCTCCTCCTCCGCCGGCCACCGGCCCTCCATATGCGGCCGGGTGACCTGGTAGGACTCCTTCTGGTCGGGGGTGCCGACCGAGGGGCGCACCTGGGTGAGGAACTCCCATCCGGCGTTCAGGGACTTGTCCAGCGGCAGCCGCTCCTTCACCGCCGTGGGCAGGGCGAAGAACTCCTCGGCGATCGCGAACGCCCGGTCCACCGTGGCCCGTTCGATGCCGTGGTTGACGAGCTGGAAGAAGCCGATGCCGGTGGCGGCGGCCCACAGCTCCTCGGTGATCTCGGGCTTGCGGGCCTCGAAGTCCGACAGGTCGATCACGGGGACGTGGCGGTCGGTGGTCTCGATCCCGGGGCCGCCCATCCGGGCTTCCTTCTTGAGCTCTTGCAGGCTGTACTCGGCGGTCATCGTTCCACTCTCGGTCGGGCCGGCGCCGCGGAAGGGGCGGCGGGGGCGGAGGAGGGGGCGGTGGCGGCGAGGACGCGCGCCGCCTCGCGGTCGGCGCCGGCGGGGGCTCTGCCGGTCTTCAGCCCGGCGACCTTGGCCGAGATGTTCTCGGCCACCGTGATCGGCGGGTACAGCTCCTGGCCCGGCTCGTAGCAGCCGGGCAGCGCCTCGATCACCGCGTCGTGGTTGCCGTCGAAGAAGAAGGCGGCCGAGCGGCGGCGCAGGATGCGGCCGTCGACGATGGGCGGGTTGACCCGGTGCAGCGTCGACATCCAGCGGTCGTTGGTCCAGCGGGCCATCGCGTCGCCCAGGTTGATCAGCAGCGCCCCGTCGGCCGGCTGGACGTCGTGCCAGCGCCGGTCGGAGCCGAGGACCTGAAGCCCGGGGACCTGGTCGGCCCACAGCACCGTGAGGATGCCGAAGTCGGTGTGCGCGCCCATGCCCATCAGCTCGCCGGCCAGCTCGATTTCCCCCTCGGGGAGGGCGTAGTGGTTCATCTTCAGCGCGTCGATCGAGTGGTCGGTCATCGCGTCGAAGTACCCGGGATCCAGGCCCAGCGCGTCGGCCATCGCGGTCAGCAGCACCCGCGAGATGTACGTGACCTCGCTGAAGTACTCCTCGACGGCGGCCCGGAACCCGGGCGCCGCGTCCGGCCAGGTGTTGGGCGCGTAGCTGGAGCGCGGCAGGTCGAGCCCCGGGTACCAGCCGGCCTCGGCGCCCACGGTGAACGCCTCGTAGAAGTCGTTCATCATGCCCGCCGGCGGCACGCCCAGGCTCATGCTCAGCGACTCGGACTTCGGCGGCGCGTAGCCGCGGTTGTCGCCGGCGTCGCGGCGGTAGGCGGCCTTGCGTTCCAGGGGCAGGGAGAAGAACTCGTCCAGCGCGGCGGCCAGCCCCTCGATGGCGGAGTCCGCCACCCGGTGCCCGGTCACCTGCATGAAGCCGACCTCGCGGCAGGCCTGGTCGATCCGGCGCGCCACCTCGGCGCAGTCCGGGCTCGTGCGCGCGGTGGCGCCGGAGACGAGATAGGGGCCGATGTCGATCGTCGGTACGTGGAACTCGGTCATGGGTCTCCTCGGTGAGGTGTCCGGTCGTCCCGGCGGTGGTCGTTTCCCGGTCGCCGTCCCGGCGCCTGTCCCGGCGGCGGTTCTCTCGGCGGCGTTCGCCGTCGCGGTAGCGGGGGCCTCAGCGCGGGTCGCCCGAGCTGTGCCAGCGGCCGACGACCAGCCGCGAGAGGACGGTGAAGAGGGTGAAGACGGCGATGCCGAAGGCGGAGGCCAGCAGGATGGAGGCGATCAGGTCCTCGGAGCGCAGCGTCGCCCGGTAGCCGTCGAGCAGCGTGCCGATGCCCGGCTCGCCCCGGGCGAAGAACATGTCGCCGAGGATGGCCCCGATCACGACCTGCCCGGAGGCGATGCGCAGCCCGGTGAGGATCGAGGGCAGCGCGGCCGGCAGCTCCAGCAGCACCAGCCGCCGCCCGCGCGAGGACCGCCCCAGCGTGAACAGCTCGTGCATCCCCCGGTCGACCGAGCGCAGCCCGAAGTGGGTGTTGGTGATGATCGGGAACAGGGCGATCATCACGCAGACGATGACCCGCGAGCCCGTGCCGTAGCCGAACCACAGGCCGATCAGCGGCACGATCGCCAGCACCGGGATGACCTGGAGCATGACCGCGTAGGGGTAGAGCAGCCGCTCGATCCAGCGGGCCTGGCTCATCAGCGCGCCCAGGCCCACCCCGATGAGCGCCGCGCACAGGAAGCCCAGGGCCGCGATGCGCGCGGTGACGCCGAGGGCGGTGAGCATCGGCTCCATGCGCGTGGCGTCGAGGAAGGAGTGCGTGACCACCTCGTGGGGCGGTGGCAGCAGGAACCGGCGGTCGGGCGAGAGCAGCAGGTAGGTCACGCCGTACCAGAGGGCGACGCCGAGCGCGAAGGACAGCGCGGGAACGGCCGTGGCGCGCGCCGCGCGGGTCAGCAGCCGCCGCGCGCGGCGTCCGGCGGCGGACGTGGGTTCCGCTGCGGGGGCGGCGGGCGGGGCGGCGTCCGCGGCCCGGGCCGCGGCCGTCGTGATGGCTTCGGTGCTGGTCACCGGACCCCCTGAAGGACGTCGGAAACGGCCGCCACGTGCTCGACGTACCGGGGGCTGAAGCGCACCTCGGGGCGGCGCGGATAGGGCAGGTCGATGTCGATGGTCGCGGCGATCCGGCCGGGCCGCGGCGACATCACGACCACCCGCCGCGCCAGCAGCACCGCCTCGGCGACGGAGTGCGTGACGAACAGGACGGTGAACCGGCGGCTCTCGTACAGCCGCAGCAGCTCCCCCTGCATCTCCTGGCGGGTGAGTTCGTCCAGGGCGCCGAACGGCTCGTCCAGCAGCATCATCTCCGGCCGCAGGACGAGGGACCGGGCCAGCGAGACGCGCATCCGCATGCCGCCGGAGAGGGCGCGCGGAAGCTGGTCCGCGAAGGCCGTCAGCCCGACGGCGTCCAGGGCCGCGGCGACCCGCCCCTCGCGTTCCGCCTTGGGCACCTTGGCCAGGCGGGCGAGGAGGCCGACGTTGCGCCGCACGGAGGACCACGGCAGGAGGTTGGGCTCCTGGAAGACGAAGCCGACCGAGGTGGTGCCCAGAGCGACCGAGCCGGAGGTCGGCGCCTCCAGGCCGGCGGCGAGGCGCAGCAGCGTCGACTTCCCGCAGCCGGAGGGGCCCACGAGGGCGACGCACTCGCCCTTGGCCACCGTGAGCGAGACGTCGTCCAGGGCCTGCGTGCCGGTCGGGTAGCGCATGCCGACGTGGTCGAACGACGCCTGCAGGCCCTTGGTCAGGTGACGGGCGTCAACGTCGTGCATGGTGTCGACGAGGTGCACGGTGATCTCCGATCTGCTGATCGAGGCGGGTCGACCGGACCGACCGAGCCGGGTGCCAGTCTCGACGTGCATGCAGATCTGGGCAATGGCGCGCCAGTTAACTCCATGTAACATGCAGCGTCCGTGTCTCGGGCCGCCGCTCCGCGCCCCCTCTGACCTGCTTACTCGCGATCACTCCCCAGGTAAACGGTCTTGCGAAGCGGCCGGGACGGGGATGGCTGACATTCGGGGATTGCATGTAATGGCGCCGTAACAGCCGTACGCCACAGTGGCCTGCACACCACCCAGAGCCGACAGGCCGTCCCACCCCAGTCCCACCCCAGGAGCACCATGAGACCGTCCACAGGACGCCGGCTCGGCGCCCTCGCCCTCGCGCCCCTCTTCGCCCTCACCGCCTGCGGCGGATCCGACACCGGGGAGGACGCCGCCGCCGACCTCGAACCGGCCCCCGCCGCGCAGCGGCTGGACGAGGTCTGCCCCGCCACGGTCGTCGTGCAGCTCCAGTGGCAGCCGCAGTCCGACATGGGCGCCATGTTCGAACTGCTGGGCCCCGGCTACAGCGTCGACGCGGGCGACCGGTCGGTGACCGGCCCGCTCGTCGCGGACGGCCGCGACACCGGCGTGCGGCTCACCCTGCGGGCCGGCGGGCCCGCCATCGGGTTCCAGTCCGTCACCTCGCAGATGTACGCCGACGACGCCATCCACCTCGGGCTCGTGCACTCCGACCAGCAGATTGCCGCCTCGGGGGACCAGCCCGTCGTCGGCGTGACCCCGCTGCTCAAGCACAGCCCCGCGATGCTGATGTGGGACCCCGAGGCCCACCCCGGCCTGTCGATCGACCGGATCGCGGAGACCGACGCCTCCGTCGTCGTCTCGCAGGACCAGTTCTTCCCCGCCTGGCTGGTCGCCGAGGGCTACGTCACCCAGGACCAGCTCGACCCGAGCTACGACGGCGCCCCCGCCCGCTTCGTGGGCGACTCCGGCATCGTCCAGCAGGGCTTCGCCAACTCCGAGCCCTACACCTACGAGGAGGAGACCCCGGCGTGGGGCAGGCCCGTGGGGTACCAGCTCCTGCGGGACGTCGGCTACGACATCTACGCCTCCAACCTGACCGTCCGGCAGGACCGGCTGGAGGAGCTCTCCCCGTGCCTGGAACGGCTGGTGCCCCTCGTCCAGCAGGCCGGCGCCGACTACATCACCGAGCCGGAGGCCACCAACGAGCGGATCGTCGACATCGTCTCCCAGGACCCCGCCTACACGCCCTACACCATCGGCGAGGCCGCCTACAGCGCCGAACTGCTGCGCGGCGAGGGCCTGGTGGCCAACGAGGAGGACGGGTCGATCGGCTCCTACGACCTGGAGCGGGCGGGGGCCTTCGTCACCGAGCTGGCGCCCATCATCCGAGACGGCGGCTCCGAGGTGCCCGCGGACCTCACGGCCGAGGACCTGTTCACCAACCGGTTCGTGGACCCGGCCATCGGGCTGCCCTGAGTCAGCGGGCGCCGCGCAGGCGCTCCATCTCCCGGCGGTCGCGCTTCGTGGGGCGTCCGGCGCCCCGGTCCCTGATCCCGGCCGGGGCGACGGCCTCCCGGGGCGGCGGGGGCGGGCTGTGGTCCGTGTAGCAGGCGACGGCCACCGGCGCGCCGACCCGCTTGCGGATCAGTTTGGTCACCACCACGACTCGCTCGTGGCCCTCGGCCCCGCGCAGCCGCACCTGGTCGCCCGGCCGCACCTGGTGCGCGGGCTTGACCCGCTCCCCGTTGACCCGCACGTGCCCGGCGCGGCAGGCCGCGCCCGCGGCGGAGCGCGTCTTCACCAGCCGCACCGACCAGATCCACACGTCGACCCGGACGGGCCCCAGCTCCTCAGCCATGCCCCGACTCTAGGGCAGGGGGCGGCGCGGGATCGAAGACCAGCTCCTCGGGCAGCCGGTAGCCCAGCGCGACAAGGCGGGCGGCGACCTCGGCGGGGGCGCGCCGCAGCGAGGCGGCCGCGGCCAGGATGTGGCGCGCGGACACCGCCGCGCGCGGCGGCAGCCAGGGGGTGCTGCCGGTCGAGGTCGCGGCTGATCAGCTCTCTTCGGCGGCGGCGAGGACGTGGTCCAGCTCCACGGCCGGCTGGGGTCGAGCCATGCGCCGGTGCCCGAGAAGTGCGCCTGCGGCGGCGGCTCCGCCAGGGGTGGCTGCCGTCCAGGTTGCGTGACCGTGTGTGCGGAAGCTGCCACATTGTAGACGCCCAGCGGGAGTTGACGGCTTCTCGCTCGCCCCGCGCCCTACCCGGCCCAGCCCGTGGCGCGCACCACCTCGCGCGCGATGTCCACGACGCCCCGGCCGTCCGTTCCCACCCGCAGGGTCCCGGCCGGGGCCCGCTCGTCCAGCAGCCGCGCCTTGCGGGCACTGCCCGCCAGCTCCTTCTCCAGCTCCGATCCGAGCTCCCGCCCCGCCAGCCGCTCCCGGGCGGTCGCATCCGAGGCGGTGAGCAGCACCCGCACCATCCGCACCCCCACCCCCATGGCGCGCTCGAACATCCCCGCCGCCTCGGGCAGCACGCTCACCGTGTTCGTATAGACCAGCCGCCGGTACCCGAGCCGGGCGTAGTTCCCCCACACGGCCGTCAGGTTCCGCTCCGCGATCCCGGCCCGGCGGGGATCCCCCTCCGGAGCCGGATGCACCTGCCCCATGAAGTCCCCGTCGATCACCGCGTGCGCGACTCCCGCCCCCCGCAGCAACGCCGAAACCTCCCACCCCACGGTGGTCTTCCCGACCCCGGCCCGGCCCCCGAGGAGCAACACTTCTGCCTGATCCACGCGGCCAGCGTCCCAGCCCGCACCCGCCTCCGGCGACCCGGTATCCACCGAGAGCCCGGCGGCACGGGTAGCGCCTCCGCTAGCGGAGTTCCTTGCGCATCCGGGTGCACATGGTCTCGTGACGACGCACCGACCCGTCCGCGGCCTGCACGTCCCACGCCTCGGGCCGACGCTGAAAGGCACGGTAGCCCAGCCGCTCGTACAGGGCCCGGGCCCGCGGATTGTCCTCTTCCACGCCGAGTTCCGCACGACGCAGGCCGCGGCCCCTGATCCGCTGCTCAGCCGCGCCGATGAGCAGCGTGCCGATTCCGCAGGACTGCAAGGCGGGATGAACGGCCACTTGCCACAGCGTCCCGGCACCCTCTGCCGCCCGGTAGTCGACGCCGCCCACCGCCACCGGCACGTCAGCAGGAGGACACACCGCGAGGTAATCCACCTCGCCCAGCCGGGCACGCTCCAACTGCTTCGCCACATCGGCCAGATGGGCCCCGGACCCCGCCCAGCCACACGACGCCAGATCCGCACCTCTCAGGTCGCGCACCGACAGCCTCAGCACGACGTCAACCACCCTCGCCCCTTCCGGAAGACCAGCCCTGGCTCTCGCCGAGCCAACCACAAGTCCGCCGACTCCTCGATCACACCGCGTGCTCCTGTGCCGGTCCGGAGGAACCGCCATCCGTACCGGTCGGGAACGGCGGGGTCGCGGCCGTCTTCTTTCGTCCGGGCATGCCGGGCCATGCAAGCAGGGGTTCGAGAGTGCAGCGGTCCCCGGCCGCTCTTCATGGCGGATCAAGGCCGCGGTGCTCAGCCGTCGGATACGCGGATCATGGTCCCGTTCTTGTCGGGTAGATAGGAGCGGCGAGTGTTCTTCTCGATCTTGTCCGCGACTTCCGCGTCGAGGTCAATGCCTTGCATCTCAGCGATCGCGACCAGGTAGAGAAGGACGTCGGCCAGTTCTTCTCCGCGGTCGGGCAGCCCCTTGCGCCAGGCGGTGAAGGCTTCGCCGACTTCGGCGGTGAGCAGGCCGAACTCCAGGGCGACGTCGGTGGTGTTGAAGCCTTTGCTGACCTTGTTTTCCCAGGCGATTTTCTGGGCTTGGGCGATATCCAAGGCTGCTCCAAGAGGCAGTGAATCAAGCGAGGCAGGCGGGGCCGGTGCGCGCGGCACATGCCCGTGGCCGTCGAGTCCGGCGGGCAGGCGCCGTCGGGCCGAGCCCTTGGTTGGGTTGATCTATGGACGGCTGCTCAGCAGGGAGAGAAGCCTCCGCCCGTGGCGTTGGAGGGGTTCGATGAGGTGGGGGTGGTCGCCGAAGCGCGTGCGGTTGAGGAGGCGGGCTGCTGCGTAGAGTTGCGCCCGCCGGCCGTCGGGCGTTTCGAGAACGGGGAAGTGGCCGCGGATTGTTCGTGAAAGGGCCGGTACGGCGAGGCTGTAGCAGTGCAGCGTGGCGGCGTCGATCCCGGCGGGGCCCCGGCCCCACTGCTCCCAGTCGAGGATGCCGAGGGGGTCGTTGAGCAGGTTCGCCCAGTGGAGGTCCGCGTGCACGGTTTCCCAGCGTTCGATGCGGATCTGGGGGACGGGGCCGAAGGCGTCGCGGATGCGCTGGTCGACCTTCTCCTGGTCGATGCTCACCCGGTCGGTGGACATGCCGGCGAGGCGGGAGAGGGCGTACCGGAGAGCCGCCCACCAGGGGGCGGGCGGGTCGATGCCGGGGTGTGCTTCGGGGGTGGCGGAGCACGGCGTGCCGGGGAGGAGGGTGAGGACTTCGGCGCGTTGGCGTCGCCAGTCGCCCTCGTCCCACTCGTAGCTGTCGAGGAGGCGGGGCTTGGGCAGGCCGCTCAGGGCATTGGCCTCGGCGTTACCTGTCCAGGCGTGGCCACGGGCCCATCGGAGTTCTTCGGAGACCACGCGCAGCCAGACCGGGCCGTCCGCGCCATCGGCGGGCGCGCCGATCGAGCGCAGGAGCCAGCCGAAGGCCGGGGCCGCCGCCGTGGTGACGTCGAAGTGGTGAGCCGCGCGTTCCAGGTTCCCCCGCATCCACAGACGAAAGCGGCGGTCGGCTTCCTCGACCTCCGGGGAGGAATCGGCTGCGTTCACGGCGCAACGATATGGCGCAGGTAGGCGTGCGGGTCGGCGAGGTAGCGCCGCCAGTGATCAACCAGTTCGAGTTCTTCCCACGTCGCGCGCCGGAAGCCGTGGTCGCCGATCTCGACGATGTCGGCTCCCGGTGTGGAGGCCAGGATGGGCGAGTGGGTGGCGCAGATGACCTGTGCACCAGTCCGGCCGAGGTGGTGCATCAGACCGACCAGTTGAAGACACGCCGTGAAGGACAAGGCGGCTTCCGGCTCGTCCATGACGTAGAACCCTGGGGCATCGAACATCGCTTGGAACATGGTCAGGAAGCCTTCGCCATGGCTCATGGCGCTGGTGTCCTCGTCCCAGTAGCCCTGGACACCGCCGAGGTTCTCCGTCATGTCGAACGCCGTCTCGGCTCGAAGGAAAAATCCCTTCTTGTACTTTCGGGGGCCGGCCAGCATCCGTGCGCCCGCCGCAGTGGTGTCGGCTCTCAGCACCTCTCCCAGGGGTGTCTTCGTGGGATCAGGGCGTCCATGGACTCGCGCGAGCCGCCCGCCGTAGGCATCCAGCTTGAAGCTCTCGGCGATGGCCTCGACCAGCGTGGACTTTCCCGCCCCGTTGTCGCCGACGAGAAAGGTGACAGGGCGGCGGAACGCCAGTCCCTTCTCCAGCAGCTCCGTGACGCAGGGGAGGGTGAACGGCCAGCGGTCACGCTGCGCAGGGCCGGGTGCCAATTCCTCCGGTACGTAGACCCGGTCGACGAACACGGAACTCCCTAGTCGTAGTTGGGCTGGCAGCCCCCCTTCGGGCGGCACGGGCCCGTCCCCGTTGGCCAGCACGAGGGCTGGCAGGCCGGACCGCATGCCGGGCCGCACTGAGGATCGCAGGGATTCTTCGGACCGCACGGGTCCTTTTTTGCTGCCTCAGCGGCGATCGCCCGCCTCTCAAACTCTAGTCGCAGCCCGCTGCGGATCTCTTCTGCTGCGGGACTGTCCAGGACATCTGCGAGGGCTGTCTCCAGAACATTGCCGACCGGGAGCCAGCGGGAGAACACACACGGCCACACCGCACCGTCCGGCGATATGGCGATCACACCGGAGGCGCAGCGTCCGCACAGCTGCGAGGTGTCGGGCCGCTGGTTCCTGACGCCGCGCCCGACCTGACGCAGTCGGTCGGTGCCGATGCTCCGCACGCCAAGGTCGATCAGTTGCCGCCGTGCGGCGTCCGCGCGCTGGCCGTCGAGCACCTCGACCACGCCGGCGCGGATGGGGATGCCACGCCGCACGGCCTCGGCGATGTTGGCCCTGGTCCTCGTGTATGAGGGGCGACGAGTGATCGCAGCATGCTCGGCGGAGTCGTCGGAGTAATAGCTGGTAGCCAGTGATACACCGGGGCGCTCAAGAACTTCCCACATGGCTTCGGCGACGTGGACGAGATTGGAGAAGACTTCCACCCGCAGTCCATGGCTCAGTGCGTGGGTGATGAGCGCGGGGAGGCCGGGGTGGAGGGTCGGCTCTCCTCCGATGAACTGCACTGTGGTGACACCTCGATCGGCGAGCTGAGTGATCACACTCCGCCAGTCCTCCGAGTCCATCCTGCCGTGGGTACCGTCCGGCCCGGAGGCGGCATAGCAATGCTCGCAGGCGAGTTGACACTTACCGGTAATTTCTAACCAAGCGAAGTCGATCTGCGACATGAAATCCTCCCGCTTTGGTTCGGTGCTGATCCCGGCTACCCGCTGGCCCCTGTACCGGCCGGGCGGTTGTTCCATTCGTCTTCGGTGATGGCGTGGACGAGGGAGTCGCGCCAGGCGCCGCGTACGTGGACGTGCTGGCGGATGCGGCCTTCCTCGGTCATGCCGGCGCGCAGCAGGATCTTCTCGGAGGCAGTGTTCAGCGGGGAGCGTGCGGCCCAGACGCGGTGCAGGCCCAGCGGGCCGAAGGAGAACGCCAGCAGGGCCGCGACCGTTTCGGTGCCGTAGCCCCGTCCCCAGGCGTCCGGGCGCAGGGCGAAGCCCATGGTGACGGCCCGCTGCTGATGCGGATCATCCGCGAGACGGGCGAACCCGACCAGCTCCCCGCCCTGCCGCACGCACACCGCCAGCGCGTACTCGGTGCGGGGCCGGGCCCGCGCGGACCCTATCGAGCGCCCGACGATCTGCTCCACCTGCTCCCGGCTGCGCGGCTCGAACGACAGGTGCCGCGTCGCCTCCGCACTGCCGTAGATCCCGAGCACCGCGTCCACGTCTCCGGCCTCCAATTCCCGCAGCAGCAACCGGGCGGAGGGGTGACTCACGGGATACATGCGGGCACCCTACCGGGGGCGCTCATCGCGGCAGCGCGCGAGCAGGCGTGGAGGCAAGGGTCTCGATGCGGGCCCGCAGGTCCCGTGCGGAGGCGGCGGTGGCGTACGCCGGAGCGCCCAGGGCCCGGTGCACGCGCAGTGCGCTGGCGAGAATGCCCGCGATGCGCTGGTTGGCGGCCAGGTTGAGGACGGGGTCGAGTGCTTCGGCGGCGCCGTCGGGATTCCCGGCCTGGATGCGTGCCAGCGCGAGGTTGGTCCGGGCGCCTGCCTCGTCGCCGAAGGCCCAGTTCTGTGGGGCGGCTGCGCGGTAAGCCGCGACGGCGGCCTCCGTGCGGCGCTCGGCGGTGGGCGTGGACCCCGGCAGGAGCACTTCGGCTTCCGCCATGTAGTAGAGCTGGCGTTCGTTCGGGAAGGTGAGAATGCCGCCCATCTCGTCCAGGGCGTCCGTGGTGACCGCCTCGCGCGCGTCGGCGCTGTGCTGAATCGCCGTCATAACGGCCTCGGCTTCTCCGAGAACCGCCAGAGCACGGGCGCGCAGGCTCGCGAGCCACAGGCCGACCGTGCCCGCGTCGGGCGCGAGTGACGCGCCGCTTTCGGCATAGTGGCGGGCGTCCTGCGGGCGGCCGGCCCAGTACGCGATGAGGCTTTGAAGTCCGCGCACCCAACCCCGCATAGCGGCGTGGTCGGCCTGGTCGGCGCAGACGTAGGCCGCGCGGGCCTGCCGCATCGCTGATTGGGGGTCGCCCAGGTCGTGACTTGCCTTGGCGAGCATGCCGGAGGCGATCGCGGCGTACAGATGCAGGTCACGCGCCTGGGCCGGCTTCGCCCGCCCGCTCTCCAGCAGCCGGAACGTGAGGTCCTGTATGTCGATCAGGTCGTCCAGAATCGTGCTGAGCGGTACACGCGGATACTGCTCCGCGATCGCTCGGACAACTGACTGGACGTGGTCCATCGTCTCGGAGCCGATCCGGTTCGACTCTGCCGTCATCGCCCACTGAAGGGCCCTGTTGGCCGCCATTGACGCCAGCCTTCCCATCTCCTGGTGCGCCGCGTCGCCGGGAACTCGGCCGCCGGCCGAGCCCCCGCACGGGCTCACTATGTCGCTGCCGGAGGAGACCCGCGTCTCCACCATCAGCTCTTCGGCGGAATAGCCGAATAGGTGCTGAAGCACGCGGCGTGCATCCGGCTGAGGTCTGACCTTGCCCGAGCACCAACGCTCGAAGGTGCTTTCCGATACGGACAGCATCCCCAAGGGCGGGTGGCCTTCGATGCCCGCCAACTCCTTGGCCGCCTGCTCGAAGTGGGAGCGAAAGGCGGGGTACTGCCAATTGCGTTCCGTCAGTAAGGAGCGAAGCAGTGTCCGCATCGTCGGCCCATCCCTGACATCGGTGCAGCGTGTAGATCGACCGTAGACCGGCCCCGACGGGCTTGGGAACGCCGCTTCGGGCAATGGGCACGGATGAGGGACGGATGGGGGATCAGTGACGGTCGGGCATCCCCGCCCCCACGGATACGGGGGGCGGATGCAGGTTCCGATGGGCCGGGAAACGCCGCGATGCTGCGATGCGTAATCGGTCGATCACTTGGACCCGAGGAGGCGTGTATGCCGACCGCATCACTACCCGGATGGATTCCCCCGGATGAGGACGGGCCGCGACTGCTTCCCTTCGGGGGGTTGTTCGATGCGGTGCGGGTGGGGGTCGGGCTTGCTCCGTATGTGCTGGCGCGGCTGAACTCCGCTTCCGGGCCGGTGATTCAGGACGCGTGCGCCTGGACGTGGCTCGTGGAGCCCGGGGGCGCGCGCGGTGGGGCCTGGCCGGGGCCGAGGTGGTGTGCGGGGAGGCGGGCGTTCTGGTGCCGCCGTTGCGGCCCGAGCCCAGGGCGTTGCCCCGGTGGATTCTGCCCGGGGCCACGGCGGACTACCTGACCCAGGCCGGGGCGCTGCATGGCGCGCTCGTCGCGTTCGCGGGAGGGCCGCATGGGGCGTGAGGTGTTGCCGCCCGCGCGGCGGCTGGTGAGGTGCCAGGGGTGTCCGGAGTACGTCCCGGAAGGGGCAGTGCACGTGTGTGGGCCGCCGCCGGAGCTGGCCGGGGTGGATCTGGAAGCCCGGCTGAGTCTGGGGCAGTGGGCGCAGGAGGAGTGTGTGCTGTGCGGGGTGGCGTTCAACGGAGTGGTGGGGACGCGGGCGCTGGGGCCGGTGTTCGACCGGATGCGGCAGCCGCACATGGTGCGGGCCTGCGCGGACCGGTGCGGGGGGAAAGCGTGATCGCCGTGCCCGTCGTCGTGGACGCCAAGAGCGTGCGGCGGGGGGATCAACTGCTCGTGGGGGGACAGGCGTTCACCGTCATCGACATCCTCGGGCAGCCACGCGGCGGGAAGCGGCTCGACCTCGGGGACGGCGTTCAGCTCGTGATACAGCCGAACACCGTCCTCTACGCCACCAGGACCGTCAGGCCCGCCGGGTGAAGTGAGGGTGCGCGTGCGGGAGTGCTTCGTGGGGTGTGTGAAGATGACGCGACCGGCGTGCGCCCGTTGCGCGGTGACGCGCGTTGGCCTCGATTCCGCACGCATCAGATTCCGAGGTAGTGATGAAGCTTCGCCGGGCCTTCGCGGTCGTCGCTGCGACCGCCGTCATAGCCCCCGTCACCTTGCTGGCCGGGGGGCCCGCGTTCGCCACGGACGGGGGTGAGGAGCAGGCCGCGGGCGGGGGTTCCGGGGAGAACGCGAGTGGCGGCGCCATCGAGGCGGAGGATGGCGGGCCGCAGGTGCCGGAGGCCGAGGACTGCGAGGAGTGGGCGGAGAACCCCGATGTCGTCGCCGAGCTGATCGGCCTTCCCGCCACCGTGGTCGCGGGGGAGTGGACCGAGTTCACCTACCGGATCACCAACGACTCGGACGCGGCCGTCGAGGCGCTGGACGCGTTCGTCTACGCCGAGGCCACCGACTCGGACTGGGAGGACTACGTCGTCCCCCGCCTGGAGTGGTACATCGACGGCGCGTGGAGCGAGGTCACCGACGAGTTCGGCTACTTCGGTACCACCGACCTGGAGCCCGGAGCCCAGGAGGAGGCCCGGCTGCGGCTCCAGGTCCCGGCCGACGCGCCCGAGGGATTCGGGTACGCGGTCAGCGCCGGCTCGTACGTGGACGACGCGGGCGTCTGCCAGGACGCGACGTGGAACGTCTACGAGTTCGAGGTGGTCCCCGCCGGCGCGGATGTTGAAGACCCCGGCGAGGCGCCCGGCACCGAGGGTGAGGGCAACCGACCCGGCCCGCAGGGCGGCCTGGAGGAGTTGCCCTCCACCGGCGATCTCGCCGAGACCGGCTCCTCCTCGGACCTGCCGTTGTTCGCCCTCGCGGGTGGCACGGCCGTCGCCCTGGGCGCCGGCACGCTCGTCCTGATCCGCCGCCGCAAGGGCGCCGCCCCCGCGTAACGTCCGGCGCGCAACGCCCACGCCGCGCCACCGGCCCCCGCGTCCACCTGGCCGCGGGGGCCTGCCGTGCGTGGCCGGAGGAGCCTCAGCGGGCCGGCGCGGACACGCGTTCCGTCAGGAAGTCCTCCCACGTGCGGTGGCCGACCGCGTGGTCCGGGGCGAGGTTGACGCCCTCGCGGTAGGCGCGGGCGGCCGAGCCGGGGAGGCGGACGGGGAGGAGGGGGCGGCGCCTGCCGGTGGCGGTGAGGTAGGTGCGGAGCATGGCCTTCATCGTCAGGATCTGGGGGCCGGCCATCTCGGGGACGAGGCCGGCGGGGGGCGCCAGGGCGAGTTCGGCCATGCGGGCGGCGACCTCCGAGACCTCGATCGGTTGGAAGCGCATGCCGGAGAAGTGGGGGACCAGGGGCAGGCGGGACAGCGGGCGGGCCATGTCCAGGATGAGGTCGTGGAATTGGGCGGCGCGCAGCGTCGTCCACGGCACGCCCGAGTCGGCGATGACCCGCTCGGTGGCGAGCTTGTCCGCGAAGTAGCCGAACATCGCGCGGTCCAGGCGGCCGACGACGGGGACGCGGTCGGCGCCGACCACCGAGATGTTCACCAGGTGCCGGGTGCCCGCGCGCAGGGCGGCGGCCGTCAGGGTGCGGGCCTTGGCCTCGTCGCCGCGCGGGGTCCCGGCGCAGTGCACGATGACCTCCGTCCCGGCGACGGCCTCCTCGATGCCGTCGCCGGAGTCGAGGTCCCCGGCGACGTACTCGACGCCGTCCCGCGCCTCGTGCGGGCTGCGGCTGAGGACGCGCACCGCGTGGCCCGCGTCCCGCAGGAGCGGCAGCACGTGGCGGCCCAGCGTGCCGGTGCCGCCGGTGAGCAGGATCGGTGCGGTGGGTGCGGACATCGGAATACCTCCACGGTCACGGTCACAAGGGGTCCGGCCTGTTGACCGGGCAACGGGCCGGGATGTGACCGTGGAGCGCGGCCGTGCGAGTGATTCAGCCCACGCGGAAGCGGGCCGCCCGGCGCAGCAGGCCGGGGGAGAGGCGGGTCAGGGCGTGGGCCACCTTCGCCTCCGGGGTGACCGGGACGACCGCGCGGCCCGTGCGCACCGCGCGCAGGATCTGTGCGGCGACCTTCTCCGGCGGGTAGTTGCGCCGCGCGTACATCCCCGCGAACCGCCGCTGCCGGGCGGCCTGTTGCTCGGCGTCGAGGCCGGAGAACGTCGTGGTGCGCGTGATGTTCGTGTTGACGATGCCGGGGCAGATCGCCGAGACCCCGATCCCGGCGGAGGCCACCTCGGCCCGCAGGCAGTCGGAGAGCATCAGCACGGCCGCCTTGCTGGTGGCGTACGCGGCCAGCATCCGCGAGGGCAGATAGCCGGCGGCCGAGGCGACGTTGACGATGTGCCCGCCCGTGCCGCGCTCCTTCAGCAGCGCGCCGAACGCCCGGCTGCCGTTGATCACGCCCCACAGGTTGACGTCCAGGACGCGCTGCCACTCCTTCGGCGTGGTCTCCAGGAAGGAGCCGGAGTGCCCGATGCCCGCGTTGTTGACGACGATGTCGGGAACGCCCAGGGCGGCGGCGACCTCGGCCGCGAAGGTGTCCACGGCCGCCGCGTCGGCCACGTCCACGCGCCAGGCGTCGGCGCGGGCGCCCAGCAGGCGGGCCAGCTCGGCGGTGCGCTCGGCCGAGGCGAGGTCGATGTCGCACAGCGCGAGCTGCGCGCCCTGCTCGGCGAACGCCAGGGCCGTGGCCCGGCCGATGCCGCTGCCCGCGCCGGTGACGACGGCCAGCTTCCCGGCGAACGGCCCGGAGGAAGAGGACGGAGAGGACGAAGGGGAGGAGGGGACCGCCTTCAGCGGGCGGCCCACGCGGGCGCGCTCCAGCTCGGGGGCGGCCGGCCCGCCCTCCTGGTGCGCGACGAACTCCCGCACCATCCGCGCCACCGTCGGCCCCTGCCGCAGCAGCGCCGACCAGTGCGAGGCCCGCAGCGAACGCCTCCACAGGCGCGGCGCCCACCGCTCAAGGCCCTCGGTCAGCGCGGGGCGCACGTACCGGTCCTTGGTCAGCACGATGAGCTGCACGGGCAGCGGGGTGGTGCGGCGGCGCGGCTCGCGGGCGCGGGGCAGCATGTTCGCCCGGTACAGCTCCATGCCGCGCACCGCGTCCCCGGCCAGGCCCTTCTGCGGGTGGCCCTCGCGCGGCGTGACGCCTTCGAGGCGGCGCAGCACGGTGCCCCAGTTGCGGCCCAGGACCAGCCGCCACACGGCGGGCGCCAGCACGGGCACGTGGAAGGCGCCGATGTACCAGGAGTGCGCGCCCTGCCCGGCGAGCTGCGCGAGGTGGCGCGGGGTGGGGCGGGAGACCCGTTCCCGCATCCAGTGCCCGACGTGGTCCAGGCACGGGCCGGACATGGTGGTGAACGAGGCGATGCGGCCCGGCGCCTCCCGGTCGGTGACCGCTTCCCAGGACTGGACCGAGCCCCAGTCGTGGGCGACGACGTGCGCCGGACGCCCCGGGCTGGTCGCCTCGATCACGGCGAACAGGTCGCGGGCGAGCTGGTCCAGCCGGTACCCGGCGCGGGATGAGGGGCGGCCCGAGGCGCCGGCGCCGCGCACGTCGTAGCGCACCACGTGGTGGTCGGCGGCCAGGTCGGCCGCCACGTCGTCCCACACCCGGTGGGTGTCGGGGTAGCCGTGCACCAGCACGACCGTGGGACGGTCGGCCGGGCCCTGCTCGTAGACGGCCAGGTCGAGACCGCCGGAGGGGACGGTGCGGCGGCGGACGCCGGATTCGCTGCTCATGGGGTGACGGTCTCCTGTTCGTGGGTGTCCGGCGTCGGCCCGGCCGCGGCGCCCGGCGTGGAGCGGGCGGAGCGGGCGGCGCGCGCCGAGCGTTCCCGCCAGCGGTGGACGTGCGGGAGGTCGTCGTCCAGCCAGTAGGCGTCGTCCTCGGTGACCACCAGCAGCTCCTCGAACTTCAGCCCCACGCCCCGGAAGCCGATGTGCGGCTCGACGGCCCACAGGCCGGGCGTGGGCGCGTGCCGGGAGGAGCGGCCGTCGGCCCACAGCGGGGAACGGCCGTGCAGCCGCTCGCTGATCAGCTCGCGGCCCAGCGTCTGGAGGGTGCGCACGCCGAAGCCGAAGAGCGTGGCCCCGGCCGGGCCGCGCGGCGAGAGGCGGGTGACCTGGTGGCCGATGACCCGGCCGGGGTAGACGCGGTGGCGGTTGTCGTAGCCGTGGCGGGCGATCAGCGCGTCGACGGCCGCGTAGACCTCGTTCAGCGGCTTGCGGGCCCGCACCTCGCCGACGATCAGCGCGCGGTACTCGGCCAGGTCGGCGTCCAGCCGCTCCCAGATCGGGTTCTCCCCGACGACGCCGCCGTAGCCGATGTCGGCGGTGTAGCCGTCCACGACCGGGGCGCAGTCCAGGACGAACGGCATGCCCTCGGCCAGCCGCCGCGCGCTCGGGAAGAACTGGAGCGGGGTGCGGAAGCCGCGGAAGGCGGTGCGGTCCCCGAACCAGGCGAAGGGCACGTGGAAGAAGTCCCCCACCCCGGCCGAGACCAGCTCGTGCCGCAGCCGGCCCGCGGCCTGGCGTTCGGTCACGCCCGGCTCCAGCCACTCCGCGACGCGCCCGGCGCAGGCGTACGCGAGCTGCTGCACCTCGCGGAAACGGCCGAGGTCGCGCTCGTCGAAGGGGAAGCGGGGCGGCTTGCCGGGCGGGGTCTTGGGGCCGGTCATGGACTTCGGGCTCATCGGGGCCTCCGGGCGGCGGCGGTCGTCCGCGGACGGGTCACGGGCGGGTCGGGGACGGGCGAGGGGCGGGTCAACGGACGGGGTCACAGGTCGAGTTCGAGGCGGGCGCCCTCGGGGGCGCGGGAGACGCAGACCAGCATCCGGCCCTCGGCGCGCTCCTCGGCCGTCAGCCTGCGGTCGCGGTGCTCGACGGGGCCGCCTCCGAGAACCCGCTGCTCGCAGGTGCCGCAGAAGCCCTGACGGCAGGAGTAGGGCGTTGCCGGGTCGCGCTCGCGCAGCACGTCCAGCGCGGAGCGGTCGGCGGGCACGGGCAGCTCGGTGCCGCTGCGGCGCAGGCGCAGGGTGAACGGCCGCCCGTTCACGACGGGTTCGGGCGCGAAGCGCTCGAAGTGCAGGGCGGCGGCGCCGGAGTCGTCGAACGCCCCGCGCACGGCCTCCAGCATCGGCGCGGGCCCGCAGCAGTAGACGGCCGAGCCGGGGCGGGGCGCGCGGGCCAGCAGGCCGGGGCCGTCCGGAGCGCCGTCCTCCTCGTCGCTCAGCACGGTGACCCGGCCGGGGTGCCCCTCGGAGAGGCGGGCCAGGGCGGCGGCGAAGGGCAGCGAGGCGCGGCTGCGGCCGGCGTGCACCAGCCGCCAGTCCAGGCCGCGCCGGGCGGCCTCGCGGGCCATGGGCAGGATCGGGGTGATGCCGATGCCGCCGGCGATCAGCAGCACGGCGGGCTCGGCGGCGAAGGGGAACGCGTTGCGCGGGCCGCGCGCCGATATCCGGGCTCCCTCGCGCAGCGCCTCGTGCACCTCCGCGGAGCCGCCGCCGCCCGCCTCGATGCGGCGCACCGCGATCCGGTAGGCGTAGGGGTCGGCCGGGTCCCCGCACAGGGAGTACTGCCGCACCCGGCCCGAGGGCAGCCGCAGGTCGAGGTGGGCGCCGGGCTGCCAGCGGGGGAGCGGGGTGCCGCCGGGGGCGGTCAGCCGCAGGGTCACCACGTCCTCGGCCAGGGTCTCGCGGGCGGCGACGACCAGGGCCAGCGGCGGGCGCGGGGCGCGGTTGGCGTAGTGGTCCCCGCGGGTGACCAGGCGCAGGTAGGCGTCGGTGAAGGAGTGCAGGAAGCGGGCCATGCGGTCGGGGCGGTCGGGCCGCGGGCCCTCGTCGTCGCGCCAGGCCGCGGTCGCGGCGGCGGGGGCGGGGTCGACGGCCGTCGCGACGGGCGGGCCGGTCCCGGCGTGCGGGCCCGTCCCGGCGGGCGGCTGGGGGGCGTTGCTGTCCATGGTCGTGTGTGGTCCTCGGCGTCCTCGTCGGGGGGCCTGTCGGCGGGCCGTCAGTGCGCGGCGGCGCGGGCCGCGGGGGAGGTGGCGAGGTAGGCGATGGCCTGCCGGGTCGAACCCTCCTGGCTGGGGTGGTAGTCCGCGCGCAGGTAGCGGGCCGCGGAGCGCGACAGGGGCGCGAGGTGCGGCAGCACGCCCCGCCGGGCGGCGTCCAGGTAGCCGCGCCAGGTGGGCCGGGCCCGGCCGGGCAGCTCGGGGTCGTTGGCCATCAGGAACCGGGTGCCGCGCACCCACAGCAGCAGCATCACCGGCCCGGCCGTCAGCATCGGGCGCACCCGGCGCAGGTAGCGCGGATCGAGGTGGCGCAGCAGGTCGAACGCCACGCTGCGGTGCTCGACCTCCTCCGCGCCGTGCCAGCGCAGCAGGTCCAGCATCGTCGGGTCGGCGCCGGCCCGGTCCAGGGCCTCGGCGTTGAGGATCCAGTCGCCGAGGAAGGCCGTGAAGTGCTCGATGGCGGCGATCATCGCCACCCGCTCCAGCAGGTGCTCGCGGGCGCGCCGCCCGGGCAGCCCCGGGCGTTCTCCCAGGACGCGGCGGAAGAGGTACTCCACCTGCCGCACGAAGGGGGCCGGGTCCAGGTCCTTGGCCAGCAGGTACTCCAGCACGCCCTGGTGGGCCTCGGCGTGGACGGCCTCCTGGCCGATGAAGCCGAGGACCTGCTCGCGCAGCTCCTCGTCGCGGATCAGCGGCAGCGCCTGCTTGAACGTCCGCACGAACCAGCGCTCGCCCTCCGGCAGCAGCAGGTGGAGGACGTTCATCACGTGGGTGGGCAGCGGCTCGCCGGGCACCCAGTGCATGGGGAGCCGGGACCAGTCGAACTCCACGTCGCGCGGCGTCAGAACGAGGTTGTCGTGCTCGTCCGGGCGTTCCGCCATCGGGGTCCCTCCTTCGCGGCCCTTATTGAGAGTGCATCAACAGTAAGCCTTATTGAGACTGAGTCAATAGGATGGGGGCATGGCCCGAACCTCACCCGTGCCGGAGATGCGCGGCCCGCGCGGCGGCGCGCGTGGCGCCCGGCTGACGCCCGCCGAGCGGAAGGCGCAGATCCTCGCGGCGGCGCGCGCGCTCCTGGAGGAGAGCGACCTGGACACCGTCTCGATGGAGTCCGTGGCGCGCGCGGCCGGGGTCTCACCCGCGCTGCTCTTTCACTACTTCGGCTCCCAGCACAAGCTGCACCACGCGGTGCTGCGGGAGCTGGGCGGGGAGATGCTGGAGGACCTGGCCCCGGACCCGGCGCTGAGCGCGCGGGAGCAGCTTCGGCACGCGCTGGACATGTTCGTGGCCCAGGTCGCGCGGCACCCGGCGGCCTACCTGACCGTCGTGCGGCTCTCGCAGAGCAGCGGGGAGATGCGCCAGCTGCACCGCGCGGCGCGGGCCGCGTTCACCGAGTGGGTCACCCAGGCCCTGGCGGCGGCGGGCGCGCCGGTGACGCCCGCCGTGACGCTGGCCGTGCGGGGGTGGCTGGCCTACGTGGAGGAGGTCGTGGTCATCTGGCTGGACGACCGCTCCCTGATGAGCCCGGAGGAGCTGGCCGAGCAGTGCGAACTCGCCTGCGTGCAACTGGTCGAGGGCGCCCTCGGCGACCCGGAGCTGGCGGAGACGATCCGCGAGCGGATGAGCACGCGGCCGTCTTGAACCTTGGCCTGGCCGGGGCCTATCCGCGGCCAAGCCCCGCCAGGAGGAAGCGGACGGGGGTGCCCGGGACGGCCTGGGCGGCGGCGGGGAGGTCGGCGGGGTGGACGACGGCGATGACCGGGTAGCCGCCGGTGGTGGGGTGGTCGGCCAGGAAGACCAGGGGGAGGCCGTCCGGGGGGACCTGGACCGCGCCCAGGACCATGCCCTCGCTGGGCAGCTCGCCCGCGCGGGCGCGTTCGAGGGGCGGGCCCTCGGTGCGCAGGCCGACGCGGTTCCCGGCCCCCGCCACCCGGTAGCCGGGTCCGGCGAGCGTCCGCAGCGCCGCGGCCGTGAACCAGTCCGTGCGCGGGCCCAGGCGCAGCCGCAGGACGAGTTCGGCCGGGGGCGCGGGCTGCGGGGCCGCGTCCACGGGGGCCGGGGCACCGGCCGCCGGGCCCAGCGGCAGGACCGCGTCCGCCGCCAGCGGGGCGGGGCCCAGGCCCGAGAGCAGGTCCGTGGACCGGCTGCCCAGGACCGGCTCCACCGCCACCCCGCCCGAGAGGGCCAGGTAGCTGCGCACCCCGCGCGCCGCGCGCCCCACCTCCACCACCGCGCCGGCCCGCGCGCGGAAGGGCGCGCCCCACGCGGCCGGGCGCCCGTTCACCGTCACGGCGCAGGGCGCGCCCGTCACGGCCGCCGTCGCGGGGGCGCTCAGGCGGACCGCGCAGCCGTCGAGCGTGGTCTCCAGGGCGGCGGCCTCGGGGGCGTTGCCCACCAGGCGGTTGGCCAGGCGGTGCGCGGGGCCGTCCAGCGCGCCGGAACGCGGCACCCCCAGGTGCGCGTGGCCCGCCCGCCCGGCGTCCTGCACCGTGGTGAGCGCGCCCGCCCGCACGACGGTCAGCGCCCGGCCGGTCATGCGTGCTCCTCCGGGACGAACCGGACGCGCGTGCCCGGCGTCAGCAGCGCGGCCGGCTCCCGCGCCGCGTCCCACAGCACGGCCCGCGTGCGGCCGATGAGCTGCCAGCCGCCGGGCGAGGAGCGCGGGTAGACCCCGGTGTACGGCCCGGCCAGGGCCACCGACCCGGCCGGGACGGCGGTGCGCGGCGTCGCGCGGCGCGGGACCGCGTACCGCTCGGGCAGCCCCGTGAGGTAGCCGAAGCCCGGCGCGAACCCGCAGAACGCCACCCGGAACTCCGCCCCCGCGTGCACCCGCGCGACCTCCGCGACCGGCACGCCCCAGTGCGCCGCCACCTCCGCGAGGTCCGGGCCGTCGTACCGCACCGGGATCTCCACGACCCGGTCCGCCCCCGCCGCGGCCGGGGGGATCTCCCAGCGCGGCAACTCGGCGGCCAGCGCGGCCCGTTCGGCCGGCCCGCCCAGGCCGTCGAGCAGCACGGTGCGCGCGGCCGGGACGATCTCGCGCACCGGGGGCAGCGCGCCCGCCTCCCGCCGGCGCGACAGCTCCGCGTACAGCGCCTGGGCGCGTTCTCCCGAGGCCACCTCCACCAGCAGCGCGTCCTCGCCGACCGGGAGCACCCGCAGGCCCGGGCGTTCCGCCGCACCGTCCGCCGTGCCGCCGGTCACGCGAAGGCCTCCACCGCGACCCCCGCCCCGCCCAGCGCCTCGCGCACCCGCCGTGCCAGCGCGACCGCCCGGGGCGTGTCCCCGTGCACGCACAGGGAGCGCGCCCGCACCGCGACCTCCTCCCCGGAGGCCGAGGCGACCGCGCCGTCACGGGCCAGCCGCACCGCCCGCGCCGCCACCGCCTCCGGGTCGGTCAGCACCGCCCCCGCCTCGCGCCGGGGGACCAGGGTCCCGGCGGCGGTGTAGCCGCGGTCGGCGAACGCCTCGGCCACCACCGGCAGCCCGGAACGCCCGGCCGCCTCGTGCAGCCGCGAGCCGGGCAGGCCCAGCACGGGCAGCCCCCGGCCGTCCGGCCCCGGCCCGGCCAGGGCAACGCCCTCGGCCACCGCCGCGGCCTGCTCCTCGTCGTGGACCACGCGGTTGTAGAGCGCGCCGTGCGGCTTCACGTACGCCACGCGCGCCCCGGCCGCGCGGGCGAAGACCTCCAACGCGCCGATCTGGTAGGCCACTTCGGCGGCCAGCTCCTCCGGCGGCACGTCCATCGCCCGCCGCCCGAAGCCGGCCAGGTCGCGGTAGGAGACCTGCGCGCCGATGGCCACGCCGCGCTCGGCGGCCAGCTCGCAGACCCGCCGCATGGTCGGGGCGTCGCCCGCGTGGAAGCCGCAGGCGACGTTGGCGCTGGTGACCACGGCCAGCAGCCCCTCGTCGTCGGTCAGCTCCCAGCGCCCGAACCCCTCGCCGAGGTCGGCGTTCAGATCGATCGATACCGTGGTCGTCACGGCCCCATTCTCCGCTCCTCGGCCGCGGGGGAGAGGCCGGTGCCCGCCCGGGGCCCTCGCGCCCTCCGCCCGCTCGTGAGGAGAAGACGCGGATGCCCGCCTCCCGCCCCGCCGAACGCCCGGCCTCCACGCCCGGGTCCGACCCCGAGGCCGTTCCCCGGTCCGCCTCCGGGGCCGCGCCGGATCCCGTCCCCGCGCGCCGCCGCGTCCTCGACCGCATCCCGCGCGGCCTGTGGATCCGCGTCCTGCTCTACGGCCTGGTCGGCCACGTCTTCGCGGCCTTCCTGATCCTGCTCTTCGAGCTGGGCGCCCGCCAGTAGCGCCCCGCCGGTCGGCCGCCGCCGGCCCGAGGGGGGCCCTGCCGTGCGTGGTTCTGGCAGACCCTGGCTGGGCGGGCGGGCCGGACGCAGGATGAGCAGCGCGTCCGGCCACGGAGCGCCGGGGGCCCCACGGACACCACGGACATCAGGAGCGCACCATGCCGAGCCCGCTCACGATCGTCGCGACCTTCGTCGCCAAGCCGGGCCAGGAGCGGCGGCTGCTGGAAGAGCTGACCGCGATGATCGAGCCCTCGCTGGCCGAGGAGGGCTGCCTGGCCTACCACGCCTACACGGACCCCTCCCGCGCCGACCGCGTGGTGCTGATCGAGGAGTGGACCGGTGCGGAGGCGCTGGAGCACCACTTCACGCTGCCGCACTTCAAGAACATCGCCGCGGTCCTGGACGAGATCCTGGCCGAGCCCTTCACGATGCGCCGCCTCACCGACGCCCCCGCCTGACCGACGCCCCCGCCCGGCCCGCCGCCTCAGTGCTCCGGCGGGCTGGCGTGGAGCGTCGGGTCGAGGGAGGCGTCGTAGACGCCGCTGCCCTTGCAGTTGCGGCAGGTCCCGGCCCGCAACTGCGTCTCGGCGAGGGGGAACGCGAAGGGCTCGGGCCCGGGGACGTAGGCGAACTGGTAGTGCCGGTACCCCTCGCCCTCGCACCAGTTGCACGTCTCCGGCCTTCGCTGGGACTGGGTGATGTAGTGCTGCACGCGCGTGCCTCCCTCCGGGGGAAGTCCTCCCCACCCCGGAGGGAGGCTAGTCCGCCGTTCAACGTCCGGTTCTACGCGCGGGGACTGCGGCGCGCCCGCGTGAACCGGCGGGGGCGCCGGATCTGGGAGAGTGTTCCGCACGATCATGAGACGGCGGGAGGGGTGAAGTGCGGGCGTCTGCAAGGGCGTTGGGGCTGGGACTGGTGGCGGCCGGCCTCCTGGGCGGGGCGCTGGGGTGTCAGGCGCGGGCCGGGGAGCCCGGGGCCGGACGAGGGTCCGGGAGCGCCCCCGCGACGAGCCGGGAGACCCCGCCGCCCGGCCCGGAGGAGGGTCTGACCGAGCGGCTGCCCGAGGAGGGCCTGACGACCCCCTCGCCCGAGCCCGCCCCGCCGGAGCCCGCGCCCTCCACCGCCCCCGCGGCCGGGCCGGAGCCGGAGCCCGCGCCCGAACCGGCGCCCGGGCCCTCGCCGTCCGCCACGTGGCCCGCCACCTGCCGGGTCGGGGACCCCTTCTGGGACGCGATGCTGCGCGCGTGGTGCCGGGCCGCGTTCCCCGGCGGCCCGCCGGGGCAGGAGCCGCCGGAGGGACAGCAGGGACAGGAGAGCCCGGCGCCGGGTCAGCCCCGGTAGGTCTCCAGCAGCCGCAGCCAGATCTCGCTCACCGTCGGGAAGGAGGGGACCGCGTGCCACAGGCGTTCGAGGGCTACCTCGCCCACGACGGCGATGGTCGCCGCGTGCAGCAGCTCGCCCGCCTGCGGCCCCACGAAGGTCGCGCCCACCAGGCGGCCCCGGTCCTCGTCCACCACCATCCGTGCCCGGCCCCGGTAGCCGTCCGCGAACAGCGCCGCGCCCGAGACGCTGCCCAGGTCGTAGTCCACGGCGCGCACGCGCAGCCCCGCGCCCTCGGCGGCCTCCGCGGTGAGCCCGACCGAGGCGACCTCCGGCTCGGTGAAGACCACCTGGGGAACGGCCGCGTGGTCCGCCGTCGCCGAGTACGGGCCCCAGGGCGTTTCCGTGGCCGCCTCGCCCCGGGCGCGGGCGGCGATGGCGGCCCCGGCGATCCGGGCCTGGTACTTGCCCTGGTGGGTCAGCAGCGCACGGCGGTTGACGTCGCCCGCGCAGTACAGCCAGCCCCCGGCCACGCCGCGCACCCGCAGGGAGTCGTCCACCTCCAGCCACGAGCCGGACTCCAGGCCCACGGTCTCCAGGCCGAGGTCGGCGGTGCGGGGGCGGCGCCCGGTGGCGAAGAGGACCTCGTCCGCCTCCAGTTCGCTCCCGTCCTCCAGCGCCAGCGTGACCGGGCCCTCGGGCGAGGGGCGGCGCAGGGCGGTGACCGAGGCTCCGGGGCGCACGTCCACGCCGCGCGCCGCCAGCCCCTCGGCGACCAGGTCCCCGGCGAACGGCTCCATCCGCGGCAGCGGGCGTTCCCCCCGCATCAGCAGCGTGACCCGGGAGCCCAGCGCGCTCCACGCGGCGGCCATCTCCGCGCCGACCACGCCGCCGCCGACCACCGCCAGCCGCCCCGGGACCTCGCGGGCGCCGGTCGCCTCGCGCGGGGTCCACGGCCGGGCCTCCTCCACGCCGGGCAGGCCGGGAACGACGGCCGCGCTGCCCGTGCAGACGGCGACGGCGTGCCGGGCCGCCATGGGGCGGGTCGCGCCGTCGGGGGTGGTGACGTCCACGCGGCGCGGCCCGGCCAGGCGGCCGTGGCCGCGGACCAGTTCGATGCCGGCGGACTCCAGCCAGGAGACCTGCCCGTCGTCCTTCCAGTCCGAGACGAACCCGTCCCGCCGCGCCAGCACGGCCGCGGCGTCCGGGCGGGGGCGCGCGACCGCCTCCCGCGCGCCGCCCACGGAGCGGGCCGCCTCCAGGGCCGCGGCCGGGCGCAGCAGCGCCTTGCTCGGGACGCAGGCCCAGTACGAGCAGTCGCCGCCGACCAGTTCGGACTCCACGATGGCCGTGGTCAGGCCGGCGGCGCGGGCGCGGTCGGCGACGTTCTCGCCTACGGGCCCCGCGCCGATGACGATGACGTCGTAGGTGACGGTGTCGCTGGAGGTGCTCATCGGAACTCCGGAACGATGGGGGGCGGTCGGTGGGAATCCTGCGCCCACCGTAGGCCGGTCGGGGGCGCGCGGCAGCCCCGGGCGCGCCGGGGGGGCCGGGGGTGCGGGGACCGCCGCCGGATGCTGAGCGTTCGTCACATATCCTCCACATGGCGGTACGAGGCGTGGCGGGGACGGTCCCGGCTCAGTACGGTGCCGTCCTGCGGGGCGGGCTCGCGGCAGGGGGTGCGGTGAGGAATCCGGTGCGGTCGAAGGGCGGGGCGTGGTGCGCGCGGTGGCGGGCGCGGCTGGCGCGGTCGTCCGTGGCCCGCTCCCCGGCGGCGCGCTCGGCGGTGGCGGCCTCCTTCATCGTCGTGGTGGCCGTGGTCGCCGGGCTGCTGATCACCGGCCCGCTGCGGGCCTCGCCCGGGGAGGGCGGCCCGTCGGCTCCCGCGAGCCCCTCCTCCGCGGAGGGCGGCCCCCAGGCGAACGGTCCGGCGCAGGAGGAGGAGCGTGCGCCGGCGCGCGTGGACCCGGCCGAGGGCGCGGCCGGGAGCGTGCTGCGCGTGCACGGCGCCGGGTTCGCGCCCGGCGAGGAGGTCGCCCTGTACTGGGGCGGCGACGAGGACAACGCCCTGGGCCGGGGCACGGCGGACGCGCGCGGGCGCGTGGTGATCGAGGCGGCCGTTCCGCCCGGGGAGGACGCCGGGCCCGGCGCGCACGCCCTCTACCTGGTGGGGCGGGACGGGCGGCGCAGCGCGGCGGCCGAGTTCACGGTCCTGCCCCGGGGCGAGGACGCGGAGCGGCCCGGGAGCGGCGCCGGGGAGGAGGAGCCGGAGGACGACGAGGAGCCGGAGGACCCGGACGCGCCCGCCTCCGCCCGCCCCGACCCCGTGCCCTCGCCGTCTCCGCCGCCCGCGCCCTCGCCGCCCGGCGGCCTGCTGGACGGGCTGGCGCGGCTGCTGGTCAGCCCGCTCCAGGGGGCGGGCGGCTCGCCCGTGACCGTCGAGGGGGCGGGCTTCGAGCCGGGGGAGCGGGTGGTCCTGTCCTGGGTCACCTTTCCCGGCCTCTTCGGCTTCGAGGACTCCGAGCGGGTCGCGACCGTCACGGCGGACGGGGAGGGGGGCTTCGCCGCGCGCGTCCGGGCTCCCTCGCAGGACGGGGTGCTCGGGACGTACGCGTGGCTGCGCGCCGAGGGCAGCGACAGCGGGGTGCGGGCCGAGAGCTACTTCTACGTGCAGGTGCCGCACTTCGGGCCCTGAGCGGGCCGCCCGTCCCCCGGCCCGGGCGTGGCCGGGTACCCGGCGCGGATGAACGACGCGACCGCGCCCGGCTCCGGGTACGACGCCGGGCCCTGCCTGCCGCCGCCGGACGCGGACCTCGCGGCGCTGCGCCGGGCGGCGGGCGGCTGCGAGGGCTGCCCGCTGTACCGCGACACGACGGGGACGGTCTTCGGCGAGGGCAGCGCGACGGCGCGGGTGCTGTTGCTCGGCGAACAGCCGGGCGACCAGGAGGACCGGCGCGGCGCGCTCTTCGTCGGCCCCGCCGGGCGGCTGCTGGACCGGGCCGTGTCCGAGGCCGGGCTCGCCCCGGCGGAGACGTACCGGACGAACGCGGTCAGGCACTTCGGGTCCGCCCGCGCCGGCCCTGGCAAGCGGCGCATCCACAAGCCGCCGAGCCGGATGGCGGTACCTCCCAGGCCCCCTCGGCGGCCCTCCGCGCCGGCGACGACGCGAGGCGGTTCACGCCAGCCTCGTCTCGGACCTCCGCACGGCGGCGTCCAGGCTGCGCTGACGCGCCCGCCGGCCGGCCTCCCGCGCGGGGACGGGGGTGGGCCCCGGGCACACAATGGCGGCGTGGCCGCCCCGGGCAGGGGCGGGGCGAGGAAGGGGCGACAGCCGGTGGTGCTGGATGAGTTGGACCGGAAGATCGTGGCCGCGCTGGTGGCCAACGCCAGGACCAGTTTCGCGGAGATCGGGGGCGCCATCGGGCTGTCGGCGCCGGCCGTGAAGCGGCGGGTGGACCGGATGCGGGAGGCCGGGGTGATCACGGGGTTCACCGCCATGGTCAGCCCGACCGCGCTGGGGTGGACCACGGAGGCGTACGTGGAGGTGTACTGCGACAGCGCCGCCCCGCCCCGGCGGCTGGCCGAGGTCGTGCGGGACCACCCGGAGGTGACCGCCGCCATGACCGTCACGGGCGGCGCCGACGCCCTGCTGCACATCCGCGCCACCGGCGTCGAGCACTTCGAGGAGGTCCTGGAGCGCATCCGCGCCGAGCCCTTCGTGCGCCAGACGATCAGCTACATGGTCCTCTCCCACCTCATCTCCGGCAGCCCCGAGGCCGGCGCCAGCCCCGCCACCCGCCCGGACGAAACGAACAGCCGCTGACCGGCCCAACCGCGCAACACTGCTGCGCGCACGCGCAATCGTGGTTTCTTGTCGCCCGCCCCGCGCGTTCCTACCGTGAGAAACATGCCAGCCACGCGCGAGGGGCGCCCCCGGCGCTACCTGACCTGCGAGCCCCGGTTCTTCGAGGTCCGCTACGCCATCAACCCGTGGATGCGGCCCGGCGCCCCGGTGGACACCGCCCTGGCCCGCGCCCAGTGGCAGGCCCTGGTCCGCGCCTACCGCGACCACGGCCACACCGTCGAGCACGTGCCGCCCGTGCCCGGCCTGCCCGACATGGTCTTCGCGGCCAACGCCGCCCTCGTCCTGGGCGGCCGGGTCCTCGGCTCCCGCTTCCACGCCCCCGAGCGCAGGCCCGAGAGCGCGGCCTACGAGCTGTGGTTCAAGGAGGCCGGCCACGAGGTCCACCCGCCGCGCGCCACCTGCGAGGGCGAGGGCGACCTCGTGCCCGTGGCCGGGCGCATCCTGGCCGGCACCGGCTTCCGCACCACCCCGGAGGCGCACGCCGAGGCCCGCGCGCTCTTCGGCGTCCCCGTGACCGGGCTGCGGCTGACCGACCCGCTGTTCTACCACCTCGACACGGCGCTGTTCGCCCTGGACGACGAGAACATCGCCTACTACCCCGGCGCCTTCGACCCCGGCAGCCGCGCCCTGCTCGCCCGCCTCTTCCCCGAGGCCGTCCTCGCCACCCGGGCCGACGCCCTCGCCTTCGGGCTCAACTCCGTCTCCGACGGGCGCCACGTCTTCATCGCCCCCGGCGCGCGCGAGCTGATCGGGCGCCTCTCCGGCCTCGGCTACGTCCCGGTCCCCGTCGAGCTGTCCGAGCTGCACAAGGCGGGCGGGGGCATCAAGTGCTGCACCCAGGAGGTCCGGCCATGACCACCACGCGCTCCTCGGCCGAGCTGATCCACGCCGAGTCCGCCGTCCTCGCGCACAACTACCACCCCCTGCCCGTGGTCGTCGCCCGCGCCGAGGGGGTGTGGGTCGAGGACGTGGAGGGCCGGCGTTACCTCGACATGCTCGCCGGCTACTCGGCCCTCAACTTCGGCCACCGCCACCCCGCGCTGATCGAGGCCGCCCACCGCCAGCTCGACCGGCTCACCCTCACCTCCCGGGCCTTCCACCACGAGCTGCTGGCCGGGTTCGCGGAGGAGCTGGCCGCCCTGACCGGCCTGGAGATGACCCTGCCGATGAACACCGGCGCCGAGGCCGTCGAGAGCGCCGTCAAGGTCGCCCGTAAGTGGGCCTACGAGGTCAAGGGCGTGCCGCGCGACCGCGCCACGATCGTCGTGGCCGAGGACAACTTCCACGGCCGCACCACCACGATCGTCGGCTTCTCCACCGACCCCGTGGCCCGCGACGGCTTCGGCCCGTTCACGCCCGGCTTCCGCGTCGTGCCCTACAACGACCTGCCCGCACTGCGCGAGGCGGTGGACGAGACCACGGCGGCCGTCCTGCTGGAGCCCGTCCAGGGCGAGGCCGGGGTCGTCATCCCCGACGAGGGCTACCTGGCCGGGGTGCGTGAGGCGACCCGCGCGGCCGGGGCCCTGTTCATCGCGGACGAGATCCAGTCGGGCCTGGGCCGCACCGGCACCACCCTGGCCGTCGAGCACGAGGGCGTGCGCCCCGACGCGGTGCTTCTGGGAAAGGCGCTGGGCGGAGGCATCGTGCCCGTCTCCGCGGTGGTGGCCACCCGCGAGGTCCTGGGCGTGCTGCGCCCCGGGGAGCACGGCTCCACCTTCGGCGGCAACCCGCTGGCCGCCGCCGTCGGCTCGGCCGTCGTCGCGCTGCTGCGCACGGGCGAGTACCAGCGGCGGGCGGCCGGGCTGGGAGCGGTGCTGCGGGACGGGCTCGCGGCCCTCGTCGGGCGGGGCGTCACCGGCTTCCGCTGCCGCGGCCTGTGGGCGGGCGTGGACGTGGACCCGGCCATCGGCACCGGGCGCGAGATCGGCGAACGGCTGCTGGCCGAGGGCGTGCTCGTGAAAGACACCCACGGCTCGACGATCCGCCTCGCCCCGCCACTGACCATCACCCCCGAGGAACTGGCCTGGGCCCTTGGCCGGCTGGCGGCCGTGCTGGAGCGCTAGGACCTCGCCGGCCGGTCCCCCGGTCCCGCGGCCGTGGGCGGTGCCCCGGCCAGGGGGCACCCTCCGCGGGGCCGGGTTCAGGCCCGCCGGCCCACGGCTTCGCGTCAGCGAGGCGGTCCGGGAGACACCCGGGGGAGCGGCGAGGTTCACACGGGGGAGTGGCGGAGTGCATCCACCCGGTGGCCCGGGGTAGCCAGCGGCTGTCACCGCACAGGCCCCTCGGGGCACCGGGGAAGGGAACATCACCAGCATGCGCATCCGACACGCACTCGGCACCCTGGCCGCCGCCCTGCTGATGGCCGTCGCGCTCCCGGCCGCCTCGGCCGGCGCGGCGACGGGCGCCCTCACGTGGTACACCGTCGGCGCCAACACGGGCTCGGTGGACAACCCCGAGCCCTACCTGTGCTACGAACTGGCCGATCCGGAGGAGCCGGTGACCGGCGGCTACAACGGCACCGTCTTCGACGCCAGGCTCTACATGGACATCAACTGCGGCCGGGCCCTCGTCGAGGTCCGCGCCGGGGACGGATACGAGACCGAGCCCGTCTACAGCGTGAAGTTCTACCCGCGCCACGCCACGCGCTGAGCGCGCCCCCCGAACCGGCCGCGGGCGGCACGGTACGCCGCCCACCCCGTCCGTCCGCGGCCACCTCGCGCCGGGCGCACGCCCGCGCCCGGCGCGACCCCGGCCCAGGAGCCCGGCCCGCGTCAGGGAATGAGCACCAGCCGGACCGGGGCCCCGTTCTTCCCCTCCAGGGCCGCCACCGCCTCGGCCGCCTCGGCCAGCGGCACCCGGCCGCTGATCGAGGGGCCCAGGTCCAGCCGCCCGGCCGCCGTCAGCTGGACGAGCTGGTCCAGGTGCTCGGGCGCCGAGCCGTAGTGGCCCTTGACCTGCTGCCCCAGGTAGCTGAAGAGGATCGAGTACGGCAGCGCCAGCGGCTCGGGCGTCAGCCCCACCAGCACCAACTGCCCGCCCGGGGCCAGGACCCCGGCCGCCTGCTCCCGCGCGGCCGTCACCCCGGCGAAGTCGAAGGCGGCGTCCAGGCCGAGCCCGCCCGTGGCCCCTCGCACCGCCTCGGCCAGGCCCGGGTCGGCCGGGTCGAACGCCAGGTCCGCGCCGAAGTCCAGGGCCCGCTGGCGCGCCTCGGGCAGCGGGTCCACGGCGATCACCGGGACCGCCCCCGCCAGGCGGGCCAGCCGCACGCCGTGCGCGCCCAGGCCGCCCACGCCCCAGACGCCGACCGCCTGCGCCGGGCGCACCCCTGCCGTGGTCACCACCGCCGCGTAGGGCGTGGACACCGCGTCGGGGATGATCGCGCCCTGCTCGAACGGCAGCCCCTCCGGCAGCCGCACCAGCGTGTCCTCGCGGGCCAGCGCGTACTGCGCCCAGCCGCCGTCGTAGTCCACGCCCCGGGTCAGGAGCTTGCGGCAGGACCCGCGCCGCCCCCGGCAGCCGCCGCACTCCCCGCAGACCTGTCCGGCCGCCAGCAGCACGGGCGTTCCCGGGCGCCACTTCTCCGCGACGTCGGGGCCGGTGGCGTGGATCACCCCGGCGACCTCGTGGCCCAGGGTGACGGCCTCGCCCTCCAGGTGGAGCGGGCTGAGCGTGCCGTCGATGAGGTGCGCGTCCGACAGGCACACCCCGGCGGCCCGCACCTCGATCAGCGCCTCGCCCGGCCCGGGGACGGGCACGGGCACCTCCTCCACGGCGAATCGCCTGCTCTCCACGTGCAGCCGGCCGGCCGGCATGGTCTCCATCGCGAACTCCCTCGGGGCGTACGGGCGTGCGGGCGGGGTGGGGCGGCGTCGCCGGACGGAGATCCTGCCAGCCGCCGCCCGCCCCTGTCGAGCAGTGCTCAACGGCCGGGGCGGGCGCGGCCGGGGGCGGCGGGCGCGGGCGGCGGCGGAGCGTGACGGGCGCTATTGAGCAATGCTCAGCAGGGCGCTAGCCTGCGTGCGGACAGGACACCGGCCGCCGGGACGGCCGGAGCGACAGCCGAGAGGCAGACCGTGGATGTGAGCCACTGCGCCGCCGCGCGCGGGAATCCGGAGCCGGTCCGGGACGCCGGGAACGCCAGGGGCGGCCGGTGAGCGCGGGCGCGGACGGCGCGGCCGTGCGGGAGGAGGACGCCTTCGACGTGCCGCGCGTGGACGCCTGGCTGAAGGAGCGCCTCGACGGGCTGAGCGGCACGCCGGAGGTCACCCAGTTCACCGGCGGGGCCTCCAACCTCACCTACCTGCTGCGCTACCCCGGAGCCGACCTGATCCTGCGCCGCCCCCCGGTCGGCCGGAAGGCCGCCTCCGCGCACGACATGGCCCGCGAGTACCGCGTGCAGGAGGCCCTGCGGCCCGTCTTCGGCCGGGTGCCGGCCGTCCGCGCGCTGTGCCGGGACCCCGAGGTCCTCGGCAGCGACTTCTACGTCATGGACCGCGTCCCCGGGCACATCCTGCGCCGCGAGGCACCGCCCGGCCTGCGGCTGGACGCCGCGCGGGCCCGCGCCCTGTCCGAGACCTACGTGGACACCCTCACCGACCTGCACCGCGTCGACCCCGCCGCGGCCGGCCTGTCCGGCCTGGGCCGCGGCAGCGGGTACGTCGGCCGCCAGGTCGCCGGCTGGACCAAGCGGTACACCCAGGCCAGGACGTGGAACGTCCCCTCCTTCTCCCGGGTCACCGCCTGGCTGGACGCGCACCGGCCCGAGGACGTGGGCACCTGCGTGATCCACAACGACTGGCGGCTGGACAACCTCGTGCTGGACGGGGACAGCCTGGGCGTGCGCGCCGTCCTGGACTGGGAGATGGCCACCCTCGGCGACCCGCTGATGGACCTCGGCGGCGCCCTGGCGTACTGGATCAGGCCCGAGGACGGGCGCCTGGCGCTGGCCACCCGCCGCCAGGCCAGCCACCTGCCCGGGATGCTCACCCGCGAGGAGATCGTCGAGCGCTACTGCGACCGGATGGGCCTGCCCACGGAGAACTGGCCCTTCTACGAGACCTTCGGGCTCTTCCGGCTGGCCGCCATCGCCCAGCAGATCTACTACCGCTATCACCACAAGCAGACCCGCAACCCCGCCTTCCGCAACCTGTGGCTGGCCGTCCACGTGCTGCACGGGCGCTGCCGCGCCGTCATCCGGCGCGCGGGCGGCTGAGCGGCCGTTGCCCTGCCCCTGCCCGCGTCCGGGAGGGCGGGGCGGAGAGAGAAGAGGACCAGAGCAGATGCGCGCCATTCACATCAGCAGCCTGGACGGGCCCAAGGCGGCCCAGGTCGTGGAGACCGGGGCCCCCGAGCCCGGCCCCGGCCAGGTGCTGATCGACGTGCACGTGGCGGGGGTGTCGTTCCCCGACGTGCTGCTGAGCCGCGGCGAGTACCAGATCAAGCCGGAGCCGCCGTTCGTGCCCGGCGCGGAGGTGGCGGGCGTGGTCCGCTCCGCGCCCGCGGACTCCAGCTTCGCGCCGGGCGACCGGGTCGCGGCCTTCCCCGCCTTCGGCGGCTTCGCCGAGCAGGTGGCCACCGATCCGCGGCTGGTCTTCCCGCTGCCGGACGGGCTGTCGTTCGAGGCCGGGGCCGCCCTGCCGATGAACTACCTCACCGTCCACTTCGGCCTGGTGCGGCGAGGGCGGCTGCGGGCCGGCGAGACGGTTCTGGTCCACGGCGCGGCCGGCGGCGTCGGAACGGCCGGCATCCAGCTCGCCCGCGCGCTGGGCGCCCGGGTCCTCGCGGTCGTCTCCACGCCGGAGAAGGGGGAGGTGGCCAAGGAGGCCGGGGCCCACGAGGCGGTGCTGGCCGAGGGCTTCCGGCAGTCGGTGGCCGACCTGACCGACGGGCGCGGCGTGGACCTGGTCCTCGACCCGGTCGGCGGGGACCGCTTCACCGACTCCCTGCGCAGCCTCGCCACGGAGGGCCGCCTGCTGGTGGTCGGCTTCACCGGCCGCGAGATTCCCACGGTCAAGGTGAACCGGCTGCTGCTGAACAACATCGACGTCGTCGGCGTCAGCTGGGGCGGCTTCTGGATGCCGCGCCCCGAGTACCTGCGGGAGCAGTGGAACGACCTGCTCCCGCACCTGGCCTCCGGCGCCCTGGATCCGGTCCTGGGCGCGCAGTACCCCCTGGAGTCCACCCCCGACGCCCTTCGCGACCTGGACGAACGCCGCGCGACGGGCAAGATCCTGATCCGCCTGCGCTAGCCCTTCCCCGTCGGGCACCCGCCCCCGACCCGCACCCCGAGACCCGCGGCCCCCGTGCCGCGGGTCTTCGGCGTTTCCGGGGGACCGCACGCCGGCGGCGGGGCCCCGGGGCGGCGAGCGCGGCGACCTCGTGCGGTGTGGGCGATTGCCAGGGAGGGGGACCGCGGCTTAGTCTGTCCCGCGAAGCAAGACATCTGTCCTTATAATCAGGACAGATGACGGACACCGGAGGTCGCCATGCCGCAGCCCGCCGACGAGGCCGAGGCCAGGGTGCTCGCCGTCCGCGCCTCCCACGCGCTGGCCGCCGCCGGCCAGGGCGACATGGTCTGGGGCCACGTCGCCGTCCGTGACCCCGGCGGACGCGGCATCTGGATCAAGGCCCCCGGCTGGGGACTTGAGGAGGTGCGCGAGGACCGCCTCCAGCTCGTCTCGCCGCGCGCCGAGGTGCTGGCCGGCGAGGGCGCGCCGCACAAGGAGTGCCACATCCACCTCGCCGTCCTGGCCGCCCGCCCGGACCTGGCCTGCTCGGTCCACACCCACGCCCCCGCCGCCGTGGCCTTCGCCGCCCTGGACGTGCCGCTGCTGCCGCTCTCCCACGAGGGCGCCCTGTTCGGCGGCGCCGATGTGCCGCGCTTCCGCCGCACCGGCGGCCTGGTCTCCACCCCCGCGCTGGGCGAAGAGCTGGCCGCCGTCCTCGGGGAGGCCCCCGCCGCCCTGCTGCCCAAGCACGGCCTGGTCGCCGCCGGGACGGGCGTTCCGGCCGCCGTCATGCACGCCGTGCTGCTGGAACGGGCCTGCCGCACGCAGCTGGCCGCCGCCTCCGCCGGGCCGGTGCGGGTCTTCTCCGACGCCGCCGAGGCCGCCGCCAAGCGCGCCGAGTGCTGGCCCGAGAGCCAGTTGGAGGCCGGCTGGCAGTACCTCGTGCGCCGCGCCGCGCGCGCCGCCTCCGGGGCGCCCCGGCCGCCCGCGGACCTGTAGCCGCCTCCCGTCCCCGCCCGCGGGGACCCCAGCGTCCGCCGGGCCGCACCCCGGCGGGCCCGACCCCTCACCGCGAAGGAACACCCGAGATGACACCGCAGCAGCCGATACCCGCCACCGAGTGGCTCACCGTCCCCACCGCCGACGGCCCGATGCGCGTCTACGCCGCCCGCCCGGCCGAGGGTGCGGACCGCGCCGTCGTCGTGCTCCAGGAGGCGTTCGGCGTCAACGAGCACATCCAGGACATCGCCCGCCGCTTCGCCGCCCGCGGCTACCTCGCGCTGGCCCCCGACCTCTTCCACCGCAACGGCGTCGGCACCCTCGCCTACGAGCAGCACGCCGAGGCCATGCCGCTGATCGGCGCCATCGGCCCCGAGGCCATCGCCACCGACGTGAGCGCCGTCCTGGACCACCTGCGGACCGAGGAGTCCATCGCGCCGGGCCGCACCGCGCTCACCGGCTTCTGCTTCGGCGGGCGCGCCGCGTTCACCGCCGCCACCGCCCTGCCCGGCCTGGCCGCCACCGTCGTCTTCTACGGCCCCGGCATCGCCGCCGGCCCGCACGCCGTGCTGGAGCGCGCCGCCTCCCTGGACGCCCCCCTCCTGCTGCACGTCGGCGAGGCCGACCCCACCATTCCGTCCGAGCAGGTCGCCGCCATCGACGCCGCGCTGAAGGAGGCCGGCGCCACGTTCGAGAGCCACGTCTACGCAGGGGCCGGCCACGCCTTCGCCTGCGACGCCCGCCCCCACATGTACCGGGCCGAGGCCGCCGCCACCGCCTGGGAGCGTACCTGGGACTTCCTCGGCCGCCACCTGCCCGCCGCGGCGGCCCGGCCGTGACCGCCGGGGCGAGGCCCCCCGTCCTCGTGGTGGGCGGCGGGCCCGTGGGCCTGACCGTGGCCAACCTCCTCGCGGCGCGCGGGGTCCGCGTCGTCCTCGTGGAGCGCAACGCCACCACCAGCGACGAGGCCAAGGCCATCAGCCTGGACGACGAGTCCCTGCGGACGCTGGACGCCGCCGGGCTGGCCGAGCGCGTGCTGGAGATCGTCGTCCCCGGCACCGGCACGCGGTACTACGACCGCAAGGGGCGCGCGCTCTTCCACGCGCGCGGGCCGCAGGCGTACCGGCTGGGCTTCCCCTTCAAGAACCAGTTCGCCCAGCCCGAGCTGGAACGCGTGCTGCTGGCCGCCCTGACCGCGCGCCCCGAGGCGGAGGTCCGCTTCTCCACCGAACTGGTCGCCTTCTCCCAGGACGGCGAGGGGGCCACGGCCCAGCTTCGCGTCATCGGGGAGGACTCCGCCTCGCCCCTGCGCGTGGCGTTCGTCCTGGGCTGCGACGGCGGGCGCTCCACCGTCCGGGAGCTGTGCGGGATCGGAATGACCGGCACCAGCCACGAGCAGGTGTGGCTGGTCGCGGACACCACGGGCGACCACCACGACGAGCGGTACGGCATGCACCGGGGAACGCCCGGGCGGCCCACCGTCATCGTGCCGGGGCGCGGCGGGCGCTGCCGGTACGAGTTCCTGCTGCGGCCGGGGGAGGGGGAGAAGGGTGCGAAGCCGGACTACGAGACGGTGCGCCGCCTGGTGGCCCCCTACCGCACCCTCGGCCGCGAGGAGATCGAGCGCTGCACCGCGTACACCTTCAACGCGGTGGTGGCCGACCGCTGGCGGCACGGCAGTGCCCTGCTGCTGGGCGACGCGGCGCACATGATGCCGCCCTTCGCCGGCCAGGGCCTCAACTCCGGGGTCCGGGACGCCGCGAACCTCGCCTGGAAGGTCGCCGAGGTCTGGCACGGCCGGGCCGGGACCGGCCTGCTGAACACCTACGAGGCGGAGCGCCGCGCGCACGCCGAGGCCACCGTGCGCTTCTCGGAGCGGCTGGGCGAGGTGGTGATGACCACCTCGCGGCGGCGCGCCCTGGCCCGGGACGTGGCGGCGCGGGCGCTGCTGCGCGTCCCGGCCGGGCGGCGCTGGCTGACGGAGATGCGCTACCGGCCCACCGCCCGGCACGCCGGGGGCCTGGTCATCGGCCGGCACCCGCTGACCGGCACCCAGCTCCCCCAGCCCTCGGTCCTCGTCCCGCCGAGCCTGCGCGCCCGCCCGCTGGACGCCACCCTCGGCAACGGCCTCGCGCTGCTGGGTGTGGACCTGCCGGACGAGGCGTGGCAGCGGGTGGACGGGCCCGCGTGGCGCTCGGCGGCCTGGCCCGTGCGGCGGGTGGACGTGGCGCTGGGCGACCGCCTGCCGCGCCCGGCCCCGGGGCGGCGGGCGGTCGCCGACGCGGACGGCCGCCTGGAGGCGGCCCTGCGCGCGGCCCGTGGCCGCTTCGTCCTCGTCAAGCCCGACCGCTACATCGCGGCCGTCTTCTCCCCCGCCGAGGCCGCGGGCGTGGCCGCCCGCCTGCGCGCGCTCCTGGACCGCCCCGCGCAGGCGGCGCCGGAGACGCCGGAGGACTGACCCCGCGGAACGCCCGCCGCACCCCCCGGCGGGCACCCGCGGGCCCGGGCGCGCGGGCGGCGACGGGGCGCACGCCCGGCGCGCGTCAAGGCGGCCCTGGGGGCCGCGCGTTCAGGACAGGCCCGTGCGGGCCAGGTCGGCGGAGAGTTCGGCGGCGGCCTCGCGGACCGCGGAGGCGAGGGCCGGGACCTCCTCCTCCGGGACGCGGTGGGAGAGGGCCGCGATGCTGATCGCCGCCACCACCGTGCCGTCCTCGCGGCGGACGGGGGCCGCCACGCCCAGCACGTCGGGGTCCCGCTCGCCGCGCGAGGCGGCCCAGCCGCGCTCCCGGATGGCCGTCAGCCGCGCCCGCAGCACCTCGGGCTCGGTGACCGTCGCCTCGGTGAAGCGGGCCAGCGGCCGGCTGAGGATCTCGTCCAGCTCCGTCTTGGGCGCGTACGCCAGCAGCACCTGCGCGGCGGCCCCGGCGTTGACCGGCAGCACCTGGCCGCGCTCGTAGGACAGCCGCAGCGTGTGCGCGGCCTCCTCGCGCTCCAGGCAGACGACCGCCGACCCGGCCAGCCGGGTCAGCAGCACGGGCTGGCCGGTGCGCCGCACCAGCTCCCGCATCACCGGCCGGGCCAGGTCGGAGAGGCCGACGCCCTTGCGCGCCAGCCGCGCCAGGTCCAGCACCCGCGGACCGAGCCGGAAGCCCGAGCCGCCGGCGTTCTCCTCCAGGAAGCCGTTGGAGGTCAGGCTCTGGAGGTAGCGGTAGGCGGTGGAACGGGCCACCCCCAGGTGGGTGGCGACCTCGTTGGCGGACAGCACGAGACGGTCGTCGGAGAAGAGGAGCAGAATGTCCAGGGCGCGGTCCGCGGTCGAGTTGCGCCCGCGGTACCCCTGGGTGGCTCCTGAATCCCGGGGAGTAGTTCCTGACATACGAGAAACCTACCAGGGGTGCGCGGGCACCGGCAGCGGTCGCCGGCCTCTTATTGAACGGGCTGGTAGGCGGCGCCCCCGTCGCTCAGCAGCCGCTCGGCCTCCGCGTAGATCTCCTCCGGCGAGCGGCCGAAGTCGATCGACTTGCGGAAGGGCTGGCGCACGTCCCGCTCGATGCGCAGGTAGACCTCGTTGCGGTTGCCCTCCGGGTCGAAGAAGTAGATCCCGAAGGCGTTGCCGTGGGTGACCTCCTGCTGGACCTCCACGCCCTCCTCCTCGAACTTCTTGTGGAAGGCCCGGATGTCCTCCAGCGAGGCCACCCGCCAGGAGATCTGGTGCTGCTGCTTCGCGCCGATCTCGGCGGTGCGCCCCTTCTGGAGCACGAACTCGTGGTGCTCCTCCTCCGGCCTGGCGCTGAAGAAGACGATGCCCAGCCCCTCGTCCTCGTCGGTCACCGTCAGGCCCAGCACGCGCTCGTAGAAGTCGCGCATCCTCGGCAGGTCGTACACCCACAGGCCCGTGTGGCCCAGCGTGGTGATGGCCATGCGATCCCTCCTCGTTTCCGTCCCGCTCCCCGCGCGCCCCTGCGGGTGTCTCGAAAAACGGGACATCTATCCTGCTATGCAAAACAAGAGTACGATCGGCACCCGCACCGGTCAACGAGAGCGAGATCCCGGAAAAAGATCCGGAAGAGACCGGAAGAGAGAAGAGAGAGGGGCTGCGCCCATGCGACTGGCCACCATCCGGCACCAGGGCACCACCCGCGCCGCACGCCTGGACGGGGAGACCTACGTCCTGCTGCCGCACGCCGACCTCGGCGCCCTGCTGGCCTCGGGGGAGGACTGGGCCGCCCGCGCGGCGGCGGAGGACGGCGAGCGCGTCGCCGCGGCGGAGGCCGACCACGCCACGCTGGTCCCGCACCCGAACAAGATCATCTGCCTGGGCCTCAACTACGCCTCGCACATCCGCGAGATGGGCCGCGACCTGCCCGCCTACCCCACCCTCTTCGCCAAGTACGACGGCGCCCTCATCGGCGCCGGCGACCCGGTCACCCTGCCCGTGGTCAGCGACCGCGTGGACTGGGAGGCCGAGCTGGGCTTCGTCGTCGGCCGCACCGCCCGCCACGTCCCCCGCGAGAAGGCCCTGGACCACGTCGCGGGGTACACGGTGATCAACGACGTCACCGTCCGCGACTACCAGCGCCGCACGCGGGAGTTCCTCTCCGGCAAGACCTTCGAGGCCACCACCCCCGTCGGCCCCGTCCTGGTCACCCCCGACGAGCTGGGCCCCGGCGAGCCCGACCTGGAGATCCGCTGCGAGGTGGACGGCACGGTGATGCAGCGCGCCCGCACCTCCGACCTCCTCTTCGGCGTGGCCGAGATCCTCTCCTACGTCAGCGAGATCATCACCCTGCTCCCCGGCGACCTCATCGCCACCGGCACACCCGGCGGCGTCGGCGACGGCCGCGACCCCAAGGTCTTCCTGCGCCCCGGGCAGGTACTGCGCACCTCCATCGAGGGCATCGGCGAGCTGCGCAACACCTGCGTCCCCGAGGCGGTCCCCCCGGCTGCCTGAGCGGAGGGCCGCGGCGGCGGCTCCGGGCGTTCAACCGGAGCAACCGCCGCCCCGCGCCCGCGCCGGGGCGCCCACCCCGCCCACGCGCCCCGGGGGAGCGTGCGACCGGCCTGCGCGCACGCCCCCGCGCCCCACCCATTTGGGGGTGGTCCCCGCCGCGCATCCGTGGCCGGATAGGTCGATCGGCGCGGCCCACAGCCGGCACCGGGCCGCACGCCGCGCCGCCGTGCCTGTCAGGGTCGACACAGGAGGCCGCCTTGTTCGTGCCGTTCAGCGTCCGGGACTTCTTGGACCGGGCCGTCACCGTCTACGGAGAGCGCACCGGCGTGGTGGACGAGCCCCGGCAGCCCGCGGAGTCCTGGGGCCGGATCAGCTACGCCCGCCTGGGGGAGCTGGCCCGCGCCCAGGCCGCCGGACTGGACGCGCTGGGCGTGGGGCCGGGCGAGCGCGTGGCCGTCGTCTCCCACAACAGCGCCCGCCTGCTGGCCTCCTTCTTCGGCGTCGCCGGCCACGGCCGCGTCCTGGTCCCGGTCAACTTCCGCCTCAAGCCGGAGGAGATCGCCTACATCGTCGAGCACTCCGGCGCCAGCGTGCTGCTGGCCGACCCCGAGCTGGCGGGACCGCTCTCGGGCCTTCCGGTCAAGCACCGCTTCACCCTGGGCGCCGCCTCCGACGAGGCCCTGCTGCGCTTCGGGACCGAGCCCGCCCCCTGGGAGCCCGACGAGAACGCCCTGGCCACCATCAACTACACCTCGGGCACCACCGCCCGCCCCAAGGGCGTGGAGATCACCCACCGCAACTCCTGGGTCAACGCCGTGACCTTCGCCCTCCACGCCGGGGTCAGCGACCGCGACGTCTACCTGCACACGCTGCCGATGTTCCACGCCAACGGCTGGGGCATGCCCTTCGCCATGACCGGCCTGGGCGTGCGCCAGATCGTGCTGCGCAAGATCGACGGCACCGAGATCCTGCGCCGCGTCGCCGAGCACGGCGTCACCGTCATGTGCGCGGCCCCCGCCGTCGTCAACGCCGTCCTGGCCGCCGCCCGCGAATGGGACGGCCCCATCCCCGGCCGCGACCGGGTGCGGGTCATCGTGGCCGGGGCCCCGCCGCCCACCGCCACCGTCGCGCGCGTGGAGTACGAGCTGGGCTGGGAGTTCATCCAGATCTACGGCCTGACCGAGACCTCCCCGCTGCTGACCATCAACCGCACCCGCGCCGAGTGGGACGGCCTCGACGTCCAGGCCCGCGCCGAACGCCTGGTGCGCGCCGGAGCCCCGGCTCTCGGCGTCTCGCTGCGCACCTCCGGCTCCGGCGAGGTCCTGGCCCGCTCCAACGTCGTCCTGCGCGGCTACTGGCAGCAGCCCGAGGCCACCGAGGAGGCCCTGGAGGGCGGCTGGTTCCACACCGGCGACGGCGGCGCCCTCGACGGCGACGGCTATCTCACCATCAGCGACCGCAAGAAGGACGTCATCATCACCGGCGGCGAGAACGTCTCCTCCATCGAGGTCGAGGACGTCCTCTTCTCCCACCCCGCCATCGCCGAGGCCGCCGTCATCGGCGTCCCCCACGAGGAGTGGGGAGAGACCGTCAAGGCCCTGGTCGTCCTGCGCCCCGGCATGAACGCCTCCGAGGAGGAGCTGATCGGCCACTGCAAGCAGCGCCTGGCCGGGTACAAGGCGCCCACCTCCGTGGAGTTCCGCACCGAGCTGGCCCGCACCGCCACCGGCAAACTTCAGAAGTACCGCCTGCGCGAGCCCTACTGGGCCGGGCACGAGCGGCGCGTCAACTGACGAACGCCCCGGCGCCGCCCGGTCCTACAGCAGCCGCTCCTGCCCGGCGCGCGCCACCGCCTCCACGCGGTTGTGCGCGCCGAGCTTGGCCATGGCGTTCTGCAGGTACGCCTTGACGGTGTTGCGGGTCAGGCCCAGCTCCTCGGCGATCTCGGGGTTGGTGCGGCCCAGCGCCACCCACCGCAGCACCTCGTACTCACGGCGCGTCAGGCCCGTGCGCACCAGCGCCTCGGTCACCCCCGCGTCCGCGTCCAGGCGCGGGTCCACCACCCGCTCCCCGGCCGCGACCCGGCGCAGCGCCGCGGCCAGGTCCGTGGTGGAGGAGTCCTTCAGCAGGCAGCCGTCCAGGCCCCCGGCCAGGGCCGCGGGGAGCGCCGCGTGGTCGGCGTAGGCGGTGAACAGCACGATCCGCACGCCCGGCGCCCGCGCGCGCAGCGACCCGGCCGCCTCCGTGCCCAGCATGTCCGGCAGCCGCAGGTCCAGCAGCACGATGTCCGGCCGCAGCTCGGCCGCCAGCCGCACCGCCTCCCGGCCCGAGCGGGCCGACCCGGCGATCTCGATGCCCGGGTCCGAGCGCAGCAGGAGCTGCACCCCGCCCACCACCACCGGGTGGTCGTCCACCACCAGCAGCCGCAGGGCCCCGGCCGTTCCGCCCGCAGCCTCCCCGCCGGGCCCGGTCACGGCAGCCACGCCCGCACGGTCAGGCCGCCGTCCTCGTCCGAGACCACCGACAGCGTCCCGCCCAGGCGCTCAAGACGCTCCCGCGCCGCGCGCAGCCCGCGCCCCGAGGACCACGCCGGGTCCGGGGCGTCGGCCAGGCCCAGGCCGTCGTCCGCCACCGCCATGCTCACCCCGCCGTCCAGCCCCGCCAGGCTGACGACCACCGAGCCGGCCCGCGCGTGCTTCTCGACGTTCAGCAGCGCCTCCCGGGCCACCGCGACCAGCGCGCGCCGCCGCTCCGCGTCCAGCTCGGGCACCGGCGTGACGCCCACGCAGCGCGCCAGGATGCCGGTGCGCTCGGCGAACGCCCGGCAGTCGGCCACCAGCGTCGCGTGCAGCTCCCGGCCCGGCTCGGCGTCGTCGATGCCCGCCAGCGACTCCCGGAAGAGGGAGGCGGCCTCCGCTATCCGCCGCTCCACCCCCCGCAGCCGCGCCAGCACCTGCGGGCTCAGCCCCGGGTCGGTGCGCAGGTCCCGCAGCTCGGCCCCGGCCGTGAACAGCATCGCCCCGACCGAGTCGTGCAGCCCGGCCGCGATCCGCTCCCGCTCCGCCGCCAGCGCCGCCTGCGTGCGGTCCTCAAGACGGTCGGCCACGTACAGCTGCTCGGCGCCGTCCTCCGCCACGCTCTGGATGCGCGCGATCGCCGCGTCCCCGAACCGGGCCTGGCGACGCAGCCCGACGTAGACCACGCCCGTGAAGTGCTCCCCGAACCGCATCGGCAGGGCCACCATCGCGCGCAGCCCCTCCTCCGCGACGGGCTGGTCGAAGTCGTGGGTGATGCTGGGGGAGAGGACGTAGTCGGGCACCCATACCGGGCGCAGCAGCGCCGCCGCCTTCCCGCCCAGGCCCAGGCCGCTGGGCACGACCAGGTCGCGCAGCCCCGGGCGTTCCACCCCGGAGTGGCCGCGCAGCACCACCTCGCCGGGGCCCTCGGGTTCGCCCACCATCCCGACATCCGCCCCGGCGGCCTCCCGGGCGGCGTCCGCGACGCGCCGCAGCAGCGCCGAGCGGTCCAGGAGCAGCGTCAGCCGCCGCCGCTCGTCGACCAGCCGGTCCAGGGTCTCCGAGGCCGCCAGCGCGGCAGCGGCGTCGTCGTCCATGGCCGGAAGCCTGGCACACCCGGGGCGGCGGGCTCCACCCGTGCGCCGGAACGCGGCCCCGGCCGGCGCCCCGCTACAGACCCGGGATGCGGCCGTTGCGGAAGAGGTCCACGAAGATCTGGTGGTCGGCGCGGGCCCGCTGCCCGTAGGCGTGGGCGAAGTCCACCAGCAGCGCGGCCAGGCCCTCCTCGTCCTCCCCGATCGCCTCGTCGATAGCCCGCTCGGTGGAGAAGGGCACCAGCGAGTGCCCGCTCTCGTCGTCCGCCGCCGCGTGCATCGTCGCCGTGGCCCGGCCCAGGTCGGCCACCACCTGCGCGATCTCGCCCGGCTCGTCGATGTCCGACCAGTCCAGGTCCACGGCGTAGGGGGACACCTCGGCCACGAGCTGGCCCGCGCCCTCCAGCTCGGTCCAGCCCAGCCACTGATCGGCGTGCGCCTGGAGCGCGCGCTGGGAGATCACCGTGCGGTGCCCCTCGTGCAGGAAGTAGGAGCGCACCGCCTCGTCGGTGACGTGCCGCGAGACGGCCGGGATCTGGGCCTGCTTGAGGTAGATGACGACGTCGTTCTCCAGCGCGTCGCTGTTGCCCTCCAGCAGGATGTTGAACGAGGGCAGCCCGGCCGAGCCGATGCCGACCCCGCCGCGGCCGACCACGTCCTTGACGCGGTAGGTGTCCGGCAGGGCCTGCCGCGCGTCCGGCAGCGTGGCCAGGTACCCGTCGAAGGCGGCCAGCACCTTGTCGCGCGTGTCCGCGTCCAGCTCCACCGCGCCGCCGCCGATGGTGAACCGCCGCTCGTAGTCCCGGATCTCCGTCATCGAGTCCAGCAGCGAGAACCGGGTGCGGGCGCGGGCGTCGCGCAGCGCGGTCAGCAGCGGTCCCTGCGCGGTGTCCAGGGTGAACGGCGGCACCTGCTCGTCCGGGGCCCCGCCCGCCAGCGCCCGGATCCGCTCGCGGTAGGCCAGCGCGTAGGTCCGCACCAGCGAGCCGATCGTCTCGTCCCCGATGGCCTTGGTGTAGCCGATCAGGGCGAGGGAGGCGGCGAAGCGCTTGAGGTCCCACAGGAACGGCCCGACGTACGCCTCGTCGAAGTCGTTGACGTTGAAGATCAGGCGGCCCTTGGAGTCCATGTAGGTGCCGAAGTTCTCGGCGTGCAGGTCCCCGTGGATCCACACCCGCAGCGTGCGTCCGTCCAGGTACGGGCCGTCCGCCGGCTCGCCCCGCAGGTCGTGGTAGAAGAGGCAGGCGGTGCCCCGGTAGAACGCGAAGGCGGAGGCCGCCATCTTCCGGAACTTCACGCGGAAGGCCGCCGGGTCGGCGGCCAGCAGCTGCCCGAAGGCGGTGTCGAGGACGGCGAGTATCTCCTCGCCGCGCTGAGCGGTCGGGTCGGCCACGGCGGGCCCCTCCTGACGGTGATCCCGGGCCCCGGACCCCTTGCCGGGCACCCCCTGCGGGGGAGACTACCGCCGCCCCCGCACGCCCCGGCGCGGGGGCCCGGCCCCGCACGCCGGGGGCGGCGCCCCGGCCGGGGCGCCGCGGGTCAGCCCGCGTAGCCGTCCAGCTCCTCCGGGGTGCGCGGGCCGGGTGCGGCCGGGGACAGCAGGCCGTGCGCGCGCAGCACGTCCGTGGCGGCCAGGCCCCACGGGCGGCGCAGCCGGGCCGCCGCCACGTGCTCCGCACGCGCGAGCACGGCCGCGGCGGGCCCGGCGTGCAGCCCCTCGGGCGTCAGCAGCGCCGCGTCCTGTGCCCAGCGCAGCGCCAGGTCCACGTCGTGCGTGGCCATCACCACCGTCGTTCCGGCGGCTCGCAGCCGGGCCAGGACCTCCAGCAGGCGCTCCTGCCCGTGCGGGTCGAGCCCGGCGGTCGGCTCGTCCAGGATCAGCACCCGGGGCCGCATCGCCACCGCGCCCGCGATCGCCGCCCGCTTGCGCTGCCCGAAGGAGAGCAGGTGCGTGGGGCGGTCGCGCAGCGCCGCGATGTCGAGGGCGTCCAGCGCCTCCTCCACGCGGGCGAGGACCTCCGTCTCCTCCAGCCCGAGGTTCAGCGGGCCGAAGGAGACGTCCTGTTCCACGGAGGCCGCGAAGAGCTGGTCGTCCGGGTCCTGCACCACCAGCTGGACGGTGGTCCGCAGGCGCGTCAGCCCCTTGCGGTCGTGGGCCACCGGCTCGCCCCGCAGCCGCAGTTCGCCGGACGCGGGGCGCAGGCCGCCGCTGAGGAGGCGCAGCAGCGTCGTCTTGCCGCTGCCGTTGCGCCCCAGCAGGGCGGTGGCCCGGCCCGGGGGCAACGCCCAGCTCAGGCCGTCTAGTACGAGCGGCCCGTCGGGGTAGGCGAAGGAGGCGTGGGACAGCTCCACCACGGGCGGGCCGTCGGCGGGTGCCGCGGCGGTCGGTTCGCCGCCGGCGCGTGCGGTCATGGGCGGAGACCTCCGAGGAGCGGTTCCAGGTGCGGTTCCAGAAACAGGGTCAGCCCCGCCAGGGCGGCCAGCAGGCCGCCCGTGGCGGCCAGGAAGCGGGGCGAGAGCGGGGCCTCGGGCACCAGCACCCGCAGCCGCCCGTCGTAGCCGCGGCCGGCCAGCCCCGCCTGGAGGCGGGCCGCCCGGTCGAAGGCGCGCACGAAGGCGGCGGCCCCCAGCCCGGCCAGCGAACGCCAGGCCGCGGCCCGCCCCGCGTCCCCCAGCCGCGCGGCCTGCGCCTGGCGCACCCGCGCCAGGGAGTCCAGCAGCAGGAACGCCATCCGGTAGGTCGCCAGGGCGACGTCCGCCACGGCCGGGGGCACCCCGGCCCGGTGCAGGCGCGGCAGCACGTCCGAGACGGGCGTGGTGAACGCGAACAGCAGCAGCCCCAGCGAGGCGGCCGAAGTCCGCAGCAGCAGGTCGAGGGCCCGCCAGGGGCCGCCCTCGGCAACGGACAACCAGCCCTCGGGCCCGCCGAGTTGGAAGAGCAGCGGCAGGGCACCGGTGACGCAGAAGCCCAGGGGCACCCGCCAGGCCCGCCACAGCCGCCGCGGCGGGACCCGGGCCGGGCCCAGGAGGACGGCCAGCGCCGCGGCGGCCGTGAGCACCGCGCCGGGCCGGGCGGGCAGGGAGATCGCCAGGACCGTCAGCCCCAGGCCGAGGACGGCCTTCTCCAGGGGATGGCGGCGGCGCCAGCGACTGCTGTGCGCCGCCGCGTCGATGGGCAGCACGGAAACGGCCTACGACCCGGCCGCGCCGGCCCCGGGCCCGCCCCCTGGCCCCGCCGCGTCGGCCGCCCGCTCCTCGCCCTGCCGGCGCCCGCGCCGCAGGCCGAGGTAGTAGGCCAGCACCCCCGCCCCCAGCGCGGCCTGCGCCGCGAACAGCGCCGACTCGATCTCGCCCGAGGGCGGCTCGTACAGCGGCGTGAACCACGCCTCGTAGCCGGGGTCGTTCTCCGCGATGGCCTCCTCCGCCTGCGCGTCCGCGCCGGTGAAGGGCTCCTCCTGCCGGTCCCCGAGGCCCAGGGCCACCGGCAGGACCGCCAGCAGGAGGACGGCCGCCACCAGCAGCAGGTTGATCCGCGTCGCGCGCTTCACCGGGCCGCCGCCTCTCCGCTCCGGGAAGCCGGGGCCGGGGCGACGGCCGGCACGCCCAGGCGCGCCAGCTCGCCGGGGCTGGACTGGGCCAGCAGCCGCAGCACCAGCACGGTCAGCAGGCCCTCGCTGACGGCCAGCGGGATCTGGGTGACGGCGAAGATGCCGCCGAACTTGGCCACCGCGCCCAGGAATCCGCCGGCCGGGTCGGGAAAGGCCAGCGCGAGCTGCACCGTCGTGACGCAGTAGGTGCTCAGGTCCGCGACGAACGCCCCGGCGAAGACCGCCGCCATCAGGGGCGTTCCGGCGCGGTGCAGCAGCCGGTAGGCGGCCCAGCCGGCCCACGGGCCCGCGACGGCCAGGGAGAAGGCGTTGGCGCCCAGGGTGGTCAGCCCGCCGTGCGCGAGGAGCAAAGCCTGGAAGAGCAGGGTGATGGTGCCGAGCACGGCCATCACGGGGGGCCGGAAGAGGATGGTGCCCAGGCCGGTCCCGGTGGGGTGCGAGCAACTGCCCGTGACCGAGGGGATCTTCAGCGCGGAGAGGACGAAGGTGAAGGCGCCCGAGGCGCCGAGCAGCAGGGTGGACTCGGGGTTCTCCCTGACCTCGCGGGTCAGGACGCGGACTCCGTGGACGACGAAGGGGGCGGCGGCGGCGCTCCAGGCGACCGCGTGAACAGGGGGCAGATAGCCCTCGGCGATATGCATGCCGGGCAGACCTCTCCAACACCTCGTGGATGGACAACGCGCCCTGGCCGGTCTCCTGGCTGACGGGTGACGCCGCCCGTGCTCCGCCTTCCCAGACCGGCGGTCTCCCGCGGTGGTCCAGTGGCTTCCGTCAAGGAGTGGAGCCGGACTTCCCGATCACAGTGGCGAGGGCCGCGCCGGTCTTCCACCGGCTTCCCGAGCACCAAGGCCCTGCGGACAGTAGTGGCACCGGCCCCGCTCGGCAAGACATCCCGGTCGGCTGTTGCGCGGTCACGGGGCCCGCCGCCGCGCGGCGGGAGGACTGCGGGAGGTGCGGGAAAGGGAGAAGCGCCGGCCGTCGACGACCGGCGCTCCAGCACCGTGGAAGCGGCCCCCACGGGCCGTCGTCCGCATCCCGGCGGATGCTCGGAACCCCGTCCCGGGGAGGACCCCCGTCCCCCGAGCGACCCGCCCGCCCCGGACGGGCGGGGGCCCCGGGCCTTTCTCCCTCCCGGGGCCCGCGCGCGGGCGGGGCGGGTCTCAGGACCTGCCCGCGTGGCGGCCGGCGAGGAAGGCCGCGCCCGCGACGCCCGCCAGGCCGGCCGCCGCCCCGGCGGCCACGGCCTTGCGGTGCCGCACGAGGGTCCACCCGGCCGCGGCGGCGGAGGCGGCCCGGCCCACGGGGACGGCCACCGCCCGCCCGGCCCCCGCCAGCCCACCGGCCGCGGCCCGCCCGGCCTCCCCGGCCTTCTCCCGCGCCACGGCTCCGGCCTGCGCGGCCTTCCCCGCCGCGCTCGCGGCCGTCTCGCCGGCACGGCCCGCCGCCTTCGTGGCCGCACCGCCTGCGGCGCTCCCCCGCGTTCCGTCCCCGGCGGCCCGCACGGCCGTTGTCCCGGCCGCGTCGGCGGCCGACTTCGCCGCCCCGCGCGCGGCCTCGCCCGCCGCCGTGCCCCCGGTCCCGTCCCGGGGCTCGCCCTTCGCGTTCCCGGGGTCGCCGTCCGCCGCCGTCCTCCCCGCGGCGCCGCCCCCGGTGGCGGCCTTCCGGGCCGCCTTCTTCCCCGCCGCGGCCGTCCCCGTCGTCCTGCCGTCCGTCGTCTTCCCGGCTGCCGTCTTGGCGGCCGTCCTCTTCGCCGCCGGCCTCCCGCCGCCGGACCCGCGCGCCGCCGGCTTCGTGCCGGACGTTCTGCCGCCGCTCGTCTTCTCGCCGCGCTTGGCCACGCGTTCGGCGTCCGCCTCGGGGGTCTGCGTGTGCTTCTCGTTGTCCGTCATGACCTCCGGGTAACACCGCGCGAGCGCCGCGAAACGCCCCGCGTCCGGGCGTCGTTCACCGCGGGGCGTTGACGTCCCGGGCACGCCGGGCGTGCGCGCGCCGGGGACGCCGGGCGTTCAGGCGCCGAGGAAGGCGAGCAGCGCCTCGGGACCCCCCTCGCGCAGCACGCGGCGCTGGCGGGCCGCCCCGCCGCCCGAGGCCAGCAGCCGCTCCACGCCCGCGCGCACCCGCGGCGCGTCCCCGGCCGCCTCCAGTGCCGGGGCGATGCCCTCCACCAGCGCCGAGACCACCTCGGCCGCCGGGCGCCGCTCGGGCGTTCCCGGAACGATCAGCGTGTCCGCCAGCCCGTGCCGCGCGGCGTGCCAATTCGCCGCCGCCACCAGCTCGGGGGGCGCGCCCGCCGGGCGCGGGGCGCCCGCTGCCTCCTCGTGCAGCGCGGTGAGGACCAGCCCGCGCACGATCCCGGCGAAGACCACCGCGTCCTCGGGGTCCACCGCCACGTCCAGTGCCCGCACCTCCAGCGTCGGGTAGCGCTGGGAGGGTCTGGCCTGCCAGTAGATCTGGCCCAGGTCGCGGATGACGCCGGTCCTCAGCAGGTCCTCGGTGCGGCGCCGGTACTCCCGGGCGTCCGCGACGTCCGGCGGCGGCCCGCTGACCGGCCAGCGGCCGAAGACCACCGTGCGCCAGCTCGCGAAGCCGGTGTCCGCGCCGTCCCAGAAGGGGGAGTTGGCGGCCATCGCCACCAGCACCGGCAGCCAGGGCCGCACCCGGCTCAGCGCCGCCACCGCGGCCTCCGGGTCGGGGACCCCGACGTGGACGTGCATGCCGCAGATCAGCTGCTCGTCCACCAGTTGCGGCGCGTCAGCCAGCATCGCCCGGTACCGGGGGCGGTCCGTGACCGAGACGCGGCCCCGCGTGGGCGCCGCGGCGCTCGCGACCAGCCGCGCGCCCGCGCGCGCGGCGGCCTCGGCCAGCGCCCCGCGCAGCCGCCGCAGGTGCCCGCCGACCTCCTCCAGCGTGCGGCAGACCGGCGTCTCCGCCTCGACCTGCGCCTGAAGCAGCTCCGGCTCGACCTCGCCCGCGTCCACCGAGGGCTGCGCGCCCGCCTCCGCCAGCACCCGCTGGCCGAGCGGCACCGGGTGCCCGCTCTCGCGGTCCAGCAGCAGGTACTCCTCCTCGACTCCCACCGTCGCTCGCTCCACGTCCCGCCCTCCGTTCGGCGCCCCGGACCCCGGGTGACCTGCGACGAGTGCCCGCCGGCCCCCGGGCCAACCCTCCCGGTTCCGCGACGCGGCGGGGCCCCGGGCCGTCCCCCCGGCCCGGGGCCCCGCCGTCGCGCTCCGCGCCTGCCGTGTCAGCCCAGCGTCGCCAGCGCCTCGTTGAAGGCCGCCGAGGGCCGCATCACGGCCGCGGCCTTCGCCGGGTCCGGGTGGTAGTAGCCGCCGATCTCGGCCGGGGAGCCCTGCACCGCGATCAGCTCCCCGACGATCGTCTGCTCCTGCTCGCCCAGCGTCTTCGCCAGCCCGTCGAACGCCTCGGCCAGCGCCGCGTCCTCGGTCTGCCGCGCCAGCTCCTGGGCCCAGTACAGCGCCAGGTAGAAGTGGCTGCCGCGGTTGTCGATGCCGCCCAGGCGGCGGCTGGGGGAGCGGTCCTCGTTCAGGAACGTGGCCGTCGCCCGGTCCAGGGTGTCCGCGAGAACCTGCGCGCGGGCGTTGCCGGTGGTCTGCGCCAGGTGCTCGAAGCTGACCGCCAGCGCCAGGAACTCGCCCAGGCTGTCCCAGCGCAGGTAGTTCTCCTTGACCAGCTGCTGGACGTGCTTGGGCGCCGAGCCGCCGGCCCCCGTCTCGAACAGGCCGCCGCCGTTCATCAGCGGCACCACCGAGAGCATCTTGGCGCTGGTGCCCAGCTCCAGGATCGGGAAGAGGTCGGTCAGGTAGTCGCGCAGCACGTTGCCGGTGACGGAGATGGTGTTCTCGCCGCGGCGGATGCGCTCCAGGGAGTAGGCGATCGCCTCCACCGGCGGCAGGATCTCCAGGGTCAGGCCCCCGGTGTCGTGCTCGGCCAGGTAGGTGCGCACCTTCTCGATCAGCTTCGCGTCGTGGGCGCGGTTCTCGTCCAGCCAGAACACCGCCGGGTCGCCGGTGGCGCGGGCCCGGGTGACGGCGAGCCTGACCCAGTCGCGGATCGGGGCGTCCTTGGTCTGGCACATCCGGAAGATGTCCCCGGTGCCCACACCCTGCTCCAGCACCACGGCGCCGTCCTGGTCCACCACGCGGACGGTGCCAGGGGCCGGGATCTCGAAGGTCTTGTCGTGGCTGCCGTACTCCTCGGCCTTCTGCGCCATCAGGCCGACGTTGGGCACCGAGCCCATGGTCGCCGGGTCGAAGGCGCCGTTGGCGCGGCAGTCGTCGATGACGACCTGGTAGATGCCCGCGTAGCTGCTGTCCGGCAGCACCGCGAGGGTGTCGGCCTCCTGGCCGTCGGGGCCCCACATGTGGCCCGAGGTGCGGATCATCGCGGGCATGGACGCGTCCACGATGACGTCGCTGGGCACGTGCAGGTTGGTGATGCCCCGGTCGGAGTCGACCATCGCCAGGGCCGGGCCCTCGGCCAGCTCCGCCTCGAACGAGGCCCGGATCGCCTCGCCACCCTCAAGCCCCTCCAGGCCGCCCAGGATCGCGCCCAGGCCGTCGTTCGGGCTCAGCCCGGCCTCGGCCAGCGCCCGGCCGTGCTCGGCGAAGGTCCGGGGGAAGAAGGCGCGCACCACGTGACCGAAGATGATCGGGTCGGAGACCTTCATCATCGTCGCCTTCAGGTGCACGGAGAACAGCACGCCCTCGGCCTTGGCCCGGCTGACCTGGGCCGCGAGGAACGCCCGCAGCGCGGCGACCCGCAGCACCGCCGCGTCGACCACCTCGCCGGCCAGGACGGGTACGGACTCGCGCAGCACGGTGGTGGTGCCGTCCTCGCCCGCCAGCTCGATGCGCAGCGCGCCGTCCGCGGCGATCACGGCCGACTTCTCGGTGGAGCGGAAGTCGTCGGCGCCCATGGTGGCGACGTTCGTCTGCGAGTCGGGGGACCAGGGGCCCATCCGGTGCGGGTGCGCCTTGGCGTAGTTCTTCACCGAGGCGGGGGCGCGGCGGTCGGAGTTGCCCTCGCGCAGCACCGGGTTGACCGCGCTGCCCTTGACGCGGTCGTAGCGGGCGCGGATCTCCCGCTCCTCGTCGTTCGCGGGCGCGTCCGGGTAGTCGGGCAGGGCGTAGCCCTGGCGCCGGAGCTCGGCGATCGCCGCCTTCAGTTGCGGGATGGAGGCCGAGATGTTCGGCAGCTTGATGATGTTGGCCTCGGGCGTCCTGGCCAGCCGCCCCAGCTCCGCCAGGGCGTCGTCGATGCGCTGGTCCTCGGTCAGACGCTCCGGGAAGCTCGCGATGATCCGCCCCGCCAGGGAGATGTCGCGGGTCTCCACGCCCACCCCCGCCGTGCGGGCGTACGCCTGGACCACGGGCAGGAAGGAGTAGGTGGCCAGGGCCGGGGCCTCGTCGGTGTGCGTATAGATGATGGTCGAGTCAGTCACTGCAACTCCGCTTCACGTCTGCTGCGTCTCGATATCAAGATATCTGCTCCCGGCCGCGGACTCGCCCCGCCTCCGGCTCCGCGCAGGGAACGCCGCCGCGGCCGGATCGCGCGCCCCCGCGGGTACCCCCCGGTGGGAGGCGGTAGCGGCCCGGGGCGGAGAGTTGTCCCGGCCCGCGGCGCGCCGCGGGCCGGCGCTCGCACCGTTTCCGCACCGCACCCCGGAAGGCCGTCATGACACCCCCCACGCCCCCGAAGCGCCGCGCCCCCGGCGCGGCGTCGCGCCGCGCGCCCCGCGGCGCCTTCCTCGCGGCCTGCCTGCTCGCCCTGGCCGCCGCCCTCCCGGCCTGCACGAGCGAGGAGGAGCCCGACGGCCGGGAGGCCTCGCCCTCCGCCACGGACTCGGCCGGGAACGCCCCTTTGGCCGTCCCCGCCGAGGAGACCGCCGCCGGACTCCGGGAGCTGGAGGGCTCGTTCGACGCCCGCCTCGGCGTCTACGCCCTGGACACCGGCACCGGGCGCGAGGTCGCCCACCGCGCGGACGAACGCTTCGCCTACGCCTCGACGTTCAAGGCCCTGCTGGTGGGAGCCCTGCTGCGGGAGCGCGGCGAGGACGGGCTGGAGGAGGTGATCACCTACGGGTCCGGCGATCTGATCGCCAACTCGCCCGTCACCGAGAACTTCACCGAGACCGGGATGAGCCTGCGCGAGCTGTGCGCCGCGACCCTCTGGTACAGCGACAACGCGGCGGCCAACCTCCTCCTGGAGGAGCTGGGCGGCCCCGACGCCCTGGAGGCGGTCCTGAGGGAGCTGGGCGACGACACCACCGGGATGGACCGCGTCGAGCCCGACCTGAGCGAGGGCGCCCCGGGCGACGAGCGGGACACCAGCACCCCCCGCGCCCTGGCGGCGGACCTGCGGGCGTTCCTCCTCGGCGACGCTCTGGAGGAGCGGGAACGCGGGCTGCTGCGGCGGTGGATGGAGACCAACACCACCGGCGAGACGCTGATCGCCGCCGGCCTCCCCGAGGGCTGGACCGTGGCCGACAAGAGCGGCACGGCCGGGTACGGCGGGCGCAACGACATCGCCGTGCTGTGGCCCGAGGACGGCGGCGACCCGGTGGTCCTGGCCGTCCTCTCCACCCGCGAGCGGGAGAACGCCGAACGCGACGACGCGCTGATCGCCGAGGCGGCCGGCGTCGCCCTGCGCGGCCTGGGCCGCGCCTGACCCGGCGGGGGCGGCGAACGCCCGGGGTGCGGGGAACGCCCGGGGTGCGGGGAACGCGAACGGTGCCGTGAACGCCGGTGGTGCCGTGAACGCCCCGGGCGCGCGGATCGTTCGCCGGAGCCGTCGGAGGGGGCGTTGACCCCGGGCGTTCACCCGGGACGTTCAGCCCGGGTCCGGGCCCCGGTCGTAGATGCCCAGGGCGATGGCGACGGCCGCCTCGCGGCACTGCTCGTCGCTCAGGTCCAGGTCGCCCATCATGCCCACGCTCCAGGAGATCGCCGCCAGCGCCTGCCGCGCGTGGTACCGGGCCAGCGGCGCGTGGTCCGGCGCGGTCATCGCGTCGGCCACCTCGCGGAACTGGTACCGCAGCCCGGCGCCCACCTCCAGGGCGCGGAAGGCGGCCTGGTTCTCGTACATGAACCGGGTCATGTCCCGGCCGGTCGCGTGCAGCAGCGCGCCGTAGCGGCGCAGGAGTTCCCGCCCGGTCTCCCGGCCGGGCGGCTGCGCGGCGGACCAGGCGAGCAGCTCGTCCACGCCCGAGCGCAGGTCGTCGGCGAGGCTGACGACGATGTCCTCCTTCGCCCGGAAGTGGTAGTAGACCGCGGCCTTGGTGATGCCCAGCCGTTCGGCGATCTCCCGGATCGAGGTCTTCTCGTACCCCAGCTCCGAGAACAGGGCCATCGCCACCGCCCGGATCCGCTCCCTGGTGTCGGTGCGCCGTCCCGCCATCGCGCCTCCCTCGTCTCCGCCCTCAGCCTTTACTTGACGGCCGGTCAGTCCGACCCTATCGTCTCTGCCGTTCCGCCATTGCTTACCGGTCGTCAAGCAAAGAAAGGGAGCCGGCCGTGTCCGCAGCACCGCTTCCCGAGATCCTGTCCGGGCCGCCCCTGACCGCCGTCGGCGTCGCCGTCGTCCGGGCCGCCGAGACCCGGCGGCCGGACCGCCTCTACGCCGACCCGCTGGCCCAGGCGTTCGTGGACGCCGCCGAGCGCGCCCACCTCGCGCCCACCGCCCCGCCGGGCGCTGCCGAGACCTGGGCGGGCGTGCTCGCGCTGGCCGAGGCCATGCGGGCCACCCGCACCCTCGGCGTGCGGCTGGCCGACGACGGACTACTGGCCGCCGCCGAGGCCGGCTGCACCCAGGCCGTCCTGCTCGGCGCCGGACTGGACACCCACGCGTTCCGGCTGGAGTGGCCCGTGCCCGTCCACGTCTTCGAGGCCGACCTGCCGCAGCTCTTCGCGTTCAAGGAGCCCGTCCTGGCGGCGCAGGGCGCCGAGCCGGTCTGCGCCCGCAGCGTCGTCCCCGTGGACCTGCGCGCGGAGGACTGGCCCGGGGCCCTGCTGGACGCCGGCTTCCGGCCCGAGCTGCCCACCGCCTGGGTGGACCAGGTGATCGCCACGACCCTGCCCCGGGACGAGGCCCGCCGCGCCGTGCGGCGGCTGACCGCGCTCTCCGCGCCCGGCAGCCGGTACGGCTACCCCGTCCTGCCCCCGGGGAGCTTCGCGCGCACCGTCCGCGCGGTGCCCGGCGCGGAGCGCGTCTTCCCCGTGCCGGAGGGGGACCCGGGATCGCGCGGCCTGGGCGCCGGGGACCGGGCGTGGCTGGAGGGCCTGGGCTGGAGCACGGCCTTCCGCGAGATCTCCGACCTCACCGCGGGCTACGGCCGCGAGGTCCCCGCCTCCCCGGGCGCGGGCATGGTCGCCGCCGTCCGCCTCTGACCCCGGCCCGGCCCGGAAGGCGCGCCCCGCCACGGCCCGGATCGCAGGGCTTTCGACCGCGGCGGGCGCGCCCGCGCCCGCCGCCCGGGCATGCCCCGTGCGCGGACCTCCGGGCACGCCGCGAGCGCGGACCTCACGGGCGCGAGTCCTCCGCCCCACGCGGGGGGTGTGCCCCGGGCCTCCGGGAGACTCAGGGGTGCGGCGGCCTCAGCCGCGGCCGACGGGCCCTACGCGCAGGTGGGGCACACGCCCCGGTACGTGACCTCGACCTCGGAGACCGTGAAGCCGAAGCGCTCCTCCGCCGGGAGGTCGGCCAGCGGGTTGCCCGCGGGGTGGACGTCGCGGATCGTGCCGCAGCGCGAGCACACCAGGTGGTGGTGCGGGCGGTGCGCGTTGGGGTCGTAACGCTTGGCGCGGCCGTCCGTGGAGACCTCCAGGACCTCGCCCAGGGAGACCAGCTCGCCCAGCGTGTTGTACACCGTGGCCCGGGAGATCTCGGGCAGCCGCACGGCCGCGCGGGCGTGGACCTCGTCGGCCGTGAGGTGGACATGGTCGCCGTCGAGGACCTCCGCGACGACGCGCCGCTGGGAGGTCAGCCGCCAGCCACGTCCTCGCAATCGTTCCAGCAGGTCGCTCATGGCGTTCACCTTTTCAGGTTCGGCGGGACATCAGAAAGCCGGCCGGCGGACCTCCGTGCCCCGGGGACGTACGGGTTTGGCACTCTTCTTGACTTGAACTCTGTCTATCGTAGGATCGCATCCGGTGATAGCCAAGGGACAGGAAGTGCCCCGTACGGCAGGAGACGAAACGTGACGGGACCACCGCCGAGCCGTGCGCGGTGCCGGTCCGCGGGCGTCGGCCGCCCGCGTCGCCCCGGCCGGGACCGTCCGGCGCGGTGAGCCCCCGGGACGCCGGCGTCCCACCCGCGCTCGAAGCTTCCTTCCCCTCTCGGCCGACGAGGCCGAGGTCGTACCCGGGGCCCGCGCCCCGGGCGTTCCACCGCTCGCATCCCCTGAGCACCGTGACCCGCCTGGGCCGGAAGGATTCCCATGTCTGACAACCATGATGCAATCGTCGTAGACGCGAAGACGGAGGGCACGGGCGGCTGCCCCGTCGCCCACGGGCGCGCCGCGCATCCGACGCAGGGCGGCGGGAACCGCCAGTGGTGGCCGGAGCGGCTGAACCTGAAGGTCCTCGCCAAGAACCCGGCCGTGGCCAACCCGCTGGGCGAGGACTTCGACTACGCGGCGGCCTTCAACGCCCTGGACCTGCCGGCGGTCAAGCGGGACATCGAGGAGGTCCTGACCACCTCGCAGGACTGGTGGCCCGCCGACTTCGGCCACTACGGCCCGTTCATGATCCGCATGGCCTGGCACAGCGCGGGCACCTACCGCATCAGCGACGGCCGCGGCGGCGCGGGCGCCGGCCAGCAGCGTTTCGCCCCCCTCAACAGCTGGCCGGACAACGGCAACCTCGACAAGGCCCGCCGCCTGCTGTGGCCGGTGAAGAAGAAGTACGGCCAGTCCCTGTCCTGGGCCGACCTGATGATCCTGGCCGGCAACGTCGCGCTGGAGTCCATGGGCTTCCCCACCTTCGGCTTCGGCGGCGGCCGGGAGGACGTCTGGGAGTCCGAGGAGGACGTCTACTGGGGCCCCGAGACCACCTGGCTGGGAGACGAGCGCTACACCGGCGACCGCAACCTCGAGGAGCCCCTGGGCGCCGTCCAGATGGGCCTGATCTACGTCAACCCCGAGGGCCCCAACGGCAACCCCGACCCGGTGGCCGCCGCCCGCGACATCCGCGAAACGTTTCGCCGGATGGCGATGAACGACGAGGAGACCGTCGCCCTGATCGCCGGCGGCCACACCTTCGGCAAGACCCACGGCGCCGGCCCTGCCGACAGCGTCGGCCCCGACCCCGAGGCCGCCCCCATCGAGCAGCAGGGCCTGGGCTGGAAGAACTCCCACGGCACCGGCAAGGGCGGGGACACCATCACCAGCGGCCTGGAGGGCATCTGGACGGCCACCCCGGTGGCCTGGGACAACTCCTTCTTCGAGACCCTCTTCGCCCACGAGTGGGAGCTGTTCACCAGCCCCGCGGGCGCGCAGCAGTGGCGGCCGAAGAACGGCGGCGGCGCGGGCACCGTCCCCGACGCCCACGACCCGTCGAAGACGCACGCCCCCACCATGCTGACGACCGACCTCTCGCTGCGCTTCGACCCGGCCTACGAGCAGATATCGCGCCGCTTCCTGGCCAACCCCCAGGAGTTCCAGGACGCCTTCGCCCGCGCCTGGTACAAGCTGACCCACCGCGACATGGGCCCCGTCGTGCGCTACCTCGGCCCCGAGGTCCCCTCCGAGACCCTGCTGTGGCAGGACCCGCTGCACGAGGCGACCCACGAGCCGATCGACGCCGCGGACGTCGCCGCCCTCAAGGCGCAGGTCCTCGCCTCCGGCCTGTCCGTCTCCCAGCTGGTGTCCACCGCCTGGGCCTCGGCCTCCTCCTTCCGCGGCAGCGACAAGCGCGGCGGAGCCAACGGCGCGCGCGTCCGCCTGGAGCCCCAGCGCGGCTGGGAGGTCAACGACCCCGACCGGCTCGCGGTCGTGCTGCGGACCCTGGAGGGCATCCAGGAGTCGTTCAACGCGGCGCAGGCCGGCGGCAAGCGGGTCTCCCTGGCCGACCTCATCGTCCTGGCCGGTGCCGCCGCCGTCGAGCAAGCCGCGCAGGAGGGCGGCCTCGCCGTCGAGGTGCCCTTCACCCCGGGCCGCGTGGACGCCACGCAGGAGCAGACCGACGTCGAGTCCTTCGCCGCCCTTGAGCCGGCGGCCGACGGGTTCCGCAACTACCTCGGCAAGGGCAGCCGCCTCCCGGCGGAGTACCTGCTGATCGACCGGGCGAACCTGCTCAACCTCAGCGCCCCCGAGATGACCGTCCTCGTCGGCGGCCTGCGCGTCCTGGGCGCCAACCACCAGGAGTCCGCGCTGGGCGTCCTCACCGACAGGCCGGGCGTTCTGACCAACGACTTCTTCGTCAACCTGCTCGACCTGGGCACGACGTGGACGGCGGTGTCCGAGGACGCCACCACCTTCGAGGCCCGCGACGACGCCACGGGCGCGGTCCGCTGGGCCGGGACCCGGGCCGACCTGGTCTTCGGCTCCAACTCCGAGCTGCGGGCGCTGGCGGAGGTCTACGCGAGCGACGACGCGAAGGAGAAGTTCGTGCGCGACTTCGTCGCGGCCTGGGACAAGGTCATGAACCTCGACCGGTTCGACCTGGCCTGAGCCCCCGCCCCCCGGGGGGCACGCACGACCCCTGCCCGGCCGCGGCGCCATGAAGCCCGCGGCCGGGCAGGGCCGTGTCCGGCCGCGGCGCCCGGGGCCATGCCGGAACGCCCGAGCCCCGCGCCCCGGCCCGGCGACCGTGTCGGGCCGCGTCGCCGCCGCCCAGGGCGTTGCCCCGCGTATTCCCGCCCTCGCATCGGAGTCCCGATGCCGGGCATAGCGGTCCCTATTTCGTGCCCCGCGGGAGCGGGCCTAGCGTCGGGGGCAGCGCCGCGCGAGCGCGCGGCGGCTCGCCGCCCGGCCGGACCGGGCCTCACCCCCGGAGTGACCCATGTCGAAGATCCTCTTCGTGCTGACCGGCGCCGACCACTGGACCCTGGCCGACGGCACCGAGCACCCCACCGGCTTCTGGGCCGAGGAGGCCGTCGCCCCATACGGGGCGTTCACGGCCGCCGGCCACGAGATCGTCGTCGCCACGCCCGGCGGCGTCCTCCCCACCGTGGACCGCGCCAGCCTCGCGCCCGAGGTCAACGGCGGGCAGCAGGGCGCCGACCGGGTCGCCGCCGCCCTGGACGCCATGGACGAGATCAGGAACCCCGTCCGGCTGGAGGAGGTCGACCTCGCCGGCTACGACGCCGTCCTCTACCCCGGCGGCCACGGCCCCATGGAGGACCTGGCCGTCAACGCCGACTCCGGCCGCCTGCTGATCGAGGCCCTCGGCTCCGGGAAGCCCCTCGGCGTCGTCTGCCACGGCCCGGCCGCGCTGCTGGCCGCCACCAGGGACGACGGCTCCAACGCCTTCGCCGGCTACGAGGTCGCCGCGTTCACCAACGCCGAGGAGGCCCAGGCCGGACTGGCCGCCCGGGCGAAGTGGCTGCTGGAAACCCGCCTCACCGAGGCCGGCGTCCGGGTCCGCACCGGCGAGCCGTGGGCCCCGCACGTGGTCGTGGACCGCAACCTGGTCACCGGCCAGAACCCCGCCTCCTCCGCCCCCCTGGCGGCCGAGATCCTCGGGAAGCTGGCCTGACCCCCCGCCTCGCACAAGGAGCACGCGCATGAAGATCGGCATCGTCGGCGCCGGCAACATCGGCGGCAACCTCACCCGCCGCCTCACCGCCCTCGGCCACGAGGTCTCCGTCGCCAACTCCCGCGGGCCGCGGACCCTCACGGCCCTGGCCGAGGAGACGGGCGCCACCCCCGTCCCCGCCGACGAGGCCGCCCGCGGCGCCGCGCTGGTCGTCGTCACCATCCCCCTGCGGAACGTCCCCGACCTCCCGCCGGGGCTCCTCGACGACGCGGCCCCCGGCGTCGCCGTCCTCGACACCGGCAACTACTACCCGCGCGAGCGCGACGGCCGTATCGCCGCCATCGAGGACGAGGGGCTCACGGAGAGCCGCTGGACGGAGCGGCACCTGGGGCACCCGGTGATCAAGGCGTTCAACGGCACCTTCGCCCAGGACCTCCTCGACCGGCACCGCCCGGCCGGCGCCCCCGACCGGATCGCCGTTCCCGTCGCGGGCGACGACGAGGCGGCCAAGGCGACCGTGCGGCGGCTGATCGACGACCTCGGCTTCGACACCGTCGACGCCGGCGGCCTCGACGACTCCTGGCGCCAGCAGCCCGGCACGCCCGTCTACGGCCTCCGCGCCGGCACGGAGGCAATCACCCGTGCCCTCGCCGAGGCCACCCCGGAACGCCCGCCGGCCTTCCGCGGCTGACCCCGGCGGCTGACGTTCTCGCCCGCGCTTCGCCTCAGGACCGGCGGGCGCGGGCGAAGAGGCGGGCGAGGGTGCGGAAGGACTCCTTGGGCTCCCAGTGCCAGTCCGGGCCCGGGGCGGACGGGTCGCCCCCGCGGATCGTCCTCACCAGGCTGTAGGAGGCGATGTCCAGGTCGTGCAGCGGGTCGCCCGGCCAGTGCGGGGCGTCGGGCGTCACGAAGCTGTAGACCGTGGCGGAGTAGAGGGACAGGGACTCGAAGACGTCCATCACCTCCGCCAGGTACGCCGCCTGCGCCCGCTCGCTGCGCACCAGCCCGCCCCGGATCTCCGGCGGGTACGGCCCGTAGTCGACGACGTCCCAGCCCATGCCGCCCGCCTCGGGAGCGCCCTCGAAGGTGCAGGTGCCGCACTCGCTGATCGCCACCGGCCTGCCCCATCGCCGGTACGCCGACAGCTCGCGTGCGTAGGCGGCCCGGTCGCGGTGGTACTCGTAGTAGTTGACGCTCACGATGTCGAACAGGTCCCAGTCGACCTCCTCGCCGTGCGCCGCGCCGTAGGTCAGGGCGCCGCGGAAGACCGACCGGCCCGTCCGCGCCGCCAGCCCGGTGAAGCGGCGCAGCTCCCGTGCCATGTGCACGGGGTCGTAGGTGCCGTCGAGGAGGTTCCGGACGCGCTCGACCGCGTCCGCCCCCGGCACGATGCCCGGCACGAAGAGGACGAACTCGCAGCCGACGTGCAGGTGCACCCGCGCGCCCTGCCGCCGCATGTGCTCGGCGCGGCGGCCCGTCTCCGCCAGGTGCTCCAGGATGTCCGCCTCGGGAACGTCCCCCAGCCGGGGCTGGAGCCACACGTGCAGGCCGAGTCCGGCCGCCTCCTCGGCCGTTGCCGCCAGCCGCTCCACGCCGTCGCCGAAGACCATCACCGAACCGGCGTGCAACGCGTCGCGGATCGCCCGCAGATCGGCCCGCATCCGGCGGGCGTTCCACCCGGTGGCGGGGGATTCCCCGTCCGTCACCTCGTAGTTGACGCCACGGAGGGTCAGCCCGCCGCGCCTGTCCCCTCCGGCCGCGCCCGCCCGCGCCGTGCCGAACGCCCCAAGTCCCGCCAGTGCCCCCAGCGTTCCGGCCGCCGCCCCGCCCACGAAGCGCGACCGCCCGATCCCCTTGCGCTCCCCGCCGCCTGCCATGCCGCTCCCCGTCCTCTTGTCGTGCGCTGTCCGTTCCGGCCCCGCGTGGCCGGCGGCCGTCAGTCTCGCGGGGCGGGCGGGGGAGGGGCGTCAGACCGGGGGCGGAACGGCCGCGGAGGCATTCGACCTTCGTCGCGGGTCCGCCGTCGTCCGCGCCGGGTACGGCCCGCTCACTCGTAGACGCGGACCCAGTCGACCTCGAAGACGGCCGGGCGCAGGCCGCCGGCGCCCGTGAAGTTGTCGAGCTGGATGGTGAGATGGCCGGAGGGCATCGCCTGGATGTCCCCGCGCTCGTCGTCCGCCCCGCCGGAGTAGCGGAACCACTCCACCCCGTCGACGTACCCCACGAGTCCCCGAGCGGTCCACTCGAAGGCGAAGGTGTGCCACCGCGTCATGTCCACGGGGCACAGGTCGCTGCGCTCGCGCTCGTCCGTGGGGCTGCGGGGGTAGTGCAGGAAGGCCGTGAGGCACTGCGCGTCGGGGTCCGCGTACTCGACCCAGTCGTACTCGCCGTTCTCCAGCCGGTTGCCCTCGGTGGGCCAGATCAGGTGCAGCGGGTGGTAGAGGCCGCCCTCCGCACCGGTGTTGCGCGAGCGGGAGCGGACCTCCCACCGGCCGTACCGGGTCTCGTGCCGCTGCCGCAGCCACCCGGTGTCCCCGTCCTCCTCGCCGGTGAGCGTGAGGATGCCGTCCGCCACGGCGCTGTTCGCGGCGCACCGCCGGCCGTTCCCCGCGTGCCCCTCCCAGCAGCCCTCCTCGCCCCTCGGCAACGCCCACCGCGCGGGATCGGGCACCCCCGCGTACCCGAACTCGTCGGACACCGGCAGCGGCTCCCCCCACCCGTACCGCACGGCCGCCTCCGCCGGCCCGGCCGCCCCCGCATCCGCCGGCGCCAGCAGGGCCATCACCCCCGCAGACACCCCGGCGACCGCCCCCCGCACCCGCCTCCCCGCACGCCCTGTCCGGCCGACCCTCACGACGCCCTCCTCCTCCGAAGGCCCCCGTCATACCGGCCCCCGCCCGGGAGGGGTCCCGAACGCCGCTCACGGCGGCCCCGCGTGACCCGGCGGCCTCCGCACGGCCGCCGTCGCGCCCGGTGTGGACTGTGCCGCGCGGCGGGAGGAGGCTGGGGTGATGGCGTACCAGGAGCAGCCCGACGGCGGGGACGCCGCCGACCGCGAGGCGCAGACCGACATCTACCTCCGGGCGCTGCGCTCGCGGCTCGGACCAAAGGCGTTCGAGGCGGTCGTGCGCGCGGCCCTGGAGATCCTGGCCGCGGCGAGCCGCGAGCAGGAGCGGGTGGACATCGACCTGCCGGACGACCTGCGGGACGAGTGGCTGATGCTGATGGCCGTGCTCGGCTCGGGCCGCATGGACATGCGCCGGCTGGAGATCCCAGGCGAGGAGGGAGGCGGCTGGGCGATGGTGACCGCCGAGGCCGCCGAGGACCCGGCCGTCCGCGCGCGGCTGCGGGACTTCTTCGCGGAACGGCACCGGCAGCGGGCCGCCGAGCGGGAGACGCTGGAGGGGATCGCCCGCGCCAGCGGGATGATGCCCGACTGACCGGCGACCGATGAGTTCGCGGCCGGGCGCCGGTCTCACCTCCTGACGGCACACGGGCCGGGACGCACGGAGGAGCACCATGGGACTGATCCACATCGACCTGTTCACGACGCTCGACCTGGTCGGCCAGGCGCCGGGGGGCCCGGAGGAGGACCCGGAGGGCTTTCCGTTCGGGGGCTGGCAGGCGCCGCTGTTCGACGAGGCGGTCGGCCGGCAGGTCGACGCCGGGATGGAGGGCATGGACGCGCTGCTGCTGGGCCGCAGGACCTACGACATCTTCGCCGCGTACTGGCCCGGCCAGACCGAGGGCGTCGACGGCGGGATCGCCACCCTGTTCAACAGCCTCCCCAAGTACGTCGCCTCCCGCGGCACTCCGGACCTCGGCTGGGCGGGCTCGGAGCTGCTGGGCCCCGACCTCGCGAGCGCCGTGCGGGACCTGCGCGAGAGCCATCAGCACGTCCACGTGATCGGCAGCCTCGACCTGGTCCAGACCCTCCTGCGCGAGCGCCTGTTCGACCGCCTGCACCTGTGGGTCTACCCCCTGGTGCTCGGCGTCGGCAAAAAGGTCTTCGAAGACGGCACCGTCCCCGCCAACCTCACCCTCCTCGAACCCCCCACCGCCTCCCCCAAGGGCGCCGTCCTCCTCCACTACGCCCTCGCCCCGGGCACCCCGGCGACGGGCGACATGAGCAGGGACGAGCGCGCCTGAGCCGCCGCCCGTCCGCGGCCCCCGGATCGGCCCGGGTCCCCACCCTGTTGCCGAGGGCCAAGTCGGCGGTTCAATCAAGGTGTTGGGCGGGGTGAGCGGCAGTTGGCCGGGGGAGGGCGGTTGGTCGTGGGGGGAAAGCACGGGAGACCCGCGCCGAGGGCCGGGGTGCGGGCGTTACGGGTGTGGCGGGGGCGGGAGAGCGACACGCGTGAGGTGGCCGACCGGCTCGCGGCCGAGGTCCTGGCGGCGGAGACCGCCGCGTGGCGGGTGGTGGCCGGGCGGCCGGAGCGCGTGATGGACGTCCCGTGGGCGTCCGGCGCCGCCGTTGCCGCGACGCCGCGGGACCTCGCCGCCCACTGGCGCGGACTGCGCCCCGGGCAGCTGGTGGTGACCGGAGCCCCGGGAGCGGGGAAGAGCGTGCTGGCCCTGCGCCTGGCGTTGCTGCTCCTCCAAGACCGCGCGGACGGCGACCCGGTGCCCGTGCGGCTGGACCTGACCGGCTTCGAGCCCGGCCGCTGTCAGTTCCAGGCGTGGCTGGCCGGCCGTCTCGTCAGGGCGTACCGGCTGCGCCGCGCCGAGGCCGAGGCGCTGGTGGCCGCCCGCAGGATTCTCCCCGTGCTGGACGGCCTGGACGAGATGGACGCGGACCCCGAGCCCGGGCCGGAGTCCCGCGCCGTCGCCGCGCTGGCGGCCATGGACGCCTACCGGGCGGACCCGCGCGGCGACCGGCTGGTGCTGACCTGCCGCACCGCGGCGTTCACGCACCTGGAGACCCGGGGCGCCTGGGCCGAGGACACCGCCCGCATCGAGCTGCGGACCCCGGACGCACCTGCCGTGCGCGCCTTCCTCGCCGGCCCGCCCGGTGCGTACGCCCGGTGGAGCCGCGTCCTGGACCACCTGGCCGCCGCCCCCGCCGGGCCCCTGGCCCAGGCGCTCTCAACGCCCTGGCTGCTGGCCCCCGCCGCCACCGCCTACGAGCACCTGGATCCCGACGGCCTGCTCGACCCCGCCCTCAACACCCCGGAAGCGCTCCGCGAGCACCTGCTGAGCCTGCTGATCCCCGCGACGGGCCGCCGGGTCCACAGGCCGGCCCGCGTCCGGTCGTGGCTGACGACCCTGGCCCGCTACCTGGAGGACAACACCGCCACGGCCCGCACCGTGGACCGCCGGAGACTCCCGGCCACCGACCTCGTCCCGCACGAGCTGTGGCCCCTGGCGGGGGACCGCCGCGCCCGCCGCACCTCGACCTCGCTGGCGCTGGCCGCGACGCTGTTCGTCGCGGTCGTCGCGGGGGCGGCCTCGGGGTATCCCGAAGTGACGCTGGCGGTCGCCGTCGTAGGGAGGGCGCCTTCGGAGCCCTGGTCGCGCATGTGGCCTCCGCCGATGCGGCTCGACCCGCGGCACCTGGGAACGCCGCCGGAACGGCGCTCCCTGCGGGCAGCGCTCCTGGCGGGCGTCATCGGTGGTCTCGTGACCGGCTCCGCCGCCTGGGTCGAGCACGGGCTTCCCGTCGCTCCCCTCGGCTTCGTGGCCGGGGCGCTGCTCGGCCTCGCGGGCGGGCTCGTGCTGCTTCTCCTGGGGCCCGGCGACGCGGGAACGGCGAGAAGGGGCGCATTCTTCCGCCAGGAACGCACGGTCGCGCTCGCGTTCGGCTCCGTGTTCGGAGCCGCCGCGGGCCTCCTGCCCGGCTTGTCCTTCGGCGCCGCCACCGGCCTGGCGGTCGGTCTCGGAATCGCGCTCGTCTCCGCCCTCTGGACCTGCCCCCTCAACGCCCGTTACCTCGGCCTGCTGATACGGACGCGGCGGCGTTCGGGCCGCTGGCTGCCGTGGCGGCTGGGACGCTTCCTGGACCGGTGCGTCGACGCCGGCCTGATGCGACGGGCGGGAACGGCCTACCGGTTCCGCCACCGCGAATTCCAGGACTACCTCGGCCGCGCGGCAGCGGCGCCGCGACCGCTCTCGCCGGATCCGACGGCACGTCACCCTCGGTGAGCTTTTGGCAACACCCCTTTATTCCGGATGACTTCGACCGGTAATCGCCGGCGGCTGAAGTAGTCCCCACGAGCAGCACCGGAACCGCTCTCCCCGCGGCGGCCGGTGCTCCGGCTGGAGGACACTCATGCCCGAGATGTATGTCCGCGTGCGCTGGCCGGACGGCACGGTCCAGCGCTGCTACTCCCCTTCCACCGTAGTCCGCGACTTCTTCGAGCCCGGCGCCGGGTATCCCCTCGACGACTTCGTCGAGCGCAGCCGGCAGGCGCTGGGCATCGCGAGCGACCGGGTCCGCGCGCGGTTCGGCTACGCCTGCACCGCGACCGCCGCGCAGCTCGCCGAGATCGAGGCGACCGCCGCCGCCCACGCCGCCTCGCCCGGGGCCGAGGTCGTGGTCGAGGCGCTGACCGGCGCGGACGGGAGCCAGCGGTGACCGCGCCCGGGCCGGGCACCGGCGGCGCCCACTACGAGGTTGCCGTCGTCGGCGGCGGGCAGGCCGGGCTGTCGATGAGCCACCGGCTCGCCGAACGCGGCGTCCGCCACCTCGTGATCGAGGCGGAGCGGGTGGGCCACGAGTGGCGCGAGCGGCGCTGGGACTCGTTCTGCCTGGTCACGCCCAACTGGCAGTGCCGGCTACCGGGTTTCCCCTACCGGGGCCCCGACCCGGACGGGTTCATGGTCCGCGACGACATCGTCCGCTACCTGGAGGACTACGCCGCCGCCACCGCGCCGCCGCTGCTCGAGGGCGTGCGGGTCACCCGGCTGCGGCGCACGGGGAGCGGCACCTTCCGGCTCACCACGACGGCCGGGGAGATGACGGCCGATCAGGTCGTCGTCGCCACCGGCCCCTACCACGCGCCGAACGTCCCGCGCCTGGCCGAGCGGCTGCCGTCCCGGGTCCTCCAGCTCCACTCATCCCGGTACCGCAACCCGGGCCAACTCCCCGACGGGGACGTGCTGGTGGTCGGCACCGGGCAGTCCGGCTGCCAGATAGCCGAGGATCTCCACCTGGCCGGCCGCCGGGTGCACCTGGCCGTGGGCAGCGCTCCGCGCGTGGCCCGCTTCTACCGGGGCCGTGACTGCGTGGCCTGGCTGAACGAGATGGGCCACTACGCCAAGGGCATCGACGAGTTCGCCGGGGCGGAGGCGGTGCGGCTGCGCGTCAACCACTACGTGACGGGCCGCGACGGCGGCCGGGACATCGACCTGCGGGCCTTCGCCCGCCAGGGCATGCGCCTGTACGGGCGGCTCGCAGGCGCCGTCGGCGCCTCCCTGACCTTCGCCGGCGACCTGGCGGCCAACCTCGACCACGCCGACGCGGTGGCCGAGTCCATCAAGGACGCCATCGACGCGCACATCGAGGCCCACGGCATCACGGCCCCGGACGAGGCCCGCTACGTCCCCGTCTGGCGGCCCGGTCCCGGAACGGCCTCGCGCGCCCTCGACCTCGACGCCGCCGGCGTCACCTCGGTGATCTGGTGCACCGGGTTCACCCGCGATCACCGCTGGATCGAGATACCCGTCTTCGACGGACGCGGCTACCCGATGCACCGGCGCGGCGCCACGAGCTGCCCGGGGCTGTACTTCCTGGGCCTGCCCTGGCAGCACTCCTGGGGCTCGGGCCGCTTCGAAGCGGTCGGCAGGGACGCGGAGTTCCTCGCCGCGCACATCGACGCCTCCCGCCGGCTCGCCGACGTCTGCGGCGCGCTGACCGGCGCCCCCACCGCCGTCGCCCCGGCCCTCCCCGTCGGCTGAAGGAGCGGACGCCCCATGACCTCCGGCCACGCCGACGCCCACCGGCACATCGGCGTTCTGCCCGCCCACCCGTTCTACGGCGGCCCGCCCGTCAGCCCCGACGTCACAGCCCGCGCCACGGTCAGGCAGTTCCTCGCCGACCTCGACGACGAGGGCACCGCCCGCGCCCTGGTCATCCCCAACTACGGCGTCCCCGACCCGGACATCGCCTTCTCCCTCAACGAGCTGGCCGTCGAGGCCGCACAGGCCGACGACCGGGTCCGGGCGGGACTGTGGGTCTCCCCCCGCCCCGAGGACGCCGAACGCACCGACAACGCCCTGGCGTTGGCGGGCGAGGCCGGGGTGCGGGCGCTCAAGCTCAGCTTCCTCCTCGGAGGCCGCCCCACCGACCCCGCCTGCCGCCCGCCGCTGGACCGGATCTTCCGGGCCGCGGAACGCCACCGGCTGGTCGTCCACGTCCACACCTCGCCGGGCGCCGCCTCCGACATCGACGAGGTCGGCCGCCTCGTCGAGTGGTACGCCGACCGAGTGCCCCTGCATCTCGTGCACTTCGGCGGCGGCATGAGCGGCCACATCAAGCTCGCCGGCTCCCGCTTCTTCGACTGGATCGAGGCCGGCAAGCGCGTCTACACCGACCTCTCCTGGGCCATCGGCTTCACCCCGCACTGGCTGGCCCGGGAGATCGAGCGCCGCGGCATCGGCCACGACCGGGTGCTCTTCGCCAGCGACCAGCCGTGGGGCGACTTCGCGGGCGAGTACGCCCGGATGCGCGCCGCGACCGGCGACGGCGAGCTCGGCCGTCTCGTCTTCCGGGACACCTTCGCCACGCTCTACGACTGACCGCCCGCCCCCCAACGCCCCACGACCGCACGCCCGTTACCGGCACCGACGCAAGGAGATCAGCCATGTCCGAGACCGCCGAACTCAGCGACGTCGAGAAGACGTCCCTCAACGAGATCCCCCACCCCTCGCTGCCCGAGGGCTCCAGCATCTACGGCAGCACCAAGGTCTTCCCCGACTACCAGGCGGAGGACGGCGAGACGTACTTCACCCTCGTGCACGGCATCGCCCACGAGTCGTCCGTCAGCTTCGTCGCCGTCCTCCAGGCGACCCGCGCCCTGCGCAAGGGCTTCGAGACCGCCATCTACTTCTACGGCCCCGGCTCCCTCAACTGCCTTGCCACGCGCGGCTTCCCGACCACCGGCAACTCGGCGTTCCCCGGCGAGCACAACATCAACAACCAGCTCAAGACCTTCATCGCCGAGGGCGGCAAGGTCTACTGCTGCCGCTTCGGCCTCTCCCTGCACGGCGCCCGCGAGGAGGACCTGATCGAGGGAGTGATCCCCACTCACCCGCTGGACGTCCAGGACGCGCTGATCCACTACGCGCGCAAGGGCGCCATCATCAACTCCACCTACCAGCTCTGAGGAAGGCGCCCGATGAGCGTTGGCACCGGCACGCCGGTGGATGTGCGGATCATGACCCGCGCCGAACTCGCCCTGCACGGCGTCCGGATGGACGACGCGCAGGTGAGGCGGCCCGAGGGCGCGGGGCCCAGCGACGACGGCCACGTCCTCGTCGACGGTGCCAACGCCGCGCTCCCCACCAACCCCCACAGCCCCTACACCGTGCGCGACGGCCGCGTCTGGCTCGGCGACGGCACCGAGTCGCCCACCGACACCGGCCTGACCCTCACCCCCGTGCGGCGGCCGGAGTTCTACGACCTGACCACCGCCGACGGCGTCCCCTACGAGCACATCGCCCGCCTGCACGGCGCCGACGTGCTGGCCACCACCGTCGTTCAGACCTGCGTCCGCTACGCCGAGTCCGACCGCTGCCGCTTCTGCACCATCGAGGAGTCCCTGCGCGCCGGCGCGACCGTCGCAGCCAAGACCCCGGCGCAGCTCGCCGAGGTGGCCGAGGCCGCCGTACGGCTGGACGGCGTGCGGCAGATGGTGATGACCACCGGCACCACCGCGGGCCCCGACCGGGGCGCCCGCGCCCTCGCCCGCTCGGTACGCGCCGTGCTGGCCGCCGTGCCGGGGCTGCCGATCCAGGTCCAGTGCGAGCCACCGGGCGACCTGGCCTGGATCGGCGCCCTGCGCGAGGCCGGGGCGAGTGCCATCGGCATCCACGCCGAGTCGCTGGACGAGGACGTCCGCCGCCGCTGGATGCCCGGCAAGTCCACGGTGCCGCTGGCCGATTACGAGGCCGCGTGGGACGAGGCCGTCCGCGTCTTCGGCCACAACCGGGTCTCCACCTACCTGTTGGTCGGCCTCGGCGAGGACCCGGACGAACTGATCACGGGCGCCGCCCGGTTGATCGAACGCGGCGTCTACCCGTTCGTCGTCCCGTTCCGCCCGATGCGCGGCACGCTCGCCGCCCGCGACGGCGCCAAGGCCCCGGACCCCCGGACTCTGCACCGCGTCACCGTCGCCGTGGCCGCCCGGCTCCGCGCGGCGGGGATGACCGGCGCGGACCAGAAGGCCGGCTGCGCGGCCTGCGGGGCCTGCGGCGTCCTGGCGACGGCCGGCGGGTGAGCGGCGTGCGGACCTGGCACCCGGCCGGCGGGCCCCCGCCCGCGTGGCCCGACGGGCCCGAGGACGTCCTGGCGTTGCTCGGCGACCGCAACACCCTCGACCGGCAGCCCCCGTACCGCGTCGAACAGGCCGACGGCGGCCCGGTCCTGGCCGCCTACCGGCGGCTGCGCCGCGACGCCTTCGTGCACGAGCAGGGACTCTTCGAGGGCCACGACGCCGACGACCGGGACGAGGACCCGCGCACCGTCGTGCTCGTCGCCCGGGACCGGGAGGGCGCCGTGCTCGGCGGCGTCCGGCTGGGCCCGGCGCACGACGGCCCCGACATCGGCTGGTGGGCCGGCGGGCGGCTGGTCGTCGCACCCGCCGCCCGGCGCGCGGGCCGGATCGGCGCGGCACTCGTCCGGGCGGCCTGCGCCCGCGCGGAGGCGGAGGGCGCGCTGCGCTTCGACGCCACCGTCCAGCGGCGCAACGAGGTGTTCTTCACCCGGCTCGGCTGGAGGCCGGTCCGGCCGGTCACCGTCGCGGGCGCCCCGCACACGCTGATGCGCCGGCCCATCGGGCGGATCGCCGCCCAGGCCGCCGCCAAGAGCGCCCTGGGGCCGCTGCTGGCCGGACTGGCGCCGGGCGGCGCCGGCTTTGTCGGCGACGACGGCGCCCCCGTGCCGGGCGGCGACCTCATCGCCGCCTGCGACGCCATCGTGCCCTCGATGGTCGAACGGGACCCGCAGTGGGCCGGCTGGTGTGCGGTCCTGGTCAACGTCAACGACCTGGCCGCCATGGGCGCCACCCCGGTCGGGCTGCTCGACGCGCTCGGTGCCCGCAACGCCTCCCACGCCGCCCGGGTGCTCGCCGGCCTCACCCGGGCCGCCACCGCGTACGGCGTGCCCGTGCTGGGCGGGCACACCCAACTAGGCGTCCCCGCCGCCCTGTCGGTCACCGCGCTCGGCCGCGCCGCGCGTCCCGTGCCCGGCGGCGGCGGCCGGCCCGGGCACGCCGTCCGGCTGACCGCCGACGTGGGCGGCGGCTGGCGCCCGGGCTACCGGGGCCGCCAGTGGGACTCCACCAGCCACCGGTCCGCCGCCGAACTACGCGCCCTCGTCAGCACGTTGGCGGACACGCGGCCCGGCGCGCGGCCCGCCGCCGCCAAGGACGTGTCGATGGCGGGCATCGCCGGCACCCTCGGCATGCTGGCCGAGGCCAGCGGCTGCGCGGCCGTGCTGGACGTGGCGGCCGTGCCGCGCCCGGCCAGCGCGACGGCGGGGGACTGGCTGACGTGCTTCCCCGGCTTCGCGCTGCTCACGGCCGACAGGCCCGGCACCCCCGCCCCAGGCGCGGGGTCAGGCGGCCCGGCGGTGAGCGCCGTGTGCGGGGAGCTGACGCCGGGGCGGGGCGTCGCGCTGCGCTGGCCGGACGGAGAGATCACGGAGGCGGTCGCCGGAACGGTGACCGGAATGGGGACCGCATGAGCACCGTACGCATGGCCGCCGTCGCCGCCGGGTTCGGCCGCGACCTGGAGGAGGACTTCCGGGTCGCCGCCGGGCTGATCGAGCGGGCCCGGGCCGACGGCGTCCGGCTCCTGGCGTTGCCGGAGGCATGCCTCGGCGGCTATCTGCTGAGCCTCGAGGGCGACGCCGGCCAGGACGCGGGCCCGCCCGCGCTGGCCGCCGACGGGCCGGAGATCCGCCGGCTGGCCGCACTGGCCGGCGGGATGACCGTCGTCGCGGGCTACTGCGAGGCGGGCGCGGACGGGCGCCGCTACAACAGCGCGGTCTGCGTCAGCGGCGACGGCGTCCTGGGCAACCACCGCAAGGTGCACCAGCCGCTGAGCGAGGACGCCAGTTACGCGTCCGGCGACGGCTTCCGCGCGTTCGACACCCCGGCCGGGCGGATCGGCATGATGATCTGCTACGACAAGGCGTTCCCCGAGTCCGCCCGCGCGCTGGCCCTGGACGGCGCCGAGATCGGCGTCTGCGTGTCCGCCTGGCCCGGTGCCCGCACCCAGCCCGCCGCCGACCTGGCCGAGGACCGCTGGAAGCGGCGGTTCGACCTCTTCGACCGGGCCCGGGCACTGGAGAACCAGATGGTGTGGCTGTCGGCCAACCAGTCCGGGACGTTCGGCTCGCTGCGCTTCGTGGGCAGCGCCAAGGTGGTCGACCCCGGCGGCGAGGTCCTGGCCGCCACGGGCGTCACGGCCGGGGTGGCCACCGCCGAACTCGACGTCGCCCGCGCCCTGGAGACCGCTCGCCGCTCCATGGCCCACCTGCGCGACCGCCGCCCCGACGCCTACGCGCAGGCCCCGGCCGCGTTCCCGGCCTGAGCCCGGCATGATGACCCCGCACGGGTGCGCGTCCGCACGGCGACGTGTCCCACGGCCACCCGTCCCGCAGAAACCGGAAGGCAGACCCACGTGACCCGGATCGCCGCCGCTGCCGCCCACTTCGGCCGCGACCTGGACTTCGACCTGGCGAGGATCGCCAAGCTCATCGACGACGCCCGCAAGGAGGGCGCCGGGCTGCTCGTGCTGCCCGACGCCGCGCTCGGCGGCTATCTCGCCGACCTCCGCCACCCCGACCCCGACGCCCTGCCGCCCGCCCTCAAACCGGACGACCCGCTGATCGCCGAAGTCGGCCGCCTGGCCGCCGAGATGGTCGTCTGCGTCGGCTACTGCGAGGACGACGGCGGCGCACGGTACAACGCCGCCGTCTGCGTCAGCGGCGACGGCGTCCTCGGCCGTCACCGCAAGGTCCACCTCCCGGCCGGAGAGACCGTCGTCTACACGCCGGGCGACCGCTTCGACGCGTTCGACACCCCGGCCGGCCGCGTGGGGATGCTCATCGACTACGACAAGACGTTCCCCGAGTCGGCCCGCAGCCTCGCCCTGGACGGCGCCGAGATCCTCGCCTGCCTGTCCGCCTGGCCCACCAGCGTCACCAACCGCGCCCCGCGCATGGCGCAGGACCGGCAGGCGAAGCTGTTCGACCTCTACGACCAGGCCCGCGCCGCCGAGAACCAGGTCGTGCTGGCCTCCTCCAACCAGACCGGCGCCATGGGCGGCATGCGCTTCCTCGGCCAGGCCAAGGTGGTCGGCCCGGGCGGCGACATCCTGGCCCGCACCTGGGCCAAGGCCGGACTGGCCGTCGCCGAGGTGGACGTCGGCGCCGAGATCGAGCGGGCCCGCCGCGTCCTGCGCCACCTGGACGAGCGGCGCCCCGCCAGCTACCGGGAGGCCCGCGCGTGAGGATCGCCCTCCTCAGCTACTCGACCAAGCCGCGCGGCGGCGTCGTCCACACCCTCGCGCTGGCCGAGGCCCTCGCGGCGGCCGGACAGGACGTCACCGTCTGGACCCTGGGCCGGGGCGGCGACCAAGGGTTCTTCCGCCGCGTCGACCCGGCCGTGCGGCAGCGGGTCGTGCCCTTCCCCGACGGACCGCCGCAGGAGACGGTGGGGGAGCGGGTGCGGCGGTCGATCGCCATGCTGCGGGCCGCCTTCGACCCCGGCCCTTACGACGTCGTGCACGCTCAGGACTGCATCAGCGCCAACGCCGTGGGCCGCTGCGTGCGGACCGTCCACCACATCGACCACTTCACCACCCCGGAGCTGGCCGCCTGCCACGAGAGGGCGATCACCGAGCCGTACGCGCACATCTGCGTCTCGCGAACAGTCGCCGACGAACTCGCCGCCGGATGGGGCCTGGCGGCCGAGGTCATCCCCAACGGCGTGGACCACGAACGGTTCGCCGCCGCGGCCGGGGACGCCACCGGCCGCGCGGCGTGGGCCGGCCGCATCGGCGGGCGGTACGTGCTGACGGTCGGGGGCATCGAACCGCGCAAGGGCTCGCTCGACCTGCTGGAGGCGTACGCCCTGCTGCGCCGGCGCCGCCCGGGGGTGCGGCTGGTGATCGCCGGCGGCGAGACGCTCTTCGACTACCGCGAGTACCGGGCCCGCTGGGAGGCACGGGCGGCGGAACTGGGCGTCCGGCCGCTGATCCTCGGCACGGTCCCGGACGCCGGACTGCCCACGCTGGTCGCGGCGGCGGACGCGTTCGCGTTCCCCTCGCTCAAGGAGGGCTTCGGCATGGCCGCCATGGAGGCACTGGCCGCCGGCGTCCCCCTGATCGTCCGCGACCTGCCGGTCCTCCACGAGGTCTTCGCCGGCGCCGCCCGCTTCGCGGCGACCCCCGAGGACCTCGCCGGCGAACTGGACCAGGCCCTCACCACCCCCGACCCACCCCGCCGGGCCGCGGGCCGGACCCTGGCAGCCCGCCACACCTGGACGGAGGCGGCCCGCCACCACCTGGACTTCTACCGCTCACTGCGCCCCACGCACGCTCCCGCACAGCGGACCATCATCCGCACCCAGAGCGTTCCTGCAGGTCAGAGGCCGAAAAGGCTGGTGTCCGAGGGGGGACTTGAACCCCCACGCCCTTAAACGGGCACTAGCACCTCAAGCTAGCGCGTCTGCCATTCCGCCACCCGGACAGGGTGTGCGCCCGGGGCCGGTGGTGGCCGGGGCGACGTGGGACACCATAGCAAAGCCGAGGGTTGACGATCTCCCCGTGCGGCGGGCCAGGACGGCCTTGGGCGGTGCGGGGGTCGCGGGGGAGGATGGGGCGGATCCCCATCGCAGGAGGAGGCGACGTGAGCGAGTCGACATCGGAGCTCCGGCCGGGCGGCCCCCGTGCCGAGGATGAGGTGGTCGGCCTCTGCCGCGACCTGATCCGCATCGACACCAGCAACTACGGCGACCACTCCGGCCCCGGCGAGCGCGCCGCCGCCGAATACGTCGCGGAGCGGCTCGCCGAGGTCGGATTGGAGCCCCGGATCTTCGAGTCGCACCCCGGGCGGGCCTCCACCGTGGCGCGGATCGAGGGGGAGGACCCCTCCCGCCCGGCGCTGCTGATCCACGGGCACACCGACGTGGTGCCGGCGAACGCCGAGGACTGGACGCACCACCCCTTCTCCGGCGAGATCGCGGACGGCTGCGTCTGGGGGCGCGGCGCGGTCGACATGAAGGACATGGACGCGATGACGTTGGCCGTCGTCCGCGACCGGATGCGCACCGGCCGCAAGCCGCCGCGCGACGTCGTGCTGGCCTTCCTCGCCGACGAGGAGGCGGGCGGCCTCTACGGCGCGCGGCACCTGGTGGACCGCCACCCCGAGCTGTTCGAGGGCGTCACCGAGGCGATCAGCGAGGTGGGCGGCTTCTCCTTCACCGTCAACGAGAACCTGCGGCTCTACCTCATCGAGACTGCCCAGAAGGGCATGCACTGGATGCGCCTGACCGTGGAGGGCACCGCCGGCCACGGCTCGATGACGAACAAGGACAACGCCATCACCGAGCTGTGCGAGGCGGTCGCGCGGCTGGGGCGGCACAAGTTCCCCGTCCGGGTCACCAAGACCGTGCGGGCCTTCCTGGACGAGCTCTCCGACGCCCTGGGGATCGAGCTGGACCCCGAGGACATGGAGTCCACCCTCGCCCGGCTCGGCGGCATCGCCAAGATCATCGGGGCAACGCTCCAGAACACCGCGGCCCCCACCCAGCTCGGCGCCGGGTACAAGGTCAACGTCATCCCGGGGCAGGCGACCGCGCACGTGGACGGGCGTTTCCTGCCGGGGTTCGAGGAGGAGTTCCTCGCCGACCTGGACCGGATCCTCGGGCCCCGGGTGCGCCGCGAGGACGTGCACGCCGACAAGGCGCTGGAGACGTCGTTCGACGGGGCGCTGGTGGAGGCGATGCAGTCGGCGCTGCGGGCGGAGGACCCGGTGGCGCGGGCCGTTCCGTACATGCTCTCCGGGGGGACGGACGCGAAGTCCTTCGACGACCTGGGCATCAGGGGCTTCGGCTTCGCCCCGCTGAAGCTGCCTCCGGAGCTGGACTTCGCGGGCATGTTCCACGGGGTGGACGAGCGGGTACCGATCGAGGGGCTGACGTTCGGCGTGCGGGTGCTCGACCGTTTCCTCGACCAGTGCTGACCCCTTGAATCGCTCATTCGTGCGGAATTCCTCAGCCTGAGTGAAAGATCACGTCGGTTCGTGCCCTTGTTTCGCCCTCCTCGTTGCAGGAATTGCAGTCCCCGGCTGGGGCGGCATTGTCAACTAGGAGGAATAATGATCAAGAAGGTCGTGGCCGTCGCGGCTGCCACCAGCGGTCTGATGCTCGCCGGCGCCGGTGTGGCCACCGCCGCGGGGGACGGCGCGCAGGGTGTTGCTGCCGGTAGCCCGGGTGTGATCTCCGGCAACGTGATCCAGGTTCCGATCAAGATCCCGGTGCAGGTCTGCGGCAACACCGTGAACATCATCGCGCTGCTGAACCCCGCGTTCGGCAACACCTGCCTCAGCAAGTAACGCCTCGCCCCCACTCCCATCGAGGGCTTGAGCCGCGGCCCCGGAGTGCGTCGGCGCTCCGGGGCCGCTCGGCTTCACATCGGGTGCGGGAGCCCTCATCCCCCCACCCCGCATCCATTGAGCAACGAGTCAGGGGATCAACGAATGCGACAGGTCACGAGGAAGGGCCTGATCACCGTGGCCGCGGCCGGCGGACTGCTGGCGGCGATCGGCGGCTCCGCCCACGCCGACACGGATGCGAGCGGCGTCGCCGCTCACTCGCCCGGGGTCCTCTCCGGGAACACCGTGCAGGTGCCGGTCGACGTGCCGGTCCAGGCCTGCGGGAACTCCGTCAACGTGGTCGGCGCCCTCAACCCGGCGTTCGGCAACTCCTGCGTCCAGAGCGACGGAGGACAGGGCGGCGGCTCGCAGGGCGGTCAGCAAGGCGGCGGTCAGCAGGGCGGTCAGCAGGGCGGCGGCCACCAGGGTGGCGGCTCGCAGGGCGGCGGTCACCAGGGTGGCGGCTCGCAAGGCGGCGGTCACCACGGCGGACAGCAGGGGCCCGGCGCGTCCGGGGCCCAAGCCCAGGCGGTCGGCTCCCCGGGGGTCGGCTCCGGGAACGCCGTCCAGGTGCCGGTCGACGTGCCGGTCCAGGCCTGCGGGAACTCCATCGACGTGGTCGGCATCCTGAACCCGGTCTACGGCAACGACTGCTCCGTCGGGGAAGCCCCCGCGCCCGAGCAGCCGCAGACCCCCGAGCAGCCGCAGACTCCGGAGCGCCCGGAGCGTCCCGCGGCGCCGGTGGACGGCGAGGAGGCCCCGGCCGAGCAGCCCGAGCCGGAAGGGACGCGGGTCACCGAGTCCCAGCCGCGCGAGGACGCTCCGGCCGAGCTGGCAGAGACCGGCAGCAGCCTGGCCGCCACCGCGGGGCTCCCGCTCGGCGCCGGCCTGCTGATCGGCGGTGTCGTGCTCTACCGGCGCGGCCGGTCGATGGCCCGCAGGGGCTGACCGCTCCGCGCCGCACGCGGCGCTGCGGTGCACAGGCGCGTGGGTCCCGCCACAGGGCGGGGCCCACGCGTCACCATGTGGCCCGGGTCTGGCGGATGATCCTCCGCCGCAGCCGCACCTGGCGGCTGCCGTCGGGATAGAGGCGGAGCCTGGCCAGCTCCCAGTGTCCGTACTCGGCGTGCTCCGTCAGCAGGCGGGTGGCCGCGGCGCGGGAAACGCCGCGTGGCACGTACACGTCACGAAACTCGTATTCCGGCATCGTATCTATTGTGCGGGCAAGCCCTGGATGCCGATACCGTCTGCACCATGTCTGATGCTGAGCAGCCCACGGCTGCCCAAGTCCGCGCCGCCGCCGACGCGCTCAAAGAGGCGATCGACCGGCACCTGGCCGCCATCGAACGGCGCGCCGCGGCGCCCGACGGCGACTCCGCGGCCGACGCCTCGGTGTTCGCCGCGTTCAACGAGATGGCCGCCGCGGGCGAGGCGTACGACGAGCTGCTGTACGACGTCTACGACGAGGTCACTCCCTTCGAGGTGCCGGGCACGGAGGGCGGCGCGTCCTACGCGGGCCCCGAGGAGCCGGAGGCGCTGAGCGTCTTCATCCGCCGGGACTACGCGGTCGTCGAGCCGCGGCGGCTGCTGGCGCAGGCCCGGCGGGTCACCGAGCTGGACCCGGAGTCGGCCGGCGAGGAGGACGGCGAGGGCGGGCCCGGCGAGGCGGCGGGCCGCAGCATGCAGGCCGCGCTGGGGGTGCTGTTCGGAGAGTTCGACCCCGACGAGATCGCCACCCGGCACAAGGAGTTCGGGCTGGAGGAGGGCGACGCCACGCTCTGGGTGACCGCGGCGGAGGAGCCGGCCGAGCCGGGGGAGTGGCTGGCCGCCCCCTTCGACGCCGTCGACCCCGAGCGGGTCCTGTGCCGCTTCGACATCAGCGAGGCGTTCGAGGAGGACGACCTGGACCCCGTGGACTGACCGGGGCCCGCCTGCCGACCGGGCCCCGTGAACCGACCCGCCGCCCGGCCCCGGCCGGCGCGGCCGGTCAGCCGGCCCCGGCCGCCGCCTGCTCGCCGAGGAGCGCCCGCAGCCGGGTCGTCCGGGCCGCGGGCGGCCTCGCCACCGCGGTGGCCAGGCCGGGCCCCGCACCCTGCACCACGGACAGGTGGTGCTCGGCGCGGCCGAAGGCGGTGTAGACCCAGGACCGGTCCAGCGCCGCCACGCCCGCCGGGTCCCCCGGCACCACCACGACCGCCGCGGACCAGCGGCAGCCCGCGGCCTGGTGCGCGGTCAGCGCCCAGCCGTGCCGCACGGTCTCCGCGACCAGCTCCCTGGCCACCCGGAAGCGCTCGGCCCCGTCCCGGAGCCACAGCCCCTCGGCGTCCGCGTCGGCCACCACGGCGAGCCGCGTCCGCCCGGGGGCGGGGGAGTGGGCCACCGGGTCGCCCGGGTCGAAGCCGCCGAAACGGCCCGGGCCGGGGCTGAGCCGCTCCTTCAGGGCGGCGTTCAGCGCGCGGGTGCCGGCCGGGCCGCCGTGGGCCGCGGTGATCACCCGGGCCTCGCCCGCCGGGCGGCCGAAGGCGCGGGGGATCGAGTCAGCCACGAGCTGCACCGCGCGGTGCACCGCCTCGCCCGGGTCGCCCACGGGAACGATCACCACCTCGCGGTCCGGGGCGGCGACCTCCGTCAGCTCCCCCGCGCCGATGCCGGAGACCAGCTCGCCCACCGGGCCCGGGTCCGGCACGCGGGAGGCCAGGCGCGGGCAGATCCCGGCGGCCAGCACGTCCGCGAGCACCTGGCCGGGACCGGCGGGGCCGAGCACCAGGGGGTCGCCGCTGAGCACCAGCCGGGAGCCGTCCGGCAGAGACTCCACCAGCGCCGCGGCCTCCTCCGCGCCGAGCTGCCCGGCGTCCAGGACGGCCACCAGATCCAGGGCCAGCAGCCCCTCGGCGTCCCGCCCCGGGCCCTCGCTTCCCTCCAGCAGCCCGGCCAGCGTCACCGCCGCCTGCGCGTCCTCCCGCGGCAGCAGGGCCGCCAGGCGGGCCCGGCCGTCGTGCGTGCGGGCGGCGGCGCAGGCCCGCAGGCCCGCGGCGCGCGCCGCCGCGACCAGCGCCGCCGGCTCGGCGCGGGCGGCCTCGCCGCCGCTGTGCACCGCCAGCGGGCCGCCGGCCGCCGCGCGGATCAGCTCCGCGGCCCCGGCGGGGCCCGCCCCGGGCGTTGACCAGTCCGGGCCGGCACCGGCGAACGTGCCCCGCAGGCGGGCCAGCCCGTCCGCCAGGCTCTCCTCGGCCAGGGCGTACCGCTCCAGGCCGAGCAGCACCCGCGGCTCCGCCTCCGCGTCGGCCCCCGGGGCGGCGTCCCGGAAGACCAGGACCGCGCCTGCCTCGACGGCCTCGCGCACCGCCTCGTCCGGGTCCGGCACGGCGCACCCGGCCAGCTCACGGGCGACGACGGACGCCTCCAGGGCGGTGTGCCCGGCGCGCGCGGCCCGCTCCAGGAGCCAGCCGGTCAGGGCCCGCGTCCGGCGCGGGTCGCCGGGGCCCCCGGCCGGGCCGAGCAGCGCCCGCGCGAAGCCGTCCGCCTGCTCCGGCCCGACGCCCGGGGCGGCCAGCAGCCGCCAGGGGTCGGCCCGCAGCTCCTCGGCCGCGCCCGCGCCCAGCGCCGCCGCGACCCGCTGCGCGAGCCCGGGCGGGGCGCCGCCCTCCGCAAGCAGCTCGGGCAGCCCGGCGGGCACCGGCACGGGCCGGTCCGGGGCCGTCGGGCGCACCGCGGGCGCGGGGGCCCGGGGAGCGGCCCGCCGCGGCGGCGCGGGCCGGGTGAAGAAGGAGTCCGCGGAACGCTCGCCACTCTCCACGGCCCGCACGGCGGCCCGCAGCTCGGCGGCCCGGTCCGCGGCGGACCCCGCCGCGCCCGAGGGCCCGCGCATGGGCGAGGCCCCCGCCGGAACGGGAGGCTCCGGCGCGTCCGGGACCCCGGACGACTGCGAACCTCCGGGCCCGCCCGGGGACTTCGCGGCCGCCGGTGCCTCAGCAGGGCCGGGCGGCTCGGGGGCCTGGGAGGGCCCGGGGGAGGGCGCGGGCCTGGCCGGTCCCGCGGACGCGTCGGTCGCCTCGCTCACAGCGTGCTCCAGTCGGGGTCGGGGTAGCGGTGCACCGGGGCCGACACGTCGTCCAGCGCCCGGCAGATCTCGTCAGGAAGGCTAAGCGCCTCCACTGACAACGCCTCCCCGAGCTGCGCGGCCGTGCGCGCGCCGACCAGCGGCGCCACCACCCCCGGCCGGTCCCGCACCCACGCCAGCGCCACCTGGAGCGGGGTGACCGCCAGCCCGTCCGCCGCTATCGCCACCGCCTCCACGATCCGGCCCGCCGCCTCGTCCAGGTAGGGCGCGACGAACGGCCCCAGCTGCTCCGAGGCCCCGCGCGAGCCGGGCGGGGCCTCGGCCTGCCGGTACTTGCCCGTCAGCACCCCCCGGCCCAGGGGCGAGGACGGCAGCAGCCCCACGCCCAGGTCGAGCGCGGCGGGCAGCACCTCGCGTTCCAGGCCGCGCTGGAGCAGCGAGTACTCAAGCTGCGCGGCGGCCAGCGGGGTGCGCGTGGCGGGGGCGGAACGCTGCCACGTCGCCGCCTTCGCGAGCTGCCAGCCGCTGAAGCCGGCCACCCCGGCGTACCGGGCGCGCCCGGTGGACACGGCGATGTCCAGGGCCTGGAGGGTCTCCTCCAGCGGCGTGTCCGGGTCGAAGGCGTGCAGCAGCCACAGGTCCACGTGGTCCGTGCCCAGGCGCTCCAGCGAGGCGTCGAGCGCGGAGAGCAGGTGCCCCCGCGAGGCGTCCACGCGCCGCTCGGGATCGGGGACGCAGCCCGCCTTGGTCGCGATCACCAGGTCCCGGCGCGGTACCAGGTCGCCCAGCAGCCGCCCCAGCAGGTACTCCGCGCCGCCGTCCGCGTAGACGTCCGCGGTGTCCACCAGGGTGCCGCCGGCCTCCCAGAACGCCTTCAGCAGGTCCGCGGCCTCCCGCTCCCCGGTGTCGCGCCCCCAGGTGAGGGTGCCGAGGCCGAGCCGGGAGACGCGCAGGCCGGTGCGGCCCAGGTGCCTGAGATCCATGGGCGTTGAGCGTACTTGCGCGGGCGGGATACAGTCCGGGGGACGGGTGTGTTACTCGTGGGTAAGACGTGCTGGAGGAGCAACGATGCGACTCGGGATCAACCTCGGCTACTGGGGCGCGGGGATGGACGCCGACAACCTGGCCGTCGCCCGCGAGGCGGACCGCCTGGGCTACGACGTCTGCTGGGCCGCCGAGGCCTACGGCTCGGACGTTCCCACGGTGCTGACCTGGGTCGCCGCGCACACCGAGCGCATCGACGTCGGCGCGGCGATCATGCAGATCCCCGCCCGCGCCCCCGCGATGACGGCGATGACCGCCGCCACCCTGGACACCCTCTCCGGCGGGCGGTTCCGCCTGGGCCTGGGCGTCTCAGGCCCCCAGGTCTCCGAGGGCTGGTACGGCGTGCGCTTCGACAAGCCGCTGGCCCGCACCCGCGAGTACGTCGAGATCGTCCGCAAGGCCATGACCCGCCAGCGGCTCACCCACGAGGGCGAGCACTGGACCCTCCCGCTGCCCGGCGGCCCCGGCAAGCCGATCAAGCTCACCGTCCACCCCGTCCGCGAGCGCATCCCCCTCTACATCGCCGCCATCGGCCCCAGGAACCTCGCCCAGACCGGCGAGATCGCCGACGGCGCGCTGCTGATCTTCTTCGCCCCCGAGCACGCCGAGGAGACCACCCTGGGCGCGCTGCGTGAGGGCCGTGCCCGGATCGGGCAGACGCTGGAGGGCTTCGACGTCGTCCCCACCGTCCCGCTGGCCGTGGGCGAGGACATCAACGCCCTGGCCGACCACTTCCGCCCCTACACCGCCCTGTACGTGGGCGGCATGGGCAGCCGCAGGCAGAACTTCTACAACGCCCTGGCCCGCCGCATGGGGTACGAGGAGGAGGCCGCGCGCATCCAGGACCTCTACCTGGCGGGCGACAAGGACGGCGCCGCCGCGGCCGTTCCCCACCGGCTGATCGACTCCACCACCCTCATCGGCCCCGTCGAGCGGATCGCCGACCGGATGCGGACCTACGCCGAGGCCGGGGTGACCACGCTTTCCCTGGCCCCCGCCGGCTTCGCCCTGGAGGAGCGGATCGCCGGGCTGCGCGCCGGGGTCGAGGCCCTGGAACGCGCCGGGCTGGCCTGAGCGCGGCACCCCGGGCCGCGCCGGGCGGCGCTGTCGGAGGGGGACCGTAGGCTTGCGGCATGCCCACCCTGTTGCTCCTGCGCCACGGGAGAACGACCGCCAACGCCTCGGGTCTTCTGGCCGGGCGCACCCCCGGCGTCGCCCTCGACGACTACGGCGCGGCCCAGGCCGCCGCGCTCCCCGCACGGCTCGCGGGCATCCCGCTGGCCGCCGCCGTGCACAGCCCGCTCCAGCGCTGCGCCGAGACCCTCGCTCCCCTGCTCGCCGAGCGCCCCGGGCTCCCGGCGCACGTCGAGGAGCGCGTCGTCGAGTGCGACTACGGCGCGTGGACGAACCGGCCGCTCAAGGAGCTGGCCGAGGAGCCCCTGATGGCCGTGGTGCGCTCCCAGCCCTCGGCCGCCGTCTTCCCGGGCGGCGAGTCCCTGCGCGCGATGCACGCCCGCGTGACCGAGGCCGTCCGCGACTGGGACGAGCGGATCGCCGCCGAGCACGGCCAGGACGCGATCTGGCTGATGTGCACCCACGGGGACAACATCAAGGCGATCGTCGCCGACGCCCTGGGCCTGCACCTCGACCTCTTCCAGCGCTTCCACCCCCGGCCCGCGTCCGTGACGGCCCTTCACTACGGGCGCCCGCCCGCCCTGCTGCGGTTCGGGGACACCGGGGACCTCGCGGAGTTCGTGCCGCGCACCGAGGCAGCCGCGCGGGACGCCGGGGAGGCCGAGCGGGCTCCCGTGGGCGGTGGTGCCTGACCACGGTGATCGCGAAGCGCAGTAGGGTGCCAGTGTCTCAAGCAACCGACCCACGGAGCCGTACGTGTCCCGTCAGGTGTTCCTCTACGACCCTCCCGAACGGTTTGTCGCCGGGACGGTCGGGCTGCCTGGCCGCCGTACCTTCTTTCTGCAGGCATCGGCGGACGGCCGCACCACCAGCGTCGCGCTGGAGAAGGCGCAGGTCGAGGCGCTCGCCGAGCGCATCGACGAGCTGCTGGACGAAGTCGTGCGCCGCTCCGGCGGCAACACCTCGGTCCCGGCGGTCGCCCCGCCCGAACTCTCCGACTCCCAGCCCCTCCAGACGCCCGTGGAGGAGGAGTTCCGCGTCGGCACCATGGCGTTGGCCTGGGACAGCGACAGCGAGCGCATGATCGTGGAGGCCCAGGCCCTGGTGGAGCTGGAGGCCGAGTCCGAGGAGGCGTTCGCCGAGGCCGAGGAGCGCCTGCTGCGCGACGACGAGAACGGCCCCCCCATGCTGCGCGTCCGCCTCAGCGGCACCATGGCCCGCGCCTTCGCCAAGCGGGCTCTGGAGGTCGTCAACGCCGGACGGCCGCCCTGCCCGCTCTGCAGCCTGCCGCTCGACCCGGAGGGACACGTATGTCCGCGCCAGAACGGATACCGCCGCAGCCGGGTGTAGACGCCGAAGAGGTTCTGGCACGGGGCGCGTTGACCGTGCACGGCCGAATCGTGGAGGCCTCCAACGCGGTGCTGTACGCGACCGCCGAGCTGGCCGGCGCGCGCCTGCCGTGCGTCTACAAGCCGGTCGCCGGAGAGCGCCCGCTGTGGGACTTCCCCGACGGGACGCTCGCGCAGCGCGAGGTCGCCGCCTACGAGGTCTCCCGCGCGCTGGGCTGGGAGCTGGTGCCGCCCACGGTCCTGCGGGACGGGCCGATGGGCGAGGGCATGTGCCAGCAGTGGGTCGGCCCCGCGCCGGACGCCGAGGAGGACGAGGCGCCGGGGCCCGACGGGCTGCTGGCGCTGGTCGAGGCGGAGACGCCCGAGCCGGGCTGGAAGGCCGTGGGTTTCGCCGAGGTGGACGCCGGGCGCACCGCGCTGCTCGTGCACGCCGACGACGAGCGGCTGCGCCGCCTGGCCGCCCTGGACGCGGTGATCAACAACGGCGACCGCAAGGGCGGCCACCTCCTGCCCCTGCCCGACGGCCGGCTGTACGCCATCGACCACGGCGTCACCTTCCACACGGACAATAAGCTCCGCACCCTGCTGTGGGGCTGGGCAGGCGAGCCGCTGCCGGACCCGGTGCGCGAGGCGCTGCGCGGCCTGAGCGCCGAGCTGGCCGAGGGCCGCCCCCTGGCCGGACGCCTGGCCGCGCTGATCACCCCGGCCGAGCGCGACGCCCTGCGCGCCCGCACCGAAACCCTGCTCCGCACCGGCCGCCACCCCACCCCCTCCGGCGAATGGCCCGCCTTCCCCTGGCCCCTGGTCTGACACCCCGCGCATCCCGGAACGGCCTCGCCCGGCACGGCCTCACGGCCCGCGCGCCCGGACGGGCCCGGACGGGAACGGCCCGGCACGGCCCGCAGCCCGGAACGGCCCCGGCCGTTCCGGGTCTAGCACAGCCGCCGGGCGGCCGGGCCGCCCCGGCCCTGTCGTGCGGTGACGGGGCGCCGGATAGGCTCGGCCCATGCATGCCTGGCCAGCCCCCAAGGTCCCCGTCCTGCCCGGTCAGGGGCGCGATCTCACCCTCCACGACACCGCCTCGGGCGGGCGGGTGACGCTCCGTCCCGGCCCGGTCGCCCGCCTCTACGTCTGCGGCATCACCCCCTACGACGCCACCCACCTCGGGCACGCCGCCACCTACACGGCCTTCGACTTGGTGCAGCGGATCTGGCTCGACGCGGGCCGCCAGGTGCACTACGTGCAGAACGTCACCGACGTCGACGACCCGCTCCTGGAGCGGGCCGCCGCCACCGGCGAGGACTGGACGGCGCTGGCCGAGCGCGAAACCGCCCTGTTCCGCGAGGACATGACGGCCCTGCGGACCCTGCCCCCGCGCGCCTACGTCGGCGCCGTGGAGGCGATACCGCTGATCGTGCCGCTCATCGAGCGGCTGCGGGAGCGGGGCGCCGCCTACGACCTCGACGGCGACGTGTACTTCTCGGTGGACTCCGACCGTCACTTCGGCTCCGTCTCCCACCTGGACGCCGCCGCGATGCGCGCCCTGTCCGCCGAGCGCGGCGGGGACCCCGAGCGCCCCGGCAAGAAAGATCCCGTCGACCCGCTGCTGTGGCGCGCCGCCCGCCCCGGGGAGCCCTCCTGGGACGGCGCCTCGCTCGGCCCCGGCCGTCCCGGCTGGCACATCGAGTGCGTCGGCATCGCCCTGGAGCACCTGGGCAACGGCTTCGACGTGCAGGGCGGCGGCTCCGACCTCGTCTTCCCGCACCACGAGATGGGCGCCTCCCACGCGCACGTCCTGACGGGGGAGTTCCCCTTCGCCCGCTCCTACGTGCACGCCGGGATGGTGGGCTACGAGGGCGAGAAGATGTCGAAGTCCAGGGGAAACCTCGTCCTCGTCTCCCGGCTGCGCCGGGACGGCGTGGACCCGGCCGCCATCCGCCTGGCCCTGCTCTCGCGGCACTACCGCGCCGACTGGGAGTGGACGGACGAGGTGCTGGAGCGGGCCCTGCGGCGCCTGGACCACTGGCGTTCCGCCGTCTCCCGTCCCGAGGGGCCCCCGGCCGCGGCCGTGGCCGAGGAGATCCGCGACGCCCTGGCCGCGGACCTCGACGCCCCCGCCGCGCTGGCCGCCGTGGACCGCTGGGCCGACGCCCAGCACGCGGCCGGCGGCACCGACACCGGCGCCACCGGCGAGGTCAGCCGCGCCGTGGACGCCCTGCTCGGCGTCGCCCTGTGAAACGCACGGGCTGACGGCCCCTCACGCCCCGCGCGGGCGGCCCGGAAACGCCACGGCCCCGGCGGGCATCACCCGCCGGGGCCGTCGCTCACTCCTCCTGGCCCTCGCCCGGACCCGGGTCCTGCGGGCCCTGGTCCCCGCCCTCCGGTGGCCTGCGGCTCGGCCGGGTCCGCCCGCTGCCGGGGTCGCGCAGGTAGGAGGAAGGGGGGTCCCCGGCCGGCGGATGCCCGTCCCGCCTCCGCAGATAGCGTTCGAACTCCTTGGCGATGGCCTCGCCCGAGGCCTCCGGCAGATCGGCCGTGTCCCGGGCCTCCTCCAGCGACTTCACGTACTCGGCGACCTCGCTGTCCTCGGCGGCCAGCTGATCCACCCCGATCTGCCAGGCCCGGGCGTCCTCGGGCAGGTCGCCCAGCGGGATGCCCACCCCCAGCAGGTCCTCCAGTGCGTGCAGCAGCGCCAGCGAGGCCTTCGGATTCGGCGGCTGCGCCACGTAGTGCGGAACGGCCGCCCACAGCGTCACCGCCGGCACCCCCGCGTGGCCGCACGCCTCCTGGAGGATCCCCACGATGCCCGTGGGGCCCTCGTACCGCGACTCCTCCAGGTCCAGCCGCTGCGCCAGCCGCTCGTCGGAGGCGACGGAGGTCACGGGCACCGGACGGGTGTGCGGCGTGTCGCCGAGGAGGGCGCCGAGCACCACGACCATCTCCACGCCCAGCTCGTGCGCGAAGCCGAGGATCTCGTTGCAGAACGAACGCCAGCGCATGCTGGGCTCGATGCCGCGCACCAGCACCAGGTCGCGGCGGCGCACCGGCCCCTCCTCCGACCCGATCCGCACCACCGACAGCCGGGTCGTCGGCCAGGTGACGCGGCGCACGCCGCCGTCCAGCCACACCTGGGGCCGGTTGACCTGGAAGTCGTAGTAATCCTCGGCGTCCAGCGCCGCGAAGACCTCGCCCTTCCACTCCCGCTCCAGGTGGGCGACCGCGGCGGAGGCGGCGTCACCAGCATCGTTCCAGCCCTCGAACGCGGCCACCATGACCGGGTCGACCAGCTCGGGAACCCCATCGAGCTCGATCACCCAGCGCCTCCTCCCGCCGCGGCCGGGGCGGCGCCCGGCCCGGCTCACGTAAGTGTTCCGTGCGGCCCAGCCTACGGCGTGACCGTGCCCAGCCCGCAGCCCTCGTACGCCTGCGCACGGTCATGCTCGGTGACGAGCCGGTCACGCCGAGCACGGCGCGCACGCCGACGGGCCCCGGCCGGTCGTCCCGGCCGGGGCCCGTGGCGCACCGCGGCGCGCCCGCTCCGCGCGCTACGCGGCGCGCCCGAGGACCTCCGTGACGCGGGCCCGGACCTCGTCCGTGTCCAGGCCGCGGATCGTCAGGGTGGTGCGGCGGCGCAGCACGTCGTCCGCCGTCTCGGCCCACTCCTGGTCGCGGGCGTAGACCACCTGGGCCCAGATCTCCGGGCCCTCGGGGTGGATGCGCTCGCCCAGCGCCGGGTCGTGGCGCACCAGGTCGGTGATCTCGAACGCCAGCGAGCCGTAGTGGGTGGCCAGGTGACGGGCCGTCGCCGCGTCCAGGGCGGCGCCCGGGTCGCGGTCGGTCAGCAGCCGGTGCGCGACCGCGCTGGGGTTGGCCAGGCCCGGCAGGGGCACCCGGCGCACCAGGCCCGAGGGCGGCTCCATCTCGCGGGCCAGGGCCGAGCCGGGCTGGGTGGCGAGCTTGCCCAGCACCATCCGGCCGATGTGGCGGTACCCGGTCCACTTGCCGCCGGCCACCGACAGCATCCCGCCGCGCCCCTCGGTCACCACGGTCTCCCGCTTGGCCGTCTCCACGCCGCCGGGGCCGCCGGGCAGCACCCGCAGGCCCGCGAAGGCGTAGGTCATCAGGGAGCGGTCCAGCGCCTGGTCCTTCACCGACAGGGAGGCCTCGTCGAGGATCTGCCGGATGTCGGCCTCCGTCGCGCGCACGTCGGCCGGGTCGCCCTCGTAGCTCTCGTCGGTGGTCCCCAGCAGCAGCTGGTCCTCCCACGGGAGCGCGAAGGTGACACGGTACTTGTCGACGAAGGTGGCCATCGCCGCGCCCCAGGGGGCGGTGCGGCGCAGCACCAGGTGGGCGCCCTTGGACAGCCGGATGCTGGGCTCCGCGCCCGGGTCCTCCATCCGCCGCAGGTGGTCCACCCAGGGGCCCGCCGCGTTGAGCACGAGGCGGGCGTCCACGCCGAACTCGGTGCCGTCGAGGCGGTCGCGCACCTCGGCACCGGTGACGCGGCCCTTCGTGAAGCGCAGGCCGGTGACCTCGGCGTGGTTGAGCACCGTCGCCCCGGCCTGGACGGCGGCCCGCACGGTCATGACGGCCACGCGCGAGTCGTTCATCTGGTGGTCGCCGTAGACCGCGACGGCCCGCAGGTTCTCGGTGCGCAGCGCGGGGTTGGCCGCCGCCGCCTTGGCCGGGGAGATGACCCGGCCCACGCCGTCGCCGAAGGCGGACAGGGCCGAGTAGGCGAAGACGCCGGCGCCGAGCTTGGCGGCGGAGTGCGGGCCGCCCTTGTAGACCGGCAGGTAGAAGGTCAGCGGGTTGACCAGGTGGGGGGCCACGTCCCGGGCCAGGACGCGGCGCTCGTGGTGGTTCTCCGCGACCAGCCGCACCGCGCCGGTCTGAAGGTAGCGCAGCCCGCCGTGGACCAGCTTGGAGGACGCGGAGGAGGTGGCGCCGGCGAAGTCGCCGGCGTCCACCATCGCGACCCGCAGCCCCGACTGGGCGGCGTGCCAGGCGACGGAGATGCCCAGGATGCCGCCGCCGACGACCAGCAGATCGTAGGTGGCCGTGGCCAGCAACTGCCTGGTCTCGGCACGCCGTTCCGGTCCCGTTGTGGTGACGGAGCCGGCGGTCGGGTGCAGGGTGTTCATGTCTGTCAGTTCTCCTCTTCGAGCCAGCCCATGGTCCGCTGAACGGCCTTGAGCCAGAACTGGTACTCGCGGTCGCGGTCGGCCGCTTCCATGTGCGGGGTCCACTCCGCGGCGCGGCGCCAGTTGGCGCGCAGCTCCTCGGTGCCGGACCAGAACCCCACCGCCAGGCCGGCGGCGTAGGCGGCGCCGAGGCAGGTGGTCTCGGAGACCATCGGGCGCACGACGGGGGCGCCGAGGAAGTCCGAGATGTTCTGCATCAGCAGGTTGTTGGAGGTCATGCCGCCGTCGACCTTGAGGGCGGTCAGCTCGACGCCGGAGTCCTTCTTCATCGCGTCGACGATCTCCCGGGTCTGCCAGGCCGTCGCCTCCAGCACGGCGCGCGCGATGTGCGCCTTGGTGACGTACCGGGTCAGGCCGGCGATCACGCCGCGGGCGTCGGCGCGCCAGTAGGGGGCGAACAGGCCGGAGAAGGCGGGGACGAAGTAGGCGCCGCCGTTGTCCTCCACGGACAGGGCCAGCGTCTCGATCTCGGCCGCGCTCTTGATCAGGCCCATCTGGTCGCGCATCCACTGCACCAGGGCGCCGGTGACGGCGATGGAGCCCTCCAGCGCGTAGACCGGCTGCTGGTCCCCGATGCGGTAGCCGACGGTGGTGATCAGGCCGGCGTAGGAGTTGATCGCCTCGGTGCCGGTGTTCATCAGCAGGAAGGTGCCGGTGCCGTAGGTCGACTTGGCCTCGCCGACGGAGAAGCAGGTCTGGCCGAAGAGGGCGGCCTGCTGGTCGCCGAGGGCCGAGGCGACGGGAACGCCGTCCAGCGCGCCGCCCCTGGCCGTGCCGTAGACCTCGGCGGAGGAGCGGATCTCCGGCAGCACGGCGGCGGGGACGCCGATGGAGGCGAGGATCTTCTCGTCCCACTCCATGGTGCGCAGGTTCATCAGCAGGGTGCGGGAGGCGTTGGTGACGTCGGTGACGTGCACGCCGCCCCGGGGGCCGCCGGTGAGGTTCCAGATGACCCAGGAGTCCATCGTTCCGAAGAGGATCTCGCCGCGCTCGGCGCGCTCGCGCAGGCCCTCGACGTTGTCCAGCAGCCAGCGGATCTTGGGACCGGCGAAGTAGGAGGACAGCGGCAGGCCGGTCTCGCGGCGGAAGCGGTCCTGGCCGACGTTGCGTCCCAGCTCGCGGCACAGGGCGTCGGTGCGGGTGTCCTGCCAGACGATGGCGTTGTGCACCGGCTCGCCGGTCGCCCGGTCCCACAGCAGCGTGGTCTCGCGCTGGTTGGTGATGCCGATGGCCTTCACCTGGTCCTTGGTGATCTGCGCCTTCTCCAGGGCGCCGGCGACGACCTCCTGGACGTTGGTCCAGATCTCGGCGGCGTCGTGCTCGACCCAGCCGGGCTTGGGGAAGATCTGCTCGTGCTCCTTCTGGTCGACGGAGACGATGCGGCCGTCCCGGTCGAAGACGATGCAGCGGCTGGAGGTGGTGCCCTGGTCGATGGCGGCGATGTACTCGCGGGGGGCGTCGGGGGAGGTGCTCATGATCACGGCTCCTGGTCAGGGTTCCGGGCGGCTAGGGGTCAGAAGAGGGCGTTGTGGATGCCGCCGGCGAGAGCGCCGCCGATCAGCGGGCCGACGACGGGGACCCAGGCGTAGCTCCAGTCGGAGCCGCCCTTGTTCGGCAGCGGCAGGAGCGCGTGCACGATGCGCGGGCCCAGGTCGCGCGCGGGGTTGATGGCGTACCCGGTGGGGCCGCCGAGGGAGAGACCGATGCCGACCACGACCAGGGCGACCATCAGCGTTCCGGTGCCGGAGAGGGCCAGGCCCTCGTTCAGGCCGATGCCCAGGATCAGCAGCACCAGGACCGCGGTGCCCAGAATCTCGGTGGTGAGGTTCTGGACCGCGTTGCGGATCTCGGGGGCTGTGGAGAAGACGCCGAGCACGGGGCCCGGGCCCCGGCCGTCCGCGACCGGGCGCTCCTCGGCGCGCCGCGGGTCGTCCACCGCGGGCGGGCCGGGAGTGTCGGAACCGCCGACGATCTCACGGTCGGCGAGGTGGGCCTGGAAGTGGCCGTAGTAGGCGAGCCACACCAGCACGGCGCCGAGCATGGCCCCGAGCATCTGGCCGGCGAGGTAGGTGCCCACGTCGCCCCATTCGCCGGTGTCGATGGCGATGCCGAGGGTGACGGCCGGGTTGAGGTGGGCCCCGGAGAGCTGAGCGGAGACGTAGGCGCCGGAGAGGACGGCCAGGCCCCATCCGAGGGTGATGGCGACCCATCCGGCGCCGAACGCCTTCGATTTCTTGAGCACGACGGCGGCGACGACGCCGCCGCCGAGCAGGATCAGAACGGCGGTGCCCAGCAGCTCGCCGAAGAAGATGTCGGAACTGGACATCGGTGACTCCTTTGTCCTTCGTCCAGGTGATGGAGGACCGGCGGCTTTCGTCCGTTGTTCGGCATTGTCGACCGCCGACCGGCAGTTTTCTCCTCCAGGGCGCTGCCGTCAAGTGGTGTGCGGAAGTTAGCGGCCAGATGCCAGGATTGTCCTAGAAACGCCCGGCTCCCAGGTCGCGCGACACGGACCGGGCGCAGTCCCGGACCGCCGCCACGAGCCTGGGGTGGAGCGTTCCTCCTGCCTGCATGCGTTCCACCGCGCCGGTGATGCCAACCGCGCCGACCGGCATCCGCCGCCGGTCGAGGATGGGGGCGGCGATCGAGGCCACGCCCTCCCAGGTCTCGCCCAGGTCGCTGGCCCAGCCCCGGGACCTGGTCTCCTCCAGGCCCTTCTCGAACTCGGCCGGGTCCGTCACCGTCAGCTCGGTGATCGCCGGGAACTCGCCCGCCTCCATCACCTCGTTGTGCGCCACCGGGTCGAAGGCCGCGAGCACCTTGCCCAGCGCCGTGCTGTGCAGGGGCTGCATCGCGCCCACCTCCAGCACCTGGCGGCTGTCGTCGGGGCGGAAGACGTGGTGCACGATCAGCACGCCCTGCTGGTGGAGAACGCCCAGGTAGGCGCTCTCCCCGCTGGAGCGCGCCAGGTCGTCCGTCCAGACCAGGGCGCGGGCGCGCAGCTCGTGGACGTCCAGGTAGCTGTTGCCCAGGCGCAGCAGCTCCGCGCCGAGCTGGTACTTGCCCGAGGCCGTGTCCTGCTCCACGAAGCCCTCCTGCTGGAGGGTGCGCAGCAGCCCGTGGGTGGTGGCCTTGGCCAGCCCGATGGCCGAGGCGATGTCGGACAGCCCCAGGCGCCGCTCGCCGCCGGCCAGCAGCCGCAGCACCGCCGCGGCGCGTTCCAGCGACTGGATGGTCCGAGCCATGGCGTTGCCTCCTGTGGTCCGCCGCACTGTGGCCATTCGGCACCGCGGTATCCGATGCTGTTCGGCATTGTCGAACACTGGCGGGGTATGCCGATAGATCCCCGTCCGGGACAACGAGTCTACGGTCCGTGGCCGGGCGTCCTGGCCTCCCTGCCGGGCACGCCGGGCCGTTACGCTGGCCCGGTGCGCTCCGTCACGGCCGCGCATAGCCGACAGCCGTCGCATTCCCCGGGAGCAGTCCATGGACGCATCCAGCACGCCCGCCGCCGGGCCCGCCACCAGGGCCGCCGCCCTCCGAGAGGCCCTCGCCGGCCGCGTCGTCGTCGCCGACGGCGGCATGGGCACCATGCTTCAGGCCCACGACCCGACGCTGGAGGACTTCCAGCAGCTGGAGGGCTGCAACGAGGTCCTCAACGTCACCCGGCCCGACATCGTCCGCGCGGTGCACCGCGCCTACTTCGACGCCGGCGTGGACTGCGTGGAGACCAACACCTTCGGCGCCAACCTCGCCGCCCTCGGCGAGTACGAGATCCCCGAGCGCATCACGGAGCTGTCCGAGGCCGGCGCCCGGATCGCCCGGGAGACCGCCGACGAGCTGGCCGCCGAGGACGGCAGGCTGCGCTGGGTGCTCGGCTCCATCGGCCCCGGCACCAAGCTGCCCTCCCTGGGCCACACCACCTTCCGGCCCCTGCGCGACGCGTACCAGCGCAACGCCGAGGGCCTGATCGCCGGGGGGGCCGACGCCCTGCTGGTGGAGACCAGCCAGGACCTCCTCCAGACCAAGGCCGCCGTGCTCGGCGCCCGCCGCGCGCTCACGGCCGCCGGCGCCGACCTGCCGCTGATCGTCCAGGTCACCGTCGAGACCACCGGCACCATGCTCCTGGGCTCCGAGATCGGCGCCGCGCTCACGGCGCTGGAGCCTCTGGGCATCGACATGATCGGCCTCAACTGCGCCACCGGCCCGGCCGAGATGAGCGAGCATCTGCGCCACCTCGCCCGCCACGCCCGGGTGCCGCTGAGCTGCATGCCCAACGCCGGCCTGCCCGTCCTCGGCAAGGACGGGGCCCACTATCCCCTCACCCCGTCAGAGCTGGCCGACGCGCACGAGGAGTTCGTCGGGGAATTCGGCCTGTCCCTGATCGGCGGCTGTTGCGGCACCACGCCCGAGCACCTGCGGCAGGTCGTCGAGCGCGTCCGCGGCCTCACCCCCGCCCCGCGCGACCCCCGCCCCGAGGCAGCCGCCTCCTCGCTCTACCAGGCCGTCCCCTTCCGGCAGGACACCTCCTACCTCGCCATCGGGGAGCGCACCAACGCCAACGGCTCCAAGAAGTTCCGCGAGGCCATGCTGGAGGGGCGCTGGGACGACTGCGTGGAGATGGCCCGCGAGCAGATCCGCGAGGGCGCCCACCTGCTGGACCTGTGCGTGGACTACGTCGGCCGCGACGGCGCCGCCGACATGGCCGAGCTGGCCGGGCGCCTGGCCACCTCCTCCACGCTGCCCATCGTGCTGGACTCCACCGAGCCGGCCGTCATCGAGGCGGGCCTGGAGAAGCTCGGCGGCCGGGCCGTCATCAACTCCGTCAACTACGAGGACGGCGACGGCCCCGACTCCCGCTTCGCCCGCGTCGCCCGCCTCGCCGCCGAGCACGGCGCGGCGCTGATGGCCCTGACCATCGACGAGGAGGGCCAGGCCCGCACCCCCGAGACCAAGCTGGCCATCGCCGAGCGGCTGATCGCCGACCTCACGGGGAACTGGGGCTTCGACCCCGGCGCCATCCTCATCGACTTCCTGACCTTCACCATCTGCACCGGCCAGGAGGAGTCCCGCCGCGACGGCCTGCACACCATCGAGGCCATCCGCGAGCTCAAGCGCCGCCACCCCGACGTCCAGACCACCCTGGGCCTGTCGAACATCTCCTTCGGCCTCAACCCCGCCGCCCGCCTCGTCCTCAACTCCGTCTTCCTGGACGAGTGCGTCAAGGCCGGCCTGGACTCCGCGATCGTGCACGCCGCCAAGATCCTGCCGATCGCCCGCATCGAGGCCGAGCAGGTCCAGGTCGCCCGCGACCTCATCTACGACCGCCGCGCCCCCGGCTACGACCCGCTCCAGCGTTTCCTGGAGCTCTTCGAGGGCGTGGACACCAGGTCGATGAAGGCCGGCAAGGCCGAGGAGCTGGCCGCGCTGCCCCTGGAGGAACGCCTCCAGCGCCGCATCATCGACGGCGAGCGCAACGGCCTGGAGGCCGACCTGGACGAGGCGCTGACCGCCCGGCCCGCGCTGGAGATCGTCAACGACACGCTGCTGTCCGGCATGAAGGTGGTCGGCGAGCTGTTCGGCTCCGGGCAGATGCAACTGCCGTTCGTCCTGCAGTCGGCCGAGGTGATGAAGGCCGCCGTCGCCCACCTCGAACCGCACATGGAGCGAACCGGCGACGAGGGCAAGGGCACCATCGTGCTGGCCACCGTCCGCGGCGACGTCCACGACATCGGCAAGAACCTCGTGGACATCATCCTCACCAACAACGGCTACAACGTGGTCAACCTCGGCATCAAGCAGCCGGTCTCCGCCATCCTGGACGCCGCCGCCGAGCACCGCGCCGACGTCATCGGCATGTCCGGCCTCCTGGTGAAGTCCACCGTGATCATGAAGGAGAACCTGGAGGAGCTGAACCGCCGCGGCATGGCGGCCGACTACCCCGTCATCCTCGGCGGCGCCGCCCTCACCCGGGCCTATGTCGAGCAGGACCTGCACGAGGTCTACCAGGGCGAGGTCCGCTACGCCCGCGACGCCTTCGAGGGGCTGCGGCTGATGGACGCCCTGGTCGCCGTCAAGCGCGGCCTGCCCGGCGCCGGGCTGCCCGAGCTGAAGCAGCGCCGCGTCCCGCGCCGAGAGACGCCGCTTCCCGCCGAGGGCGAGACGGACCTGCCCGCGCGCTCCGCCACGGCCACCGACGTGCCGGTGCCCCGCGCCCCCTTCCTCGGCACCCGCGTCACCAAGGGCATCCCGCTCAAGGACTACGCGGAGTGGCTGGACGAGGACGCGCTCTTCAAGGGGCAGTGGGGCCTGAAGCCCTCGCGCGCCGGGGACGGCCCCGACTACGCCGAGCTGGTGGAGACCGAGGGCCGGCCCCGGCTGCGCGGCTGGCTGGACCGCCTGCACACCGACAACCTCCTGGAGGCGGCCGTCGTCCACGGCTACTTCCCCTGCCACGCCGAGGGCGACGACCTGGTCATCCTCGACGAGGACGGCAAGGAGCGCACCCGCTTCACCTTCCCGCGCCAGCGGCGCGGCCGGCGCCTGTGCCTGGCCGACTTCTTCCGCCCCGCCGAGAGCGGCGAGACGGACGTCGTCGCCCTCCAGACCGTCACCATCGGGCCGCGGGTCAGCGAGGCCACGGCCGAGCTGTTCGCCGCCGACTCCTACCGCGACTACCTGGAGCTGCACGGCCTGTCCGTCCAGCTCGCCGAGGCGCTCGCCGAGTACTGGCACGCCCGGGTCCGCGACGAGCTGGGCATCGCCGGGGGAGACCCCGGCGACCTGGCCGGCATGTTCCGCACCGAGTACCAGGGCTGCCGTTACTCCCTGGGCTACCCGGCCTGCCCCGACCTGGAGGACCGGGCCAAGATCGCCGAGCTGCTGGGGTCCGAGCGGATCGGCGTCACCCTCTCGGAGGAGTTCCAGCTCCACCCGGAGCAGTCCACCGACGCGATCGTCCTCCACCACCCGGAGGCGAACTACTTCAACGCCCGCTGAGGCCCGCCGCCGCCCACCGAGGCTCTCCGCGGAGGGACCCCCGGCGGAAACGCACGGGCGACACGCCGGGCGGGCACGTACACTGATCGGTCCGGTACAGGCCGGTCGCCCCCGCCGGGGGCGGCCGGCCTTCGTGTCCCTTTCGTGGAGGTGAGTGCGGATGACCAGTTCCCTGCCCGCCGTCGACGCCCCGACCCCCCTCGGCCCCGGCCCCCAGGCCGTCCTGCTGGACATGGACGGCACGCTGGTGGACACCGAGGGCTTCTGGTGGGACGCCGAGGTGGAGGTCTTCGCCGCGCTCGGCCACCGGCTGGCCGAGGAGCACCGCGCCGTGGTCGTCGGCGGCCCCATGACCCGCAGCGCGGGCTACCTCATCGAGGTCACCGGCGCGGACATCACCCTGGACGCCCTGCGCGACCTGCTCAACGCCACCTTCCTGCGCCGCCTGGAGCTGGGCGTGCCCCTGATGCCCGGCGCCCGCCGGCTCCTGGCCGAGCTGGCCGCGCACGGGGTCCCCGCCGCCCTGGTCTCCGCCACCCACCGCGCCGTGATGGACCGGATGCTGGCCTGGCTGGGCCCGGAGAACTTCGCGCTCACCGTCGCGGGCGACGAGCTGCCCCGGACCAAGCCCCACCCCGACCCCTACCTCGCCGCCGCCGCGGGCCTGGGCGCCGACCCGGCCCGCTGCGTGGCCGTGGAGGACACCGTCACCGGCGTGACCTCCGCCGAGGCGGCCGGCTGCCACGTGATCGCCGTTCCCTCCGTGGCGGCCATCCCGCCGGGCGCCGGGCGCACCGTGGTCCCCTCGCTGGAGGCCGTGGACCTCGCCCTCCTCCGCAGCGTGGCCGGCGCCCGCGGGGGTGACGCATCTCACTCGGAGGTGGCCGCGCCTCCGGTTTAGGGTCGAGCCAGTCGCAGAGGGCGAACGCTAAGGAAGAGACGTTGACGAAACGCCTTTCGTGGGTGGCGCTCCCCCTGGCTGCCGGTCTCGCCGTCGCGCTGCTGCTCGCCGGCTGCGGTCTGACCGGCGGCGACGAGCCCGGCGAGGGCCGGCCCGTGACGCTCGGCATGACCGACGCCATCGGGTCCCTCGACCCGGCCTCCGGCTACGACCCCGGCTCCTGGATGGTGTTCAGCAACGTCTTCCAGACCCTGCTCAGCTTTCCGCCCGGCGGCACCCAGCCCGAGCCCGAGGCGGCCGAGGACTGCGGCTTCACCGACCGCGTCAGCCGCCGCTACACCTGCACCCTCCGCCGGGACCTGACGTTCAGCAACGGCAACGAGCTGACCTCCGCCGACGTCAAGTACTCCTTCGACCGCACCCTGCGCATCGACGACCCCGACGGCCCGGCCGTCCTGCTCTCCTCCATCGACCGGATCGAGACGCCCGACGACCGCACCGTGACCTTCCACCTCGGCCGGCCGGACGCCACCTTCCCGCAGAAGATCGCCTCCGGCGCCGGGGCCATCGTGGACCACCTCTCCTACCCGGCGGACGCGCTGCGCACCGACGGCCGGGCGGTGGGCTCCGGGGCCTACACGCTGGAGAGCTGGGACGGGGAAGAGGCCGTCTTCGCCGTCAACTCCCGCTACACCGGCCCGGCCGAGGTCCGGAACTCCGGGGTCACCCTGCGCCTCTTCCACGGGGACCAGGAGGCGCTGCGCGGCTCCCTGGAGCGCGGCGAGGTGGACGTGGCCTACCGCGGCCTGACCGCCGGGGACATCGCCGAGCTGGACACCGCGGGCGTCGTCGGGGAGCGGGGGCTCACCGTCGTGGAGGGGGCCGGGGCCGAGGTCCAGCACCTGGTCTTCAACCTGGACGACCCGGTGGCAGGCCGCCTCGGCGTCCGGCGGGCCGTCGCCTACCTGCTCGACCGCTCCGCGCTGGTGCGCGACGTCTACCGGCGCACCGCCGAGCCGCTGTACTCCGTCGTCCCGGCCGGGATCACCGGGCACACCACGCCGTTCTTCGACGCCTACGGCGACAACCCGCGCCCCGGGGAGGCGGAGGCCGCGCTGCGCGAGGAGGGCATCACCGAGCCCGTGGAGCTGACCCTGTGGGTCACGCCCGTCCGCTTCGGCCCCGACACCGTGGCCGCCTTCGAGCACATCGCCCGCCAGCTCAACGACAGCGGCCTCTTCCGCGCCCGCGTCCGCAGCGTGGACGCCGACGCCTTCGACGAGGGCGTGGAGAACGGCGAGTTCGGCGCCTACGTCCGCGGATGGGTCCCCGACTACCCCGACCCGGACAACTTCACCGCGCCCTTCTTCGGCGACGGCAATGTGCTGGCCAACAACTACGACTCCCCGCGCATCAGCGAGGAGCTGATGCCGCGCACCGAGAGCGAGAGCGACCGGGCGCGCACCGCCCGGGACTTCGCCGCCGTGCAGGACATCGTGGCCGAGGACCTGCCGCTGATCCCGCTGTGGCAGGGGCGGCAGTACGCTGTCGCGGCCGAGAACATCGCAGGGCTCCAGTGGACCCTGGACGCCTCCACCGTCTTCCGCTTCTGGGAGATCGTGAACGCCCCCGCCGACTGAGCCCCGTCAGGGCCCCGGGCGCCCCCGAACGCCCGTCAGCTCCCCGGCCGCACCAGCCCGCTCTCGTAGGCGAAGACGGCCGCCTGCACCCGGTCCCGCAGGCCCAGCTTCGTCAGCACGTGCCCCACGTGCGTCTTCACGGTCGTCTCGCTGACGAACAGGTCGGCCGCGATCTCGGCGTTGGACAGGCCGCGGGCGACCAGCTTGAGCACCTCCACCTCCCGCTCGGTCAGCGTCTGGAGGGCGTCGGGCACCTGCTCCTCGCCCGAGGGCAGCTTCTCGGCGTACATGTCCAGCAGGCGGCGGGTGACGCTGGGGGCCAGCATCGCCTCCCCGGCCGCCACGACCCGGATGGCCTGCACCAGCTCGGCCGCCGGGGCGTCCTTCAGCAGGAAGCCGCTGGCCCCGGCCCGCAGGGCCTCCACCACGTACTCGTCCAGGTCGAAGGTGGTCAGTACCAGGACCTTCACCGGGCCGTCCTTGTCCGGGCCGGTGATCTGCCGGGTCGCCTCCACGCCGTCCATCCGCGGCATCCGGATGTCCATCAGGACCACGTCGGGCTGGAGCGCCCGCACCTGGTCCAGCGCCTGGAGGCCGTCCCCGGCCTCCCCGATCACCGCGATGTCGCCCTCGGCCTCCAGGATCATCCGGAACCCGGTGCGCAGCAGCGGCTGGTCGTCGACGAGCAGAACGCGGATCGGCACGGTGCCACCCTTCCCTCCGGCCTCACGGGTCGGCCGCCGACCATTCTCGCTCACCTCCCTCCGACCGCCTCTCCGGCGCCCTCCAGCGGCAGCCGCGGCTGGATCACCAGCGGGTAGGGCGGGGGAGTGCCCCCGAACTCCGGGCAGCGCGCGCGGTGATCGCACCAGTCGCACAGGCGCCCCCGGCTCGGCCGCCAGTCGCCGGACTCGGTCGCCGTGCGGATCGCCTCCCACAGCGCCAGCAGCTTGCGTTCGACCCCGCGCAGGTCGGCCTCGTCCGGGTCGTAGGTCAGCACGTCCCCGCTGCCCAGGTACACCAGCTGGAGGCGGCGGGGGACCTCCCCGCGCAGCCGCCACAGCACCAGCGCGTAGAACTTCATCTGGAACAGCGCCTCGGCCGCGTACTCCGGCCGGGGGGCGCGGCCCGTCTTGTAGTCGACGATCCGCACCTCGCCGCCGGGGGCCACGTCCACCCGGTCGATGACGCCGCGCAGCCGCAGCCCCGAGTCCAGCCGGGTCTCCACGAACAGCTCCCGCTCGGCGGGCTGGAGCCGCGCGGGGTCCTCCAGCGAGAACCACCGCTCCACCAGCTGCTCGGCCCCCGCCAGCCACTCCGCCAGCCGCGCCGGATCGATCGCGGCCTTCTCCGACCTCGCGTCCCCCTCGGTCCCCTCGTCCCCCTCGGTCCCCTCGTCCCCCTCGGTCCCCTCAACAGGCCCCGGCGCGCCCTCCTCCGCGAACAGCCGCGCCAGCTCGGGGCGCCGCGCCAGCAGACGCTCCCACTCCGTCGCGACCAGGGCCCTGGCCCGCGGCGCGCTGCGCTGCTCCGGCGGCGCGTCGAACACCCGCTCCAGCACGGCGTGCACGACCGTCCCGCGGGTCGCCGCCGCGCTCGGCTCCTCCGGCAGTTTGTCGATCACCCGGAAGCGGTAGAGCAGGGGACACTGCATGAAATCGGCGGCCCGGGAAGGGGAGAGCGAGTCCGGCGGCGAGGCGGAAGTCCCAGTCATGGAGCGAACCCTACGGCGCGTCACTGACACTTCCCCGCATACCATCGACTCCGGGCCCGCACCTGAGCGCAGGACCGGGCGCACGGCGACGAGGGGAACTGGTGGGAGACTCCGACAGCGGCCGCACACCCCGGGACCGGGACCGTCGGGCACCGGACGGCGCCCCGCCGCGCCGCGGGCCGACCGGGGGGATCCTGATGGGCCGGGTCGTCGGCGTCCCGGTCTACGTCGCGCCCAGCTGGTTCCTCGTCGCGGCCCTCATCACCTGGTTCTTCGGCAACCAGCTCGACCGCGTCCTGCCGGACCTCGGCGGCAGCCGCTACCTCGTCTCCCTCTTCTTCGCCGTCGCCTTCTACGCCTCCGTCCTGGTCCACGAGATCGCCCACACCCTCGCCGCCGTCCGCTTCGGCCTGCCGGTGCGCCGCATCCAGCTCCAGTTCTTCGGCGGCGTCTCCGAGATCGAGAAGGAATCCCCCACCCCCGGGCGGGAGTTCGTCCTCGCGGGCGCCGGGCCCCTGCTCTCCCTCGCGCTCGCCGGGGCCTTCGCGCTGTCCATGCTGGCGGTGCGCGCCGACACCGTTCCCGGCGTGCTGCTGGCCGGCCTGATGATCTCCAACCTCATCGTGGCGGCGTTCAACCTCCTGCCCGGACTCCCGCTGGACGGCGGGCGGATGCTGCGCGCCGTGGTCTGGAAGCTCTCGGGCAACGCCATGACCGGCACCGTCGCCGCCGCCTGGACCGGCCGGGCCTTGGCCGTCGCCGTCCTGATCGGCTTCCCCCTGGCCACGCACTACGGCACCGGCGGGGGCCGCGAGTCCCTCACGGGCGTGGAGACCCTCACCGACGCACTGCTGGCCGCCATCCTCGCCGCCATCATCTGGACCGGCGCCGGCAACAGCCTGCGCATGGCCCGCCTGCGCGAACGCCTGCCCGCCCTCAGCGCCCGCGCCCTCACCCGCCGAGCCGTTCCCGTCACCGCCGAGACCCCGCTCTCCGAGGCCCTGCGCCGGGCCAACGACGCCGGCGCCCGCGCCCTGGTCGTGGTCGACGCCGAGGGCCGGCCCCTCTCCGTGGTCCGCGAGGCCGGCATCGCCGGCGTCCCGCAGCACCGCCGCCCCTGGGTCCCTGTCGCCACGCTCGCCCAGGACCTCACCGCCGGGATGCGTGTGCGCGCCGACCTCAGCGGCGAGGGCCTGCTCGACCACCTGCGCACCGCCCCGGCCACCGAGTATCTCGTCGTGGAGGAGACCGGCGAGATCTACGGCGTCCTGTCCACCAGCGACGTGGAGCGCGCCTTCATCGACGCCATGGCCCGGACCCACCCCTCACCCCGGCCCAGGTCCGCGCCATGATCCGGGTGGACTAGGCTGACAGCCATGTCCGAACCGACCGGTGCAGCCCGCCGTCGCGGGCCCTTCAAGGTCGGGGACCAGGTTCAGCTCACCGACCCCAAGGGCCGCCACTACACGTTCACGCTCGAAGCAGGGAAGAGCTTCCACACCCACAAGGGAGCCTTCCCGCACGACGAGCTGATCGGGGCGCCCGAGGGCACCGTCGTCCGCACCACCGGAAACGTCGCCTACCTCGCGCTGCGCCCCCTGCTCCCCGACTACGTCCTGTCAATGCCGCGCGGCGCCGCCGTGGTCTACCCCAAGGACGCCGGCCAGATCCTGGCCATGGCCGACATCTTCCCCGGCGCGCGGGTCGTGGAGGCGGGCGTCGGCTCGGGCTCGCTGAGCACCTTCCTGCTGCGCGCCATCGGCGACCAGGGCATGCTCCACTCCTACGAGCGACGGGCCGACTTCGCCGAGATCGCCCGGGAGAACGTCGCCCGCTACTTCGGCGGCCCCCATCCCGCCTGGCGCCTGACCGTCGGGGACCTGCAGGACGAGCTGTCCGACACCGAGGTGGACCGCGTCATCCTCGACATGCTCGCCCCCTGGGAGTGCCTGGACGCCGTCTCCAAGGCGCTGGTGCCCGGAGGCATCGTCTGCGCCTACGTCGCCACCACCACCCAGCTGGCGCGCACCGTCGAGACCATCCGCGAGCACGGGACGTTCAACGAGCCGCGCGCCTGGGAGACGATGGTCCGCACCTGGCACGTGGAGGGCCTGGCCGTCCGCCCCGACCACCGGATGATCGGCCACACCGGCTTCCTGCTCACCGCCCGGCGCCTGGCCGACGGCGTCAGCCCGCCGCTGCGCCGCCGCCGCCCGGCCCCCGGCGCGTACGGAGCGGACTACACCGGCCCCGGGTCCGGTTCCGGCGCCGCAGAGTGAACGATCGGGCACCCCGCGGTTCCGCGCCGATGTGAGGTATGGCACGATGCCGGAGCTGGCACTGTGTCCTTTCTCACTGCTCTCACTGCCCCCTCCTCGCCCTCAGGAGACTCCCGCGTGCAGCTCCCGGCAGGTCACGACCTTCCGCACACCCGAGCCCGTACCGTTCACTGGCTGACCACCGCCGCGGCCCTCGCCGTCGTCACCGGCGCCGCCGCTCTCGTTCAGCCCTCCAACGCCACCGCCGCGGCCGAGGCGGGAGCCCCCGCCGGCCGGGCGGACGCCGAACCCCCCGCCGCCTCCCCGGGACCCGATCCCCGGGCGGTGGAGTACCCGCTGGAGTGCGGCCCGGTCGGGACCGTGGTCACCGAGCGGGCCGGCACCGACCTCGACGCCGACGGCGTGGGGGAGACGGTCGCCGTGGTCCGCTGCGACGCCGGCTCGGGCACCCCGCCCAGCGGCATGTACCTCATCGCCGCGGACGCCGGCCCCGGCGGAACGCCCGCCGTCGCCGAGACGCTGGTCGACCCCCGCGAGGGAATGACGGTGGACGCGCTGCGCGCGGAGGGCGACGCGATCGCCGTCCGGCTCACCGGGTACTCCTCGGCGGACGTGCCGCGCTGCTGCCCCGACCTGCGGCGCGAGGTCCGCTGGGAGTGGCGGGACGGCCGGCTGGTGCCGCTCGCCGTCCCCGGCTCCGGGGCCGCGGCTCAGGTCTGAGGCACCCGGCGGCCCGGGGCCTCCTCCGGGCCGCCGGGTGCCGGCCCCGTCAGGCGTCGTCGGCCTCCGGGCCGTACACCTCGGTGCCGTCCGAGACCCTCCGGACGTGGATGCACTGGCCCGGGCAGTCCTTCACGGAAGCGGTCACGTCGGTCAGCAGCGGCAGCGGCACCGGGGCCGCCGCGCCCGGCTCGGTCAGCAGCCCGGCCTCGGTACCCGCGGGCACGGGGGGCTTCACATAGGCAAGCCCGTCGATGTCGAGCTCGAACACCTCGGGGGCGTACTGCGCACAGATGCCGTCGCCCGTGCAGAGGTCCTGGTCGATCCAGACCTCCAGTTCCCCGGCCGCTTCGTTCTGCACCGTCATCGGTCTACCGTTCCTCGTAGGTATGCGTAGGGCTGATTCAAAGAGCGCCATCCCTGACGGCTGTTGACCGCTTACGACCATACAGCGGACGGCTTTCCTCTTCGGAAGGGTGGGTATTCCCCTGGCGAGAGGGAGTGCGCAAGGGTGAAGATCGGACACACCCCGACCGTCTTTGTGATCTAGGGGTTTCGAACTGCACCGGTCCAGGTAGGGTCTGGAAGCGTCCAGCTCCCCTTGGAGGAGGTGAGGACCGTGGTATCCCAGAACGACGACAGCAACCGCGGCATCCGGCCCGGTCGGGGATCCGACGACCCGACCCGGCAGATTGCCGACCTTGAGCAGGAGATCACCGTCCTGCGCCGTAAGCTGGCCGACTCTCCGCGGCACACTCGGATTCTCGAGGAGCGGATCGTCGAGCTGCAGACCAACCTCGCAGGCGTCACCGCCCAGAACGAACGCCTGGCCAACACCCTGCGCGAGGCCCGCGACCAGATCGTGGCCCTCAAGGAGGAGGTCGACCGCCTGGCGCAGCCGCCCTCCGGGTTCGGCGTCTTCCTGCACGCCGGCGAGGACGGCACCGCCGACATCTTCACCGGAGGCCGCAAGCTCCGGGTGAACGTCAGCCCCAGCATCGACCTCGACGACCTCAGGCGCGGCCAGGAGGTCATGCTCAACGAGGCGATGAACGTCGTCGCGGCCATGGAGTTCGAGAGCGCCGGGGACATCGTCACCCTCAAGGAGATCCTGGAGGACGGCGAGCGCGCCCTGGTGGTCGGCCATACGGACGAGGAGCGGGTGGTCCGCCTCGCCGAACCCCTGATGGACGTCACCCTCAGGGCCGGCGACGCCCTCCTGCTGGAGCCCCGCTCCGGATACGTCTACGAGGTCGTTCCCAAGAGCGAGGTCGAGGAGCTCGTCCTCGAAGAGGTCCCCGACATCGACTACACCCGGATCGGCGGCCTCGGCGGCCAGATCGAGCTGATCCGCGACGCGGTCGAGCTGCCCTACCTCTACCCCGACCTCTTCCGCGAGCACGAGCTGCGCCCGCCCAAGGGCGTCCTGCTCTACGGCCCGCCCGGCTGCGGCAAGACCCTGATCGCCAAGGCCGTCGCCAACTCCCTGGCCAAGAAGGTGGCCGAGGTCACCGGCAAGCCCGCGGGGAAGAGCTTCTTCCTCAACATCAAGGGCCCCGAGCTGCTGAACAAGTACGTCGGCGAGACCGAGCGGCACATCCGGCTGGTCTTCCAGCGGGCCCGCGAGAAGGCCGGCCAGGGCACCCCCGTCATCGTCTTCTTCGACGAGATGGACTCGCTCTTCCGCACCCGCGGCTCCGGCGTCAGCTCGGACGTGGAGAACACCATCGTCCCCCAGCTGCTCTCCGAGATCGACGGCGTGGAGGGCCTGGAGAACGTCATCGTCATCGGCGCCTCGAACCGCGAGGACATGATCGACCCGGCGATCCTGCGCCCCGGCCGGCTCGACGTGAAGATCAAGATCGAGCGCCCGGACGCGGAGGCGGCCCGGGACATCTTCTCCAAGTACCTCACCCCCCGGCTCCCGCTGCACGCGGACGACCTGTCCGAGCACCGGGGCAACGCCGAGGCCACCGTCCAGGGCATGATCCAGACCGTCGTCGAGCAGATGTACGCCGAGTCCGAGGAGAACCGCTTCCTCGAGGTCACCTACGCCAACGGCGACAAGGAAGTCCTGTACTTCAAGGACTTCAACTCCGGCGCCATGATCCAGAACATCGTGGACCGGGCGAAGAAGATGGCCATCAAGGACTTCCTCGACCACGACCAGAAGGGCCTGCGCGTCTCTCACCTGCTCTCCGCCTGCGTGGACGAGTTCAAGGAGAACGAGGACCTGCCCAACACCACCAACCCGGACGACTGGGCCCGCATCTCCGGCAAGAAGGGCGAGCGGATCGTCTTCATCCGCACCCTGGTCACCGGGAAGCAGGGCGGCGACACCGGCCGTTCCATCGACACGGTGGCCAACACCGGACAGTACCTGTAGTGCACGACACATCCGGCTGCGGGGCGCGCGAGGGCGGGCCCCGCAGCCGGGCCTTTTACCGACCGCGGGGAAGGAAACCCGCAGTGATCTCCTCACCGCACCGCGTGTCGCCTAGGCTCGTAGGCAGCGTCGGCGCGGCGGAGGGCAGCCGCCGGGCAAGGAGGACCGCATGTCAGTACGGCGAGTGATGGGCATCGAGACGGAGTACGGCGTCTCCGTCCCCGGGCACCCGAACGCCAACGCCATGCTCACCTCCTCCCAGGTCGTGAACGCCTACGCGGCGGCCATGCACCGCGCCCGCCGGGCCCGCTGGGACTTCGAGGAGGAGAACCCCCTGCGCGACGCCCGCGGCTTCGACCTGGCCCGGGAGAACGCCGACGCCAGCCAGCTCACCGACGAGGACATCGGCCTGGCCAACGTCATCCTCACCAACGGCGCGCGGCTCTACGTCGACCACGCCCACCCCGAGTACAGCTCCCCGGAGACCACCGGCCCCCGGGACGCCCTGCTGTGGGACAAGGCCGGCGAGCGGATCATGGCCGAGGCCGCCCGGCGCGCGGCCGAGGTCCCCGGCTCCCAGCCGATCCACCTCTACAAGAACAACACCGACAACAAGGGCGCCTCCTACGGCACCCACGAGAACTACCTCATGAAGCGGGAGACGCCGTTCTCCGAGATCGTGCGGCACCTGACGCCGTTCTTCGTCTCCCGCCAGGTGGTCTGCGGCGCGGGGCGGGTCGGCATCGGGCAGGACGGCGGCGAGCACGGCTTCCAGCTCAGCCAGCGCGCCGACTACTTCGAGGTCGAGGTCGGCCTGGAGACGACCCTCAAGCGGCCCATCATCAACACCCGGGACGAGCCGCACGCCGACGCCGAGCGGTACCGCAGGCTCCACGTGATCATCGGGGACGCCAACCTCTCCGAGATCTCCACCTACCTCAAGCTCGGCACCACGGCGCTGGTGCTCTCCATGATCGAGGACGGCTTCATCGCCGTGGACCTCGCCGTGGACCAGCCCGTGCGCACGCTGCACCGCGTCAGCCACGACCCGTCGCTGCGCGAGCCGATCACGCTGCGCAGCGGGCGTTCGCTCACCGCGGTGCAGCTCCAGATGGAGTACTGCGAGCTGGCCAGGAAGTACGTCGAGGAGCGCTGGGGCCAGGACGCCGACGAGCAGACCCTGGACGTCCTGGACCGCTGGGAGGACGTGCTGGGCCGCCTGGAGACCGACCCGATGAGCCTGGCGGGCCAGCTCGACTGGGTCGCCAAGCGGGAGCTGATGGAGGGGTACCGGCGCCGGGACGGCCTGGGCTGGGATGCCGCGCGCCTGCACCTGGTCGACCTCCAGTACGCGGACGTGCGCCCGGAGAAGGGCCTGTACAACCGCCTGGTTGCCCGCGGCCGGATGGCCCGGCTGCTGACCGAGGAGGACGTGCTCGGGGCGATGACCCGGCCGCCGGCCGACACCCGGGCGTACTTCCGCGGGCGCTGCCTGGAGCAGTACGCGGACGACGTCGCCGCCGCCTCCTGGGACTCGGTGATCTTCGACCTGCCGGGGCGGGACTCGCTCCAGCGGGTGCCCACGATGGACCCGCTGCGCGGCACCGAGGAGCACGTCAAGGCGCTGCTCGACCGCTGCGGAACGGCCGAGGAGCTGGTCCGGGCGCTCTCCGGCGGCTGATTTCCGGGCGTTCCGGGAATCATGGAGGTGGCTCCCGGGCGTTGTACGGACGCAGAGCCAATGTCAGCCCCGGCTAGTAGGGTCTGATCTTGTCACGTCGAACTGAGCATGGGGTGAGGGAGATGGCGACCAAGGACACCGGCGGCGGCCAGCAGCGCGCGTCGCGCACCAGCGAGGAAGTCGAGGAGCAGACCCAGGACGCGGAGGTCTCGGAGGAGCTCAAGGAGCGGCAGGAGGCCCTGACGGACGACGTCGACTCCGTCCTGGACGAGATCGACGAGGTCCTGGAGTCCAACGCGGAGGACTTCGTCCGCAGCTTCGTCCAGAAGGGCGGCCAGTAGGCCTCGGGGAGCCTCGGGAAGCCCGTGCGCTCCGGGTGGATCTTCAGCATGTGACGGGTAGGGTCCGTGGCATACGCTGCCTGCAGCCCCGGCCGCACCGCCGGACCGGGGCAGCGGACCGTTTCTCCTACCTGGAAGGACACCTGTGGCGGCCAACTCCCACGATCAGGGGCGACTCCCGGCAGCCTTCCTGCGGCCCGGCTCGTCCTCTTTCCTGGACTTCCTGACCGAGTACGCCCCGGAGCGGCTTCCGGGCAGTCTCCGGCTGCCGCCCGTGGAGGGCCCGGTGGAGGCCGTGCACGGCACCACCATCGTCGCGGCCACCTTCGACGGCGGCGTGGTGCTGGCCGGCGACCGCCGGGCCACCATGGGCAACATGATCGCCCAGCGGGACGTGGAGAAGGTGTTCCCCGCCGACGAGCACTCGGCGGTGGGGATCGCCGGGACCGCGGGCCTGGCCGTCGAGCTGGTCAAGCTCTTCCAGCTGGAGCTGGAGCACTTCGAGAAGGTGGAGGGCCACGCCCTCTCCCTGGAGGGCAAGGCCAACCGGCTGTCCACCATGATCCGCGGAAACCTGGGCATGGCGATGCAGGGCTTGGCCGTGGTCCCGATGTTCGCCGGGTACGACCTGGAGCGGCGCAGGGGCCGGATCTTCTCCTACGACGTGACCGGCGGCCGTTCCGAGGAGCTGGGCTTCGCCTCCGTCGGCTCCGGCTCCCTCTTCGCCCGCGGCTCGCTCAAGAAGCTGCACCGCGAGGGCCAGTCCGAGCAGCAGACGGTCACCGCCGTCGTTCAGGCGCTCTACGACGCGGCCGACGACGACTCGGCCACCGGCGGCCCCGACCTGACCCGCCGGATCTACCCGATCGTGACGGTGATCACCGAGGAGGGCTACCGCCGGCTCGCCGAGGCGGAGGTCGCCGAGACCGCGCGCGCCGTTCACGAGGGCCGCCTGGAGCTGCCCAACGGGCCGCAGGCGCCGGTCCTCTAGCCCTCGGCGGACCGGCCCGGCCCGGCCGGCGGCGCCCCCGGGTCCGCCGGCCCTCTCCACGTTTCCACGCCCACTTTCTCCGACGGACAGAAAGGGACGAATAGCGGTGTCGACGCCGTTCTATGTCTCACCCCAGCAAGCCATGGCGGACCGCGCCGAGTATGCCCGCAAGGGCATCGCGCGGGGGCGCAGCCTGGTCGTGCTGCAGTACGCCGACGGCATCGTGTTCGTCGCCGAGAACCCCTCCCGGGCGCTGCACAAGGTGAGCGAGATCTACGACCGGATCGCCTTCGCGGCCACCGGCAAGTACAACGAGTACGAGAGCCTGCGCATCGGCGGCACCCGGTACGCGGACCTGCGGGGCTTCACCTACGACCGCGAGGACGTCACCGCCCGCGGCCTGGCCAACCTCTACGCCCAGACCCTGGGCAACATCTTCTCCAGCGCCGCCGAGAAGCCCTACGAGGTGGAGCTGCTGGTGGCCGAGGTCGGCGAGAGCCCGGCCGACGACGAGATCTACCGCCTGCCGCACGACGGTTCGATCATCGACGAGCACGGCTCGGTCGCGGTCGGGGGGAACTCCGACCAGATCGGCACGTATCTGGACCAGCACCACCGTGACGACCTGAGCCTGGGCGAGGCGCTGCGCCTGGCCGTGGAGTCCCTGACCCGGGACAGCAACGGCTCGGGCGGCGGCGAGCGCGAGCTGAGCGCCGATCAGCTGGAGGTCGCGGTCCTGGACCGGAACCGGCCCCAGACGCGGAAGTTCAAGCGCCTGCTGGGCCGCCGGCTGACGGAGCTGCTGCAGCCGGGCGGTTCCTCCGCGGAGTCCGAGGAGCCGGCCGACGGCGAGTGAGCCGACCCCGCCACGTGCCCCGGAGGCCCACGCCCCCGGGGCACGGCCGCGTCCCGGGAGCATGACACTCCGTCACGGCGCCGCGTCGTCCCAGCCGGCCCGCGGCGGAGCGCGTGTGCCGAGGCGCGCCTGAGCGGGCGGCCTCCGGGCCGTCAGGGGCCGGGCGGCGGGGGAGCCGTGGAGGCGCGGGGGAGAAGGGCGGCGGGGAGGACGGTCGTGGCCGGGGACGTTCCGGCGAGGAGGGCGAGGAGGGCGTGCATGCCCGCCGCGCCCAGGTCCTCGGCGGGGAGGGCGACCGTGGTCAGCTCGGGCTCGACGGCCGTGGCCACGGTCAGGTCGTCGAAGCCGGTCACGGACAGCTCCTCCGGCACCCGCAGGCCCAGCCGCCGGGCGGCCTTGCAGGCGCCCACGGCCAGCAGGTCGTCGTCGCACACCAGGGCCGTGGGCCCCGCCTTCCCGCGCGCGCCCGCCAGGACCCGCTCCGCCGCGCCCAGGCCCCCGCGCACGGTGATCGGCGCGCGCTCGGCCGCCACCAGCCGCGCCCCCGGAACGGCCGCCAGCTCCTCGGCCAGCACCCGGGCGCGGACGCGGAAGGTCCAGGAGTCCACCTCGGCCGCGAGGTGCGCGAAGCGCCGGTGGCCCAGGCCCAGCAGGTGCCGGGCCACCTGGCGCGTGCCGTCGGCGATGTCGGGGTTGACGGTCGCCGTGCCGGGGCCGCGCGGCTCGCTGTCCAGCATCACCAGCGGCAGGCCGCCCTGGCTCAGCGTGGCCAGGCTCTCCGCGGCCATCGAGGAGGCCAGCACCCCGTCCACGGCAGCCCCCGCGGAGGCGAACGGGTCGGGCGCCGGGCCCCGTTCGTCGGGCGGGACGTAGAGCACCACGCCCACGTCCTCCCCGGCCGCGACCCGGGCGGCCCCGGCGTACATCCGCGCGAAGAACTCGTTGGTCAGCGCGGGCACCACCACCAGCGCGGTTCGCGCGCGCCCCAGGCGCAGGCTGCGCGCGGCGAGGTTGGGCCGGTAGCCCAGCTCCGCCACCGCGGCCCGGACCGCCTCGACCCGGGCGGGGGAGACCCGCCCGCGCCAGCGGTCGCGCAGGACGAGGGAGACCGTGGCCTGGGACACCCCCGCGCGCTCGGCGACGTCCCGGCTGGTGGGCCTGGGCCGGATGCTCACGGTGCTCGCCCGACTCCCTCCCCCCGCCCGCGCGGGAGTGTCCTGACACCGGCTTACCGGATCGGGCCATGGTACGTAGAATCGAGGGACGTTATACGTAACACGCGCGGAGGGTGGGCCATGGCCACGGGCTACGGGGAGCTGCTGCGGGCGCCGCACGTGGCGCGGCTGCTGGGCGGCACGCTGCTGGGCAGGCTGCCCTACGGCACCGCGGCCCTGGCCGTCGTGCTCTTCGCCCGCTCCGAGGGCAGCGGCTACACCCTGGCCGGCGTCCTCGCCTCCGTCTACGGCCTGGCCACCGCCGTCGGCCAGCCGCTCCTGGGGCGGATGGTCGACCTCTACGGCCAGGTGCGCGTCATCCTGCCCGCCGCGGTCGTCTCCGCCGTGGCCGTGGGCGCGTTCGCCGCCCTGGGCACCGAGCCGCTGCCCAGGGCCGCCGCCCTGATCCTGGTCGCCGGGCTCACCACCCCGCCGCTTGAGGGCGCCCTGCGCGCCCTGTGGGCGAGCGTGCTCGGCGGCGCCACGCCCGTGCACCGGGCCTACGCGCTGGACGCCGTGGCCCAGGAGGTGATGTTCGCCGGCGGGCCGCTGATCGTCATGCTGCTGGTGGCCCTGTGGTCCGAGGCCGCCGCCCTCCTCGTGGTCAACGCCCTCGGCCTGCTCGGCGCCCTCGCCTTCGTCACCGCCCCTCCCGCCCGCCGGTGGAGGGCGGCCCCGCGCGAGGCGCACTGGCTGGGCGCCCTGCGCTCGCCGGGGCTCCTCGCCCTGCTCGCCTGCTTCTTCTTCGTCGGCCTCGCGCTGGGCGCGATCTCCGTGGCCGCCGTCGCCTACGCCGACGACCGCGGCGACGAACTCGTCGCCACCTGGCTGCTCTCCGCCCTCGGCGCCGGGGCCATGGCCGGCGGCCTGTGCTACGGCGCGCGCCCCTGGGCCGGGCCGCCCGAGCGCCGCCTGCTCGCCCTGGTCGCCCTCCTGGCCGCCGGATACCTGCCGCTGCTGCTCGTGCCCTCCTCCGCGGCCCTGATGACCCTCCTCACGGGTCTGGCCGGGGTCTTTCTCGCCCCGGCCCTGGCCTGCGCCTTCGTCGTCATCGACCGGCACGCCCCGGCCGGGACGGTCACCGAGGCGTTCTCCTGGCTGGTCACCACCTTCGGCGTCGGCGCCGCCGCGGGCACCGCCGCGGTGGGCCCGGTGGTCGAGCGCGGAGGGGACGCGGCCGGCTTCGGCCTCGCGGCGGCCGGGGGGCTGGCCGCGCTGCTGGTCCTGCTGGTCACCCGCCGTGCGCTGGAGCCGCCCCCCGCCCCGCCCGCCCCCGCGCCGGAATCGCAAAATGATCGAAACGCCGCACTGCAACCCGGTTTCAGAACCGGGCATCGGGCGTAATGTTCCCTCATGGATCGCCGAATCTTCGGGCTGGAGAACGAGTACGGAGTCACGTGCACGTTCCGAGGCCAGCGACGGCTGTCCCCGGACGAAGTGGCGCGGTATCTCTTCCGCCGAGTCGTGTCATGGGGCCGCAGCAGCAACGTCTTCCTGCGCAACGGCGCCCGCCTCTACCTGGACGTCGGCTCGCACCCCGAGTACGCAACCCCCGAGTGCGACAACGTGATCGAGCTGATCACGCACGACAAGGCCGGTGAGCGCATCCTGGAGGGCCTCCTGGTCGACGCCGAGCGCCGGCTGCACGAGGAGGGCATCGCCGGCGACGTCTACCTCTTCAAGAACAACACCGACTCCGCGGGCAATTCCTACGGCTGCCACGAGAACTACCTGGTGGCCCGGCACGGCGAGTTCTCCCGCCTGGCGGACGTCCTCATCCCCTTCCTCGTCACCCGCCAGCTCATCTGCGGCGCCGGCAAGGTGCTCCAGACCCCGCGCGGCGCGGTCTTCTGCGTCAGCCAGCGCGCCGAGCACATCTGGGAGGGCGTCTCCTCCGCCACCACCCGCTCGCGCCCGATCATCAACACCCGCGACGAGCCGCACGCCGACGCCGAGCGCTACCGCCGCCTCCACGTCATCGTCGGCGACTCGAACATGTCCGAGACCACGATGCTGCTCAAGGTCGGCGCCACCGACCTGGTCCTGCGGATGATCGAGGCCGGCACCGTCATGCGCGACCTCACCCTGGAGAACCCCATCCGGGCCATCCGCGAGGTCAGCCACGACATCACCGGCCAGCGCCGCGTCCGCCTGGCCACCGGCCGCGAGGCCTCCGCCCTGGAGATCCAGCAGGAGTACTACGAGAAGGCCCTCGACTTCTGCGAGCGCCGCGGCATGCGCACCGGCCTGACCGAGCAGGTCCTGGAGCTGTGGGGCCGCGCCCTGGAGTCCATCCGGGCCGAGGAGCTCGACAAGATCAACACCGAGATCGACTGGGTGATGAAGTACCAGCTCATCGAGCGGTACCGCGCCAAGCACAACCTCACCATGTCGCACCCGCGCGTCGCGCAGATAGACCTCGCCTACCACGACATCCACCGCCGCCGCGGCCTCTACTACCTGCTGGAGCGCCGCGGCCAGGCCCAGCGCGTGTGCAACGACCTGAAGATCTTCCAGGGCAAGTCCGTGCCGCCGCAGACCACCCGCGCGCGGCTGCGCGGCGACTTCATCCGGCGCGCCCAGGAGCAGCGGCGGGACTTCACCGTCGACTGGGTCCACCTGAAGCTCAACGACCAGGCGCAGCGCACCGTGCTGTGCAAGGACCCCTTCCGCTCCGTGGACGAGCGGGTGGAGAAGCTCATCGCCGGCATGTGAGGGCCGCACGGGGGACACGGCGCCCCGGGTTCACAGCTTGAGGTCGTAGGGTGGGGCGGGACCAGCGGGGTCCCGCCCCGGCCGTTGCCTACCGCAAGTTGGACAGATGACCCCCATGACACGTGCGCGCCGCATCGTGGCGGCGCTCGGCGTTTCCACGCTGCTCCTGACCGCCGCGGCCTGCGGCTCCGAGGACGACTCCGGCGAGACCTCGGAGGGCCCGCTGGCCCGCGTCACGGGAGAGCTGGGCCGCTCGCCGGAGATCGAGCTGAACGAGGACGCCAGGGCCGGTGACGAGGCCGTGGCCGACGTGCTCAGCGCGGGCGACGGCGCCGTGATCGAGGAGGGCGACTACCTGCGGGTGGACGTCGTCGGCCAGCTCGCGGAGAACGGCACCCCCCTCCTGGACACCTGGAACGCCGCGGGCGACGACCCCGAGGCTCCCCACCAGCAGGTGATCGTCCAGGCCGGTGTCGACTCCTACATGCGCGCGAACGTGACCCGGCCCCTCATCGGCCTCACCGCGGGCAGCCGCGTCAAGATCGAGGGCCAGGCCGGGGACATGCTCGGCGACGGCATCGCCGACGCGGGCATCGACGCGGAGGACGGCGTCGTGTGGGTCTTCGACCTCGTGGCCGCCTCCCGCGTCGACCCGCACGGCGAGGCGCAGGGCGAGCAGGCCCCCACCGAGGAGGGCCTGCCCGAGGTCGAGGCCGGCGGCGGCGAGGCCGCCACCATCACCGTCCCCGAGGGCCAGGACCCGCCGGAGGAGCTGGCCCAGCAGGTGCTGATCGAGGGCGACGGCGCCGAGGTCGAGGCCGGCCAGGGCGTCGCCGTCCAGTACACGGGCGTGCTGTGGGACGGCGGCGAGCAGTTCGACTCCTCCTGGGACCGCGAGAGCGCCTCCGCCTTCCAGATCGGCACCGGCGCCGTCGTGGACGGCTGGGACGAGGGCCTGGTCGGCAAGCGCGTGGGCGACCGCGTGCTGCTGGTCGTTCCGCCCGACATGGGCTACGGCGACGAGGAGGCCGGGGACGGGGCCATCCCGGCCGGGTCCACCCTCGTCTTCGTCGTGGACATCCTCGCCGCCTTCTGACCCCGCCACGCCCACGGCCCGGGCGCGCGCCCGGGCCTCACCACCGCGCAAGGAGTGTTGTTCCGTGAGCATCGACAAGCCGGAGATCGACTTCCCCGAGGGCGCGCCGCCCGCCGACCTGGAGATCAAGGACATCTGGGAGGGCGACGGGCCGGTGGCCCAGGCAGGGGCGCAGGTCTCCGTCCACTACGTGGGCGTGGCGTTCAGCTCGGGCGAGGAGTTCGACGCCAGCTGGAACCGCGGCACCCCGCTGAGCTTCCAGCTCGGTGCCGGCCAGGTCATCCCCGGCTGGGACCGGGGCGTTCAGGGCATGCGCGTCGGCGGCCGGCGCCGGCTGACCATCCCGCCGCACCTGGCCTACGGCGACGCCGGGGCGGGCGGCGTGATCAAGCCGGGGGAGACCCTGATCTTCGTCTGCGACCTGGTCTCGGCCTGATCCGCCAGGCGGTACGGTAGGCCCATCCCGCACGGGATGGGCCTGCCCGCTTTCCGGGCCGGACCGCCCGGGGCGGCGGCGCCCCCGTCCGGCGCGGGGAGCGACCACACACGCGAGGAAGGGGGGCGGCGCGCCGATGGCGATCGCCAAGGCCGAACGCCTGATGAACCTTGCCCTGTGCCTGCTGGGCTCCGGCCGCCCGCTCAGCAAGCGCGAGCTGCGCACCTCCATCGAGGCGTACATGGAGGTCGGCAGCGAGGACGCCTTCAACCGGATGTTCGAGCGCGACAAGGACGACCTGCGCGAGCTGGGCATGGTCATCGAGACCGTGGAGAGCCTGGAGGGCGAGATCGGCTACGTCGCCCGCCGCGACCGCAACCGGCTGCCCCCCGTCGCGCTGGACGCCGAGGAGGCCGCCGCCCTGGTCCTGGCCGCCCGTGTCTGGCAGCAGGCCCGCCTGGCCGGGGCCGCCAGCGGCGCCCTCCAGAAGCTGCGGGCCGCCGGGATGCCGCTGGCCGAGGAGGAACGCGAGACCTACGCGGCGCTGGAGCCGCGGGTCCCGGCCGGCGAGGCCGCGTTCGAGCCGCTGATGATCGCCTGCCGGGACCGGCGTCCGGTCACCTTCGACTACCGCAAGTCCAACGCCGTGCGCCCCGAGACCCGGCAGGTCGAGCCCTGGGCCCTGGAGTGCTGGCGCGGTCACTGGTACCTGGCCGGCTTCGACCGCGACCGGGGCGCCGAGCGGGTCTTCCGCCTCTCCCGGATCACCGGCCGCGTCAGGTCCAGGGCGGGGGCGTTCACCGTGCCCGTCCCCGGGCAGGTCGCGGTGCGCGAGAGCGTGGAGCGCTTCGCCGGGGAGAACGCCACCGCGCAGGCCCGCATCCGGCTTCGGACCGGCTCGGGGTACCCGCTGCGCGCACGGGCCACCTCCACCGCGCGCCACGACGCCGAGTGGGACGAGCTGGAGATCCCCTACGGGCACGGACTCGACGCCTGGCTGGCCGAGTTCGGCCCCGACGTGATCGTGCTGGGGCCAGCCGAGCTGCGGGCCGACGTGATGGAGCGGCTGCGCGCGGTCGCCAAGGGCTGAGCGGCCGGCGCGGGGGAGCGGGGCCGGGAGCGGCCGGCGGCCCACAGGACGGACGAGGAGAAGAGAGGCAGTCATGGCGACCACCGCCATCGACCGGACGCGGCGGATGCTGTCCCTGGTGACGTATCTGCGGGAGCGGCCGGGCGCCCGGGTGAACGAGGTGGCGCGGGCGTTCGGCATCAGCGAGGCGGAGCTGATCTCCGACCTGAACGTGCTGCCGATGTGCGGCACCAGTTTCCGCGGCGGCGACCTGCTGGACATCGACACCGACGGCGAGCACATCTGGTGGCACAACGCCGAGGCCGTCGGCTCCGAGGCCGGGCGCCCGCTGCGGCTGGCCGCGGACGAGGCCACCGCGCTGCTGGTCGCCGCCCGCGCCGTGGCCACCCTGCCCGGCCTGCGGGACGGGGACCGCGACGCCCTGCTGCGGGCCACCGCCAAGCTGGAGGCCGCGGCCGGGGAGGCCGCCGGGGCCAGCTCCCGGCTCTCGGTGACCTTCGAGGCCGAGGGCGGCGTCTTCGCCGACGTGGACCGGGCCATCACCGAACGCCGCCGGCTGCGCATCCAGTACTACTCGCCCGGCCGGGACGAGCTGACCGACCGCGAGATCGACCCGATCCGCCTCTTCGCCGTGGGCCACACCTACGTCGAGGCCTGGTGCCGCAGGTCGGAGGCGCGGCGGACGTTCCGGCTCGACCGGGTCGCGCGGATCGAGCTGCTGGACACCCCCTCCGACCCGCCGCCCGTGGAGCCCCGCGACCTGAGCGAGGGCCTGGTCCAGCCCGCCCCCACCGACCCCGAGGTGGTCATCGAGGTGGGCCCGGGCGGCCGTTGGGTCGCGGAGTACTACCCGCACGACGCGGCCGAGGAGCTTCCCGACGGCGGGCTGCGGGTGACGCTGCGCACCCCGGATCCGGCGACCCTGCGGCGCCTGGCGCTGCGGCTGGGCGGGGACGGGCGCATCGTCGCCCCGGCGGAGCTGGCCGACAGCGCGCGGGAGGCGGCCCGCGCCGCCCTGGAGAGGTACGAGGAGCCGGTGTGATGTCCTGGGCGATGCTGCAGCTGGCGCTCGCGGCTGCGGGGGTCGCGGTCCTGGGCGTCCTGGCCGTGCGCGTGGGCCTGGAGGTGCGGCGCTTCGCGCGGGCCGTGGGCGACAGCGCGGAGCGGATCGGGCGGGCCGTGGAGGACCTGGAACGCTCGGCCTCCCCCCTCGCCTCCCGCGGCGGGGAGTGGCGCCGGGCATACGGCGGACACCAAAGGGAAGAATAGGCGGACGCGAAGTCATTGCCTGGTGTTCACTCGTGAGCGTTAGGATTGCACTCCGTGCGGGGCCGGGATTGTCCGGGGCCGGCACGGCAGGCAGAGCATCTTGATGAGAGGCTGGACGATCGAAATGGGCTCTTTCTCAGCTTGGCACCTGCTCCTCGTGGCCCTCGTCGTGATTGTCGTCTTCGGATCCAAGCGCCTGCCGGACACGGCCCGCGCGCTCGGCAAGTCCATGCGCATCCTCAAGAGCGAGACAGCCGCGATGAAGCAGGAGAGCGGCCAGAACGCCGCTCCCCAGGACGCCGGCGCCGCCGCCCCGGCGCAGCGGACCATCCAGTCCGCCCCGGGCGACACCGCCGGCGCCCGCCCCGTCGAGGAGCCGGAGCCGCGGCGCACCGCCCAGGGCTGACCCGCGCGCCGTTCCGGAATCTGTGAGGAAGGCGGCCGGAGGCGCACTCCGGCCGCACTGCGAGACGAGGACGTGGGGTGGCCAGAGCCACGCGCAAGAACGCGAAGGACCCAGAGGGCCGCATGCCCCTCACCGAGCACCTCCGGGAGCTGCGCAACCGGCTGGCCATCTCGGTGGCCGCGGTGCTGGTGATCACCATCGGGGCGATGTTCTTCGCGAGGGACATCATGGAGTTCCTCATCGACCCCGTGCCGGTGTGCGGTGAGGAGGGCCGGGAGACCCGCTGCGCCACGGTGAACCAGCAGGGCATCACCTCGCCCTTCGCCACCTACTTCCGGGTGTCCCTGCTGGTGGGCATGGTGGCGGCGGCCCCCGTCTGGCTGTACCAGGCGTGGGCCTTCGTGGCGCCGGGCCTGCACAAGCACGAGAAGAAGTACTCCCGGGCCGTCGTCGGCGTCGGCGTGCCGCTCTTCGTCGGCGGCGTGGCGTTCGCCTACTGGCTGCTGCCCCGGGCGATCCCCGTGCTGCTGGGCTTCAGCGCCGACGAGGTGACGAACTTCGTCTCCGTCGAGGAGATCCTCGACCTGACCGTCCGGATGGCGCTGGCCTTCGGCCTCTCCTTCGAGCTGCCGCTGCTGCTGGTCCTGCTCAACATGGGCGGCCTCGTCTCGGGCAAGCGGATGCTCAGCTGGTGGCGGTGGATGGTGGTCGGCATCGCCGTCTTCGCGGCGGCGATCACCCCGACCGACATGATGTCGATGGTCGCCCTCCAGGTGCCCGTGACCGGCCTGTACTTCATCGCCTGCGGCATCGCGGTGCTCAACGACCGCCGCAGGGGCCGTTCCGACCCGGACCGGGACCTGGACGACGACGAGGCCTCGGACCTGGACCTCACCCCCTCGGTGATCGAGCCGGCGCCCCCCGTGAGCACCTCCTCCCTCGACGACGCGACCTGAGCCGCCGCGGCCGTCCGCCCTCCCCGGCCCGGGTACGCCGGGGGCGGGCGATCACGGCCGCGCGCGGTCCACGGCCGGTAGGCTCGTAGACACAATGACCGAGCACATGTCCCCCGCCGAGCGGTACGCCGCCGCGCGGCGGCGCAGCGCCGAGCACACCTCTGCGCTCGCCCCCTTCCGCGAGCTGTACGACTTCGGGCTCGACGCGTTCCAGGTCGAGGCCTGCCAGGCCCTGGAGGCCGGGAAGGGCGTGCTGGTCGCCGCCCCGACCGGGTCGGGCAAGACGATCGTGGGCGAGTTCGCCGTCCACCTGGCCCTGGAGCAGGGCCGCAAGTGCTTCTACACCACGCCCATCAAGGCGCTGTCCAACCAGAAGTACGCCGACCTCGCCAGGCGCTACGGCGCCGCCCGCGTCGGGCTGCTGACGGGCGACAACAGCGTCAACTCCGACGCTCCCGTGGTCGTGATGACCACCGAGGTGCTGCGGAACATGCTCTACGCCGGCTCCCAGGCGCTGCTGGGCCTGGGCTACGTGGTGATGGACGAGGTGCACTACCTCTCCGACCGCTTCCGCGGCGCCGTCTGGGAGGAGGTGATCATCCACCTCCCGGAGTCCGTCACGCTGGTCTCGCTGTCCGCGACCGTCTCCAACGCCGAGGAGTTCGGCGACTGGCTGGACACCGTCCGCGGGGACACCGAGGTGATCGTCTCCGAGCACCGGCCGGTCCCGCTGTGGCAGCACGTGCTGGCCGGGCGGCGGATGTTCGACCTCTTCGAGGAGAGCGGCGAGAAGCGGGAGGTCAACCCCGACCTGCTCCGGCTGGCCCAGCGGGAGAACGCCCGCCCGCTCACCGCCCGCGACCGCTACCGGCAGGGCCGGGACCGCAAGCGGGCCGCCGACCGGGAGCGGGAGCGGCGTCAGCGGGCCCGCACCTACACGCCCAGCCGCGCCGAGGTCATCGACCGGCTGGACGCCGAGGGGCTGCTGCCCGCGATCACCTTCATCTTCAGCCGCGCCGGCTGCGAGGCCGCCGTCCAGCAGTGCCTGCACGCGGGCCTGCGGCTGAACGACGCGCCCGCCCGCGCCCGGGTGCGGGAGATCGTGGAGGAGCGCACCGCGGCCATCCCGCGGGAGGACCTGCACGTCCTGGGCTACTTCGAGTGGCTGGAGGGCCTGGAGCGGGGGATCGCCGCGCACCACGCGGGCATGCTGCCGACGTTCAAGGAGGTCGTCGAGGAGCTGTTCGTGCGCGGGCTGGTCAAGGCGGTCTTCGCCACCGAGACCCTGGCCCTGGGCATCAACATGCCCGCCCGCTCGGTGGTGCTGGAGAAGCTGGTGAAGTGGAACGGCGAGCAGCACGCCGACATCACCCCCGGCGAGTACACCCAGCTCACGGGCCGCGCCGGGCGGCGCGGCATCGACATCGAGGGCCACGCCGTGGTGCTGTGGCAGGGCGGCATGGACCCGGCGGCCGTGGCCGGCCTGGCGGGGGCGCGCACCTACCCGCTGCGCTCCTCGTTCAAGCCCTCCTACAACATGGCGGTCAACCTGGTCGCGCAGTTCGGGCGGCACCGCTCGCGCGAGCTGCTGGAGACCTCCTTCGCGCAGTTCCAGGCCGACCGCTCGGTGGTCGGGATCTCCCGGCAGGTGCAGCGCAACGAGTCGGGCCTCGAGGGGTACCGGGAGGCGATGACCTGTCACCTGGGTGACTTCACGGAGTACGCCGGGCTGCGGCGGAAGCTGAAGGACCGGGAGCAGGAGCTGGCCCGGGAGGGCGTGGCGCAGCGGCGGGCCGCCGCGCACACCGCGCTGGAGCAGTTGCGGCCCGGGGACATCATCCACGTGCCCACCGGCAAGTTCGCCGGCCTGGCGCTGGTCCTCGACCCCGGGCTCGCGGCGGGGCGCAGCACGGGCTTCCGCGGGCACGACCACCACGACGGGCCGCGCCCGCTGGTGCTCACCGAGCAGCGGCAGGTCAAGCGGCTGGCCGCGATGGACTTCCCCGTGCCGGTGGAGCCGCTGGACCGGATGCGGATTCCCCGGTCGTTCAACCCGCGCAGCCCCCAGTCCCGGCGGGACCTGGCCTCGGCGCTGCGCTCCAAGGCCGGGACCGCCCAAAGGGAAGGGGGGGTTCCCCGCAAGCATCGTGGGCGGGGCGGGCCGGCCACGGACGACCCGGAGATCGCGCGGCTGCGCGCGGCGATCCGCGCGCACCCCTGCCACGGCTGTGACGAGCGCGAGGATCACGCGCGCTGGGCCGAGCGCCACGACCGGCTGACGCGGGACACCCGGCAGCTCCAGCGGCGGATCGAGGGCCGGACGAACACCATCGCCCGCACCTTCGACCAGGTCGCCGCCCTGCTGACCGAGCTGGAGTACCTGCGGGGCGACGAGGTCACCGAGCACGGCAGGCGCCTGGCCCGGCTCTACGGCGAGCTGGACCTGCTGGCCAGCGAGTGCCTGCGGGACGGCGTCTGGGAGGGCCTGGGCCCGGCGGAGCTGGCCGCCTGCGCCTCGGCGCTTGTGTACGAGGCGCGCTCGGCCGACGACGCGCCCGCGCCGGAGGTGCCGGGCGGGCAGGCGCGGCGGGCGCTGGGCGAGATGGTGCGGATCTGGGGGCGCCTGGACGCCCTGGAGGAGCAGCACCGGATCAACCAGGCCACCGGGGTGGGCCAGCGCGAGCCGGACCTGGGCTTCGCCTGGCCGGCGTACCGGTGGGCGCAGGGCCACGGGCTGGACGAGGTGCTGCGGGACGCGGACATGCCGGCCGGGGACTTCGTGCGCTGGTGCAAGCAGGTCGTCGACGTGCTGGGGCAGATCGCCGCCGCCGCGCCGGGGGAGGGGACGGTGGCCACCAACGCCAGGAAGGCCGTGGACCGGATGCTGCGGGGCGTGGTGGCGTACAGCTCGCTGGGCTGAGGGCGTTCCCCCCGGGCGGCGGCCTCTGCCGCCGCCCGGGGCTCAGCCGCCGAGCGCGGCGCGGGCCCGGCGCAGCGAGCCGCCCAGGCCCCAGCGGGCGTCCAAGGCGTCCAGCGCGGCGGGGTCGCGCGGCGCCTTCGGCAGCGCCGGGTCGGCCTCCGGCAGGGGAACGTCCGCGGCGACCCGGACCACGCGGGGGGCCACCGCCAGGTAGGGCCGGGCCTCCTCCAGACGCTTGCGCTGGGCCGGGGTGAAGGTGGGGTCCCCGGCGTCCAGGGCGGCCAGGATGCCCTCCAGGTCGCCGTGGCGCTCCAGCAGGCGGGCGGCGGTCTTCTCGCCGATGCCGGGAACGCCGGGCAGCCCGTCGCTCGGGTCCCCGCGCAGCAGGGCGAGATCCGCGTAACCCGGGCCGTTCACCCCGTACTTGGCGCGCAGCGCGGCCTCGTCGAAGGCCGCCAGGTTCCCCATGCCCTTGACCGGGTAGAGCACGCGGACGCCGCGGGCGTCGTCGATCAGCTGGAAGAGGTCGCGGTCGCCCGTGACGATGTCCACCGGGCCGCGGGCGCGGGCGGTGAGGGTGCCGATGACGTCGTCCGCCTCGTACCCGGGGGAGCCCAGGCGCAGGACGCCGAGCGCGTCGAGCACCGCCTCGATGACCGGGACCTGGGGCGTGAGGGTGTCGGGCACGGTCTCGGTGTCCGGGCCCTCGTGGGCGGCCTCGGCCACCCGGTGCGCCTTGTAGGTGGGGATCAGCTCGACCCGCCAGGCCGGGCGCCAGTCCTCGTCCACGCAGGCCACGAGGTCGTCGGGGCGGTGGTCGGCGATGAGGCGGGCCAGGAAGTCGAGCAGGCCGCGCACGGCGTTCACCGGCGTGCCGTCGGGGGCGCGCACGGACTCGGGGACGCCGAAGTAGGCGCGGAAGTACAGCGACGCGGTGTCGAGGAGCATCAGTCGTCGGGTCACACCCGGATCATGCCGCACGGGGCTGACAGGGCCGGGGCGGTGCGGCTCCCGGCGCGGGGTCCCGGGCCGCCGGAAAGTCGTTTGGTAAGCTAAATATTGACGCGTCCTTGACGTGGCCTTTACCCGTCAGCCCGCAGCCGAGAAGGGGAGACCACCCGCTCCATGGGACACGCCGACACTCTGCTCGCCATGGGCGGCGCCTTCGTCGCCGCCGCCGTCCTCGCCCGCCTCGGAGGCCGCATCGGCCTGCCGACCATCCCGCTGTTCATCCTGGCCGGCATTCTGCTCGGCCCCCACACGCCCGGCTACGTCCTGCTGGAGGACCCGCACGACCTGGAGATGCTCTCGGCGCTCGGCCTGGTCCTGCTGCTCTTCTACCTCGGCCTCGAATTCCACATGGAGGACCTGCGTACCGGCGGCCGGAAGATGATCGTCGCCGGCTCGCTGTACCTGGTGCTCAACGTCGGGGCGGGGCTGGCGTTCGGCTTCGGCCTGGGCTGGGGCACCGAGGAGGCGCTGGTCCTGGCGGGCGTGCTCGGCATCTCCTCCTCGGCCATCGTCACCAAGGTCCTGGTGGACCTGGGGCGCATCGGGAACCCGGAGACCCGGCCCATCCTGGGCATCATCGTGGTCGAGGACATCTTCCTCGCCCTCTACCTGGCGGCCCTCCAGCCGGTGCTCTCCGGCGCCGACGGCCTGGGCGCGATGGCCGCCGACATGGCCAAGGCCTTCGGCTTCCTGGTGGCGCTGGCCCTGCTGGCGCGGTTCGGCACCCGGGTCATCGGCCGGCTCTTCGCGATCAAGGACGACGAGCTGCTGGTCATCTCCTTCCTCGGCGCGGCCGTGTTCGTCTCCGGCGTGGCCGAGCGGTTCGGGGTCGCCGACGCCATCGCCGCCTTCATGGTCGGCCTGATCCTGGGCAACACCGGGGCGGGGGAGCGCATCCGGGAGCTGGTGCACCCGCTGCGGGACGCCTTCGCGGCCATCTTCTTCTTCGGCTTCGGGCTGTCCATCGACCCGGGCGACCTGCGGGCCGTGGTCGGGCCCGTGCTGATCGCGCTGGCCATCACCGTCGCGATGAACCTGCTGGCCGGGCTGATCACCGCGCGGGTCTACGGATTCGGGCCCGCGCCCACGGCGAACGTCGCCACCACGCTGCTGGCGCGCGGGGAGTTCGCCCTGATCCTGGCCACGATGGCGGCGGCGGCCGGGCTGGACGCGCGGCTCTCGCCGTTCATCGCGGGCTACGTGCTGGTGCTCGCCGTGGTCGCCCCGCTGGTCGCCGGGCGCTCCCACTGGCTGGCCCGCATCCTGCCCGGCGGGCCGCCGGAGGCCGCCCGGGCGTGAGGGGCGCCCGGCCGGGGAGGCCGGCGGCAGATTCGGCGCATACGCGACCCCTCTTCAGCCTGCCGACGCCTGGTCGGCGCGCCGCCGCTGTGAGAGGTTCACCGGGTGAGCCTCACGACGCCCCCCGGCTGGTACCCGGACCCCGTCGGCCCGGCCGACGGCCTGGCTGCGGAGCGGTATTGGGACGGGACGGCGTGGACCGGGCACACCCGGACCGCCGCTCCGGGGGCCGCGCGCGCCGCCACGCTCCCGGACGCCGGCGCGTGGCCGCACGCCCCGGGCTCGCCCGCCTCCCCCTACGCCCCCGCGCCCGCGCCGCCGCCCCGGCTGAGCGGCGGGCGGCGGCGCGCCCTGGTCGCCGGGCTCGTCGCCGTCGCCGTCCTGCTCGCCGCCGTGATGGCCGGCGGACTGATCCTGCTGGCCGGGGACGGCGACCGGGACGCCCGGGACCGGGCCGGGAGCGGCCCGACGGACGCCGCCGCGGAGAGCGGCCCCGACGGCCAGGCGCCGCGCGAGCGGGAGGACCCCGAGGACCCCGGGGACGGCATGCCGACGCCCGGCGAGAGCGGCCCTGCGGGCCGCGAGCCCCTCACCGCCGCCCGGGCCGGCGGCGTCGCCCTGCCCGTGCCCGGGGGCTGGCGCGAGAGCGCGCTGCCCGGCGGCGTCGCCGTCCTGGCCGGCTCCTACCCCTGCCCCGCCCAGCCCGCGCTGGACTGCGTGAACGGCAGCGCCTTCCTCACCGTGATCCCCGGCCTCGGCTCCGTCCCGCCCGAGGAGTACGCCCGCGGCGACCTCGCCGCCAACGAGGCCGAGTCCTACGACGCCACCGCCTACGGCTCCCTCACCGGGCGGCGCCAGATCCTCGCCGAGACCGTCACCGTGGCCGGACGGCCGGGCTACCGCGTGCGTTCCCGCGTCGAGACCGGCTCCGGCGTGGCCGCCTTCGTGGAGTCCGTCGCCTTCCCCGCCCCCGACGGCTCGGGCGACCTGATGCTGCTGCGCCTCGGCCTGGACGAGGGCAGCGGCCCGACCACGGCCGACCTGGACCGGATCGTGGCCGGAGCGGGCGCCGTATCCGCCGGGCCAGGTACCGAAGTCTGAGGTGACGCACGTAAAGTGACGGCAGTCGGGCGTGATCAGCGGGGCATCGGGCGGCCGGGGAGCGTGGGGATGAACACCGAGCAGGGGCCGCGCCGTTCGGCCGTACAGTCCGCCGGGCCCGCCCACGCCGAGCAGACCACGCCGCCCAAGCCGCCGGCCCCGCCGCGGCCCACCGCGCCCCCGCGCCCGCCCCGCCCGCCGTCCGCCTCCTGGCGGCTGGCCGGCCCCGGGCCCGCCGCCGTCTCGGCCGCCGCCCGGCCCGCGCCCGCGCGCCCGGCCGCGCCCCCGCCGCCCGCCGCCCCTCCCGTCCCCGCCACGCCGCCTCCGCCCGCGCGCGCACCGGGGCGCGCGCTCCGGGCGTTCCTGCGCCGCGTCCCCGCCCGCCTCCTCGGGGCCGTGGTCAGCGCGGTCCTGGGCACCGGCCTGCTGGGCGGCGCAGCCGCCGGGACCTGGCTGGCCGACGGCGGGGACGACCGCACGGCCGAGCAAGTGGCGTTCGCGGAGGGCAGGTTCCTGTGGCGGGACGTTCCCGTGGACGACCTCTTCCCGCCCGAGCTGAGTGCCGAGGACGCCGGGCCCGGCGGCGCCCCCCGGCGCTGGATACGCGTGGCGGTCGCCCCCGACAGCGGCTGCCGCGGCGGGTTCGACCCGCTGCTCACCGAGGTGCTCGCCCCCGTCGGCTGCGAACGCCTGGTCCGCGCCACCTACACCGACGACACCCAGAGCGCGGTGACCACCGTCGGCCTGCTCTTCGCGGAGGCCGAGGCCGCGGGCATGGAGGCCCTCGCCGACCGCCTCGACGAGGAGGGCCTGGACACCCGCACCGACCTGCTGCCCCGCACCCTCCCCGCCCCCGGAACGCCCGCGGCCGGCTTCCGGGACGAGCAGCGCGCCTCCTGGACCATCGGCGTCGTGGATGGCCTGCCCGTCGTGGCCTACGCCGTCACCGGCTTCGCGGACGGCCGGCCCGCCGGGGACCCCGAGCCCGCCGCCGCGGCCACCGCCGACGGCGCCGACAGCACCGCCGCCCTCGCCGGGCTCGGCCACGACGCCGCGGGGGTGGCCGAGGCCGTGCGCGACGGGCTCCGCGAGGCATCCGACCGCGCCGCCCGCGAACGGGAGGACCGATGAACCGCCGCGCCCCGCACCGCCGTTCACCCCTGCGCCGCCCCGCCGGCCTGCTCGCCGCCGCGCTGACCGGCGCCGCCCTGCTGGTGCCCGCCGCCCCCGCGAGCGCCGACGTGATACGCGACCAGCAGCGCTGGGCCCTGGACGCCATCAACGCCCCGCAAGCCTGGGAGACCACGCGCGGCGAGGGCGTCACCGTGGCCGTCCTCGACACCGGCGTGGACGCCACCCACCCCGACCTGGCCGGGGCCGTCCTGGAGGGCCGCGACTTCGTCGGCATGGGCGCCGGACCCGGCGACCCGCAGTGGGCCGCGCACGGCACCGCCATGGCCGGGATCATCGCCGGCCGCGGCCACGGCACCGACCGCTCCTCCGGCATCATCGGCGTCGCCCCCGAGTCCACCGTCCTGCCCGTGCGGGTGCTGCTGGAGGACGACGACCCGGCCCGCGACGAGGCCCGGGAGGCGCGCGCCGGGGCGCTCGCCTCCGCCATCCGCTGGGCCACCGACCAGGGCGCCCGCGTCATCAACCTCTCCCTCGGCGACGACAGCGAGTCCGCCCAGCCCGACCCCCAGGAGGACGCCGCCGTCCGCTATGCCCTCGAACGCGGCGTGGTCGTCGTCGCCTCCGCGGGCAACGGCGGCGAGAACGGCGACCCCGTCTCCTACCCCGCCGGCTACCCCGGCGTCATCGCCGTCACCGCCGTGGACCGCGGCGGCAGCCCCGCCGAGTTCTCCACCCGCCGCTGGTACGCCACCGTCAGCGCCCCCGGCAAGGACGTCATCGTCGCCGACCCCGACCGCGAGTACTACGCGGGCTGGGGAACGTCCGCCGCCGCCGCGTTCGTCTCCGGCTCCGCCGCCCTGCTGCTCGCCGCCCACCCCGACCTCAGCCCCGCCCAGGTACGGACCCTGCTGACCTCCACCGCCCAGGACCCGCCGCGCGGCGGGCGCAGCGACGCGCTCGGCAGCGGCCTGGTCGACCCGGCGGCGGCGATCGAGGCCGCCACGGACGTGGAGGGGGAGCTGCTGACGCCGGGCGCGGGGCCGTACGCCGAGACCTACTTCGGGGAGGGCCCCCGCCCCGGGGACGGCGGCTCGGGCCCCCTGGTCTGGCTCGCGCCCGCGGCCGGGGCCGCCGGGGTGCTGCTGCTGGGCGCGGCCGTCGCCCTCTTCGCCCGCCACCGCGGCCCGTTTCCGGCGCGGGCCGTCCCCTGGCGGTCGTGAAGGCGTGACCGCCCCGCGCTACTGCCCCGGCAGGGCCGCCGCCGGCGGGCCCTGAAGGGCGGCGACGGCGGCGCGGGCGGCCGTTTCCACCAGGTCGATGCCCGCGGCCTGCGTGGCGTTCCCGTCGGAGACGACCGCGAGGAGGTACTCCCGGCCGTCCGCGGTGACGCGGCCGATGCTGTTGATGTCCCACAGGCCGGTCCTGCTGCGTGGCAGCCAGCCGTTCTTCAGCTCCACCTCGCCCCCCTGGCCCCCCTCGGCCGCGGCGGAGACGCCCCAGCGCTGCCCCGGCACGACGGTGTCCATCAGGCCGCGGACGAAGGCGCGCGCGTCCGGTCCGAGCGGCGAGTCCTCCTCGTACACCGCGCGCAGCAGGGCTATCTGGTCCTGGCTGGTGGTCTGCGTCAGCCCCCAGTGCGTGCGGGGACCGCCCGTGGTGCCGGTCAGGCCCAGGCGCCGGTTCGCCTCGTCCAGGCCCGGCGCCCGGCCTATCGCCCGCCACAGCACGTCGGCCGCCGCGTTGTCGCTGCTGCGGATCATCTCGGCCGCCAGGGAGCGCTCCCGCGCGCTCAGCTCCCGGCCCTCGTCCTGGGCGAGCAGCAGCAGCGCCGCCAGGATGTCCACCTTCACGATGCTCGCCGTGTCGAAGCGCTCCTGGAGGCCGAAACCCGCGCCGGCGCCGCTCGCCAGGTCCAGCACCGACACCGACAGGCGCGCCTCCGTGCCCTCCGTCAGCCCGCCCACTGCCTCGGCCAGCGCCGCGTCCCGGTTCCCGCCGGGGAGGGCCGCCTCCGCGGGCTCCTCCGGGACGTCCGGGCCCGGGACCGGGCCGCCGTCCGCCACCCGCGAGGGCCCGGCCGCGTCCACCACCCCCGCGTCGGCCGGCGTGCTGCCCATCGAGTCACCCGCCGCGAACGCCAGCAGCGCGGTCGCGAGAGCGGCGTTCAGGGCCAGGGCGGGGCGCGCCCGCCGCGACAGACTCATGCACGCACGCTAATCCGGCACACCCGGCCGCGTCATCGCCCCCGGGTGAAGAACGCGTAACACCCGCCCGTGAATGGCGCGTTCCGTACGTGCCGCGCCCCCGCGGCCGTTTCCGGAGGCGGCGCGGCTACCCTCGACGGGTGGCGCTGAAGAACATCCCCACTCCCGCGTTCGCCGAGGACGACGGAAGGGCCGACCCCGCGCTGGAGCGGGCGCTGGCCGACTGGTCCCGCGACCCGGCCGCCGAGCCCCGGCTGATCGCCGCCCTGACCGGCGCCCGCCTGCTGGTCCCCGTCGTCGCCGTCCTCGGCGAGGCCGAGACGGGCCCCGACGGGCTGCGCCGCGAGAAGAGCAGCGAGATGGCCGTGCTCACCCTCGCCCTGCCGGACGGGCGCCGGGCGCTGCCCGTGTTCACCTCCACCGCGACGCTGGCCCGCTGGCGGCCCGACGCCCGGCCCGTCGCGGTCACCGCGCGGCAGGCCCTGTCCGCCGCCGTCCAGGAGAACGCCGGGGCCCTCGTGGTCGACCTGGCCGGGCCCGTCCCCTACGAGGCCGCCGGGGCGGCCCTGCGCGCCCTGGCCACGGGCAACGACCCCGCCGCGGTCCCGGCCGTCGCCGAGGCGGTGGACGCGGTGCTGCGGGGGGAGCCGGCCGTGGCCACCGCCCGCCTGGTCCCGGGGGGCTCCGCGGCCGATGGCACCCTGGCCGTTTCCCTGGACCCCGGGGCGCCCGCCGCCGAGGTCGCCGGGCGCCTGGCCCGCGCGCTGGCCGCCGACCCGACCCTGCGCACCCACCTGGTCCGAGGCCTCCAGCTGGCCGTGCTGCCCCCGGGCACGCCCCCGCCCGGCGGGCCGACGTACCGCCGCTGACGCCCGCGGGCCCCGACCCCGCTCGGCCCCCTCCCACCCGGATGCCCCGGCGGGCGTGCGGGGCGCGGGGGCCGGGCCGAGACTGCCGGAAGGACCGCCGCACACCGGCACTCGCTACGGCACTGGAGGGCGCGCATGTCCGTCGAGACCCAACCCCAGCCACTGGCGGCCGAGTTCATCGGCACGCTGGCCCTGGTCTTCTTCGCGGTCGGAACGGCCGTGGTGGCCGGCGAGTACGTCGGCTCGCTCGGCATCGCCCTGGCCTTCGGCTTCACCGTCCTGGGCCTGGCCTACGCCCTGGGCGGCATCTCCGGCGCACACGTCAACCCGGCCGTCACCCTCGGGATGCTGCTGTCCGGGCGGATGGCGCTGCGCGCCGCCGCCCTGTACTGGGCGGCGCAGTTCGCCGGGGCCATCGTCGGGGCCGCGCTGCTCTTCCTGGTGGCGCACCAGGTGCCCGGCCTGGAGACGAGCGGCGCCTTCGGCACCAACGGCTACGGCGACCGTTCCGCCGTGGGCCTCTCGGGCGGCGGGGCGTTCGTCGTCGAGAGCCTGCTGACGTTCCTGCTGGTCTTCGTCTTCCTCTCGGTCACCCACGACCTCGCCGTGCGGGGCTTCGACGGGCTGCCCATCGGTCTGACCCTGGCCGCCGTGCACCTCATCGGCGTCCCGCTGACCGGCACCTCGGTCAACCCCGCCCGCAGCCTGGCCCCCGCCCTCTTCGCGGGCGGGGACGCTCTGGCGCAGCTGTGGCTGTTCATCCTGGCCCCCGTCGTGGGCGCGGCCCTGGCCGTGCTGGCGCACCGGGTCGTTCACCCGCAGCCCGACGCCTGGCTCGCCGGGGGCCGGACCAGCCCCGGCGGCGCTACCCCACCACCGGGCCGGTGAACTTCTCGCCCGGCCCCTGCCCCGGGGAGTCCGGCACCGCGGAGGCCTCGCGGAAGGCCAGCTGCAGGGACTTCAGCCCGTCCCGCAGCGGCGCGGCGTGGTAGGAGCCCACCTCGGGGGCGCTGGCCGTCACCAAGCCCGCCAGGGCGGTGATCAGCTTCCTGGCCTCGTCCAGGTCCTGGTGGCGCTCCCCGTCATCGGCGAGCCCCAGGTTCACCGCGGCGGAACTCATCAGGTGCACCGCGACCGTGGTGATCAGCTCCACCGCGGGAACCTCCGCGATGTCCCGGGTCATGGCCCCGATCTCCCGGCCGCTGTCGGGGCCGCTGCTGGCGTCGCTCATGGGCCACACCCTACGCATCCGGCCGCGCCCCGGCGCCGGGCGGATGCGCGGTGCGCCTCCTTGCGGCGTGCGGTACGATGGCAGGTGACCGGCCGGACATCCGTATGTCCCGGCCCCGCAAGTGGAGGCTCCGCGCTCCCACCTGACCGGCTCCCGGCTGGCAGGTCACTGGTCAGGCTGCGCCCCGCGAAGAGCCGCGGTGGTGCTCCCGGTCTGTGGAGCCCCGCCTGCGAGCCGTCCCGGGGCGTTTTTTGATCGCCGCGGCGCGGCGGTCCACAGGAACTATCCAGCGCGGCTGTCCGCCAGGCAACCGCGCGGCGCAAACCGAGGAGGCCCCATCAGCGCCGAGCCCCGCATCAACGACCGGATCCGAGTCCCCGAGGTGCGACTCGTCGGTCCCAGCGGCGAGCAGGTCGGCATCGTGCCGCTTGCGAAGGCCCTGGAGCTTGCCCAGGAGTACGACCTGGACCTGGTCGAGGTGGCGGCGACCGCCCGCCCGCCGGTGTGCAAGCTCATGGACTACGGAAAGTTCAAGTACGAGTCGGCCATGAAGGCCCGTGAGGCGCGCAAGAACCAGGCGCACACGGTCATCAAGGAGATGAAGCTCCGGCCGAAGATCGACCCGCACGACTACGACACCAAGAAGGGTCACGTCGTCCGGTTCCTCAAGCAGGGGGACAAGGTCAAGATCACGATCATGTTCCGCGGCCGTGAGCAGTCCCGCCCCGAGCTGGGCTTCCGGCTGCTCCAGCGGCTCGCCGAGGACGTCCAGGACCTGGGCTTCGTGGAGTCCAACCCCAAGCAGGACGGCCGGAACATGATCATGGTGCTCGGTCCGCACAAGAAGAAGACCGAGGCCATGGCCGAGGCCAGGGAGGCACAGGCCGCCCGGAAGGCCGAGCGCCAGCAGGGGAAGACGACGGCCTGACCCGGGCCGCGTTTCCCGGCACAGGACAGAAGAGGACGAGGAGAGTAACGGCGCCATGCCGAAGAACAAGTCGCACAGCGGTACCGGGAAGCGCTTCAAGGTCACCGGTTCCGGCAAGGTGATGCGCCAGCGCGCAGGTCGCCGTCACTACCTGGAGCACAAGCCGTCGACGCTGACCCGTCGGCTCGCCGGCACCACGGAGACCGCTCCGGCCGATGCCAAGAGGATCAAGAAGCTCCTCTCCAGCTGATCCCGGCCGGCGGCCGTCCGCTCGTCCCCGCGGGGGCGCGGCGGCGGCGCAGGCCGGACATCGACCGGGACCGATCCGTTTCCGGGCCGCGTGACCACACCGCGGCCCCCCTACAAGGAGTACTCACGTGGCACGCGTCAAGCGGGCAGTCAACGCCCACAAGAAGCGCCGGGCGATCCTGGAGCAGGCCAGCGGCTACCGCGGGCAGCGCTCCCGCCTGTACCGCAAGGCGAAGGAGCAGGTCACCCACTCCCTCGTCTACAACTACAACGACCGCAAGAAGCGCAAGGGCGACTTCCGCCAGCTGTGGATCCAGCGGATCAACGCCGCTGCCCGCGCCAACGGCGTCACCTACAACCGCTTCATCCAGGGTCTGAAGGCCGCCGAGATCGAGATCGACCGCAAGATGCTCGCCGAGCTCGCGGTCAACGACCCGGGTGCCTTCGCGGTGCTGGTGGAGACGGCCCAGAAGGCCCTGCCCAGCGACGTCAACGCCCCGAAGGCCGCCGCCTGAGCGGCGCCACGCCGCACCCAGCGCGCCCGGACCCGCAGGCTCCCGCCTGCGGGTCCGGCGCGTTGCGGCCCCGCGCGGCCCGCGCCGCGCCGCGCCCCGACCGAAGAGAACCCGCCGCCCGAAGCGAGCCCCCCGAAGCGAGCCGCCGCCCATGGCCCCTGCCGCCCAGCTCACCTCCCCCCGCTCCGCGCGCGTGCTCGCCGCGCGCCGCCTCGCGCGCCGCGCCGCCCGCGGCAGGGAGCGCCGGTTCCTGGCCGAGGGCCCCCAGGCCGTGCGCGAGGCCGTCGCCCACCGCGCCGGCGGCGAGGCCACCCTGGCCGAACTGTTCGCCACCCTCGAGGCCGCCGAGCGGCACGGCGAGCTGCTGGAGGCCGCGCGGGCGGCCGGCGCCCGCGTCCACCTGGCCGCCCCGGACGTTCTCGACGAGCTCTCGGACACCGTCACCCCCCAGGGCCTGGTAGGCGTCTGCCGCTTCCTGGACCGGCCCCTGGCCGAGATCACCGCCGCCCGCCCCCGCCTGGTCGCCGTCCTCGCCCACGTCCGCGACCCCGGCAACGCGGGCACCGTCCTGCGCTGCGCCGACGCCGCGGGTGCCGACGCCGTCATCCTCACCGACGCCTCGGTCGACCTCTACAACCCCAAGGCCGTGCGCGCCTCCGCCGGAAGCCTCTTCCACCTGCCCGTCGCCGTGGGCGTTCCCGTCGCCGAGGCCGCCGCGGCCCTGGGCGCGGCCGGGGTGCGGCTGCTGGCGGCGGACGGCGCGGGGGAGCGGGACCTGGACGCCGAGCTGGACGCGGGGGCCATGAGCGGCCCCACCGCCTGGGTCTTCGGCAACGAGGCGTGGGGCCTGCCCGCCGAGACCCGCGCGCTGGCCGACGCCGTCGTCAGAGTCCCCATCCACGGCCGCGCCGAGAGCCTCAACCTCGCGACCGCGGCGGCCGTTTGCCTCTACGCCTCGGCCCGTGCGCAGCGCGCGTCCTAGTAGGCTGACCGCACTGGGAGAGGGGCGAGAGGGGATGGACACCGCATCCGGTGCCGGGCAGCTCGATCTGCGGCCCGACGATCTTCCCGACGGTCTGGTGATCGCCAACCGGCTCGGCCTGGTGACCTGCTTCAACGCCGAGGCCGCCCGGGTCACCGGCCGCCGGCCCGCCGAGGCGCTCGGACGGCCCATCGAGCGCGCCCTGCCGCTGGAGGACCCCGACGGCCGCCAGTGGTGGCGCGTCACCAACCCCTACCGCGGCCTGGCCACCCGCTCCGGCCAGCCCGAGCGCAATCTCCTGCTCCCCGGCGGCCAGGAGGTGCTGGTCGCCGCCCGCTACGTCCGCTCCCGCCCCGGCGGCCCCGTGCACCGCCTGGTCGTCACCCTGCGCGGCACCGACGCCCGCCGCCGCACCGAGCGCAGCAACGCCGAGCTGATCGCCACCGTCGCGCACGAGCTGCGTTCCCCCCTCACCTCGGTCAAGGGCTTCACGGCCACGATGCTCGACAAGTGGGACCGGTTCACCGACGAGCAGAAGCGGCTGATGCTCCAGACCGTCGACGGCGACGCCGACCGCGTCACCCGGCTGATCACCGAGCTGCTGGACATCTCCCGCATCGACTCCGGCCGCCTGGAGCTGCGCCGCCAGCCCGTCCGGCTGGACGAGGCCGTCCGCCGCCACGTCAAGACGATGATCAACGGCGGCCACCGCGCCGACCGCTTCGACCTGCGCGTCGACGGGCCCCTGCCCGGCCTGTGGGCCGACCCGGACAAGATCGACCAGGTCCTGGGCAACCTCCTGGAAAACGCAGTGCGCCACGGCGCCGGAACCGTCACCATCGAGATGCAGCGCGTACCGCCCAGCAGAACCCGGCAGGAGGGCATGGCCGTCACGGTGAGCGACGAGGGACCCGGCATCCCAGAGGAGGCGATGCACCGGGTCTTCACGCGCTTCTGGCGCGGCAGCGAGCGCGGCGGCACGGGCCTGGGCCTGTACATCGTCAAGGGCATCGTCGAGGCGCACGGCGGCACCGTCACCGTCGGCCGCTCCACGGGCGGCGGCGCCCGCTTCCGATTTATTCTGCCCGCGGGCACCCCGGCGTTCCTGTCCTGAGCCGGACACGGCCGTCGCCCGCGGGCTGACACCGCGTATCCAAGCCATCCGCGCCCCCCTTTAGACTCGGTCTCCGCGCACCCCGGAGGACCGGGGCGCGCAGCGGGGCGCAAGCCACACGGAAGCACGGGAAGAGATGTCGGCACCCAACAAGTCGTACGACCCGGTCGAGGTCGAGGCACTGAAACCCGAAGAGATCGACCGGGTGCGGGGAGAGGCCCTGGAGGCCATCGCCGCCGCCACGAGTCTCGACGCCCTGCGCGAGGTCAAGGCGGCCCACGCCGGCGACCGCTCGCCGCTGGCCCTGGCCAACCGCGAGATCGGCTCCCTGCCGCCGCACGCCAAGGCCGAGGCCGGCAAGCGCGTCGGCCAGGCCCGCGGTGCGGTCAACAAGGCGCTCGCCGCCCGCCAGGGGGAGCTGGAGGCCGAGCGCGACGAGCGCGTCCTGGTCGAGGAGGCCGTGGACGTCACCCTGCCCCACGACCGCACCCCGCCCGGCGCCCGCCACCCGCTGACCACCCTCTCGGAGCGGATCGAGGACATCTTCGTGGCCATGGGCTACGAGGTCGCCGAGGGCCCCGAGGTGGAGGCCGACTGGGTCAACTTCGACGCCCTCAACCTCGGCCCCGACCACCCCGCGCGCTCCACCCACGACACCTTCTTCGTCGAGAGCCTCGCCCGGGCCGCCGGCGCGGCCGGGTCCCGGCCCGAGGAGGACGGGGCCGGCCTGGTCCTGCGCACCCACACCTCGCCCGTGCAGATCCGCTCCATGCTCGACCGCGAGCCCCCGCTCTACGTGATCTGTCCCGGCCGCGTCTACCGCACCGACGAGCTGGACGCCACCCACACCCCCGTCTTCTCCCAGGTGGAGCTGCTGGCCGTGGACGAGGGCCTGACCATGGCCGACCTCAAGGGCACCCTGGATCACCTGGTCCAGTCCCTGTTCGGCGGCGAGGGCATGCGCACCCGGCTGCGCCCGGACTACTTCCCCTTCACCGAGCCCTCCGCCGAGATGGACATGGTGTGCTTCCGCTGCCGCGGCGCCTCCGTGGGCAACCCCGACCGGCCCTGCCGGACCTGCTCCAGCGAGGGCTGGATCGAGCTGGGCGGCTGCGGCATGGTCAACCCCCGCGTGCTGACCGCCTGCGGCATCGACCCCGAGCGCTACAGCGGCTTCGCCTTCGGCTTCGGCATCGAGCGGATGCTGATGTTCCGGCACAGCGTCGAGGACATGAGAGACATGATCGAAGGTGACGTCCGGTTCACCCGGCCGTTCGGGATGGAGATCTGATGCGCGTCCCGCTCTCCTGGCTGCGGGAGTACGTCGACCTGCCCGCGGGGATCACCGGCCGCGAGGTCGCAGCCCGCCTGATCGCGGCCGGTCTGGAGGTCGAGACCGTCGAACGGCTGGGCGAGGGCCTGCGCGGCCCGCTGGTCGTCGGCAAGGTCCTGGCCATCGAGGAGCTGACCGGCTTCAAGAAGCCCATCCGCTACTGCCAGGTGGACGTCGGCACCGCCAACGGCAGCGGCGAGCCCCAGAACATCGTCTGCGGCGCCACCAACTTCGCCGTGGGCGACCGCGTCGTCGTCATCCTTCCCGGCGGCGAGCTGCCCGGCGGCTTCGCCATCGGCGCCCGTACCACCTACGGCAAGCTCTCCGAGGGCATGATCTGCTCCGCCCGCGAGCTGGGCATGGGTGAGGACCACGCCGGGATCGTGGTGCTGCCGCCGGGGCACGAGCCCGGCAGCGACGCGATCGAGCTGCTGGAGCTGAACGACGAGGTCCTGGACATCGCGGTCAACCCCGACCGCGGCTACTGCCTCTCGCTGCGAGGCGTGGCCCGCGAGACCGCCACCGCCTTCGGCCTGCAGCTGCGTGACCCGGCGCTGCTGGACGTTCCGCGGGCCAACGACAGCGGCTATCCCGTGCGCGTGACCGCCGCCGCCTGCCGCCGCTTCGTCGCGCGCACCGTCACGGGCGTGCGCCCCGACGCGCCCACCCCGGTGTGGATCCAGCGCCGGCTCCAGAAGGCCGGCATGCGCTCCCTCTCGCTGGCCGTGGACATCACCAACTACGTGATGCTGGAGATCGGCCAGCCGCTGCACGCCTACGACCGCGCCCGCCTGCGCGGCCCGCTGGGCGTCCGCCGCGCCGAGGCCGGCGAGAAGCTGACCACCCTGGACGGCGTGCACCGCGCGCTCGACCCCGAGGACCTGGTCATCACCGACGACCGCGGCCCCATCGGCCTGGCCGGAGTGATGGGCGGCGCCGAGACCGAGATCAGCGGCCCCACCGCCGCCGGGACCGGCCTGCTCGACGAGGCCACCACGGACGTCGTCATCGAGGCCGCGCACTTCGACCCGGTCACCGTGGCCCGCGCGGCCCGCCGCCACCGCCTGCCCAGCGAGGCGGCGCGCCGCTTCGAGCGCGGCACCGACCCGCAGGCCGCCCCGGCCGCCGCCCAGCGCGCCGTGGACCTGCTGGTGCTCCTCGGCGGCGGCGCCGCCGAGCCCGGGGTCACCGACGTGCTGGCCGACGGCGCGCCCGGGACGATCGTCATCCCGGCCGATCACCCCGACCGGGTCGCGGGCGTCACCTACGGCCGCGAGGCCGTCGTGCGCCGCCTCCAGGAGGTCGGCTGCGACGTCGCGGGCACCGACGAGCTGACGGTGACCGTGCCGAGCTGGCGGCCCGACCTGACCGACCCCAACGACCTCGCCGAGGAGGTCATCCGCCTGGAGGGGTACGAGGAGCTGCCCGCCACGCTGCCCCGCCCGCCGGCCGGCCGCGGCCTGACCGCCCGGCAGCGGCTGCACCGCCGCGTCGGCCGCGCCCTGGCCGGGGCCGGGTACGTCGAGGCCCTCAACTACCCGTTCCTGGGAACGGCCGTGCTCGACGCGTTCGGCCTGCCCGCGGACGACCCCAGGCGCCGCACCGTGCGGCTGGTCAACCCGCTCTCCGACGAGGCCCCGGCGCTGCGCACCACGCTGCTGCCGGGCCTGCTGGAGGCGCTGCGCCGCAACCACGGCCGGGGCAGCCAGGACCTGGCGCTCTTCGAGACCGGCCTGGTCTTCAGGCCCACCGGCGAGGAGACCCCGCCCGTCCGCTTCCCGATCACCGAGCGGCCCTCGGACGAGGACCTGGCCCGCCTGGACGCCTCGCTCCCGCAGCAGCCGCGCCGGGTCGCCGCCGTCCTCGCGGGCGGTCGCGAGCAGGCCGGCTGGTGGGGGCCGGGCCGCCCGGCCGACTGGGCGGACGCGGTGGAGACCGCCCGCCTGGTCGCCCGCGAGGCCGGCGTCGAGCTGACGGTCGAGAACGACCGGCACGCGCCCTGGCACCCCGGCCGCTGCGCGGCCCTGTACGCGGTGGTGGACGGCGAGAAGACCCTCGTCGGCCACGCGGGCGAGCTGCATCCGCGGGTCGTCAAGGCGCTCGGCCTGCCCGAGCGGACCTGCGCCGTCGAGGCCGACCTCGACCTGCTCCAGCGGGCGGGCACCGGGACGGTCACGGCGCCGCGGATCTCCGCCTTCCCGGTGGCCACGCAGGACGTGGCGCTGGTCGTGGACGCCTCCGTCCCGGCGGCCGAGGTGGAGGCGGCGCTGCGCGAGGGGGCCGGCGAACTGCTGGAGTCCCTGCGGCTGTTCGACGTCTTCACCGGCGAGCAGCTGGAGGAGGGGCGCAAGTCCCTGGCGTACGCGCTGCGCTTCCGCGCCCCGGACCGCACGCTGACCGCCGAGGAGGCCACGGCCGCCCGCGAGGCGGCTGTCGCCGCGGCAGCCACCCGCACGGGAGCCACCCTCCGCGGCGCGTAGCCCTGGCCGGGCGGGCCAGGACCACGAACGGGCCCGGCGGGGTGCTTCCCCGCCGGGCCCGCTTCCGTTCGCGCCGCGCCGCGCGGCTCACCTGTCTCGCGTGCGTCCGCGGCCGTCGGCCGCCCTGCCCGCCGGCAGCGCGGCGCCCCGCCGGGCCCGGTCCTGGCTCCGGCCGGGGATCGCCCGGGGCGGGCGCCGGGCGGGGCGGGTGGACCGCGCGGCGTGTAGTCCTGGCCGGGCGGACCGGGCCGGACTTGAGGCGGTCCCCGGCGGGGGGCGTCCCCGCCGGGTTCCGCCTCCGGTCGCCCCCGGGGCGCGCGGCTCGCCGCCTCGCGCGCACCCTCGTGCATGGCCGCAGCGGCGTCGTCCGGCCGGCGGCCCCACGCCCGCAGCGCGGCGCGCGGCGCATCCGTTCGGCCGTTCGCCCGGTTCCGCCTCGGGGGGCGCGCGGCCGGCGCGGCCCCGCCCGCGTGTGGTCGCGCCCACACCCGGTCCCGGGCTCGGCCCGCGGTCGTCGGCCGCCCGGCCCATGACCGGCCGGCGGCGGAGTGCCGGTCCGCCGGGCCCCGGCCCGGGCTCCGGCGCGGCGGGCCCGCCGGCCCGCGGCTCAGCGGGGCAGGGAGCGCGCGCGGCGGCGGTCCGTCAGGGGGCGGAGGAGGTCGCCGTGGGTCCGAAGGCGGGCGGGGAGGTCGGGGAGGCGGATGTCGAGCTGGGAGGGGTCGGTGCAGTCCTCGACCTCCTCCCAGGTCAGCGGCGCCGAGACGGCCGGCACGGGCGCGGCGCGCAGCGTGTAGGGCGCGGCCGTGGTCTTGCGGGCGGCGTTCTGGCTGTGGTCGATGAAGACCTTGCCCGGCCGCAGGCGCCTGGCCATCTCCGCGATGGCCAGGCCCGGCAGGGCCGCCGCGGCCTCCTCGGCCAGCGCCCTGGCGTACGCCGAGGTGTCGGCCGCGGGCGCGGGCCGCACCGCGCACAGCAGGTGCAGCCCCTTGCCGCCCGAGGTCTTCGGGTAGGCCGTCAGCCCGTCCGCCGCCAGGCGGTCGCGCAGCCAGCGGGCCACCGCGCAGCACTCCACGACCGTCGCGGGCGCCCCCGGGTCCAGGTCGAAGACCAGCCGGTCCGCAACGCCCGGGCTCCCGGCCCGCCACTGCGGGGTGTGCAGCTCCACGACGAGGTTGGCGACCCACATCAGGGCGGGCAGGTCGTTGACCACCACCTGCCGCAGCGCGCCCCCGCCGGAGCGCGGCACGTCGCAGACCGTCACCCAGTCGGGCGCGCCAGGGGGGACGTTCTTCGTGAAGAAACGCTCGCCCCCGGGCCCGTCCGGGTAGCGCAGCAGGCTCAGGGGCCGATCGCGGAGGTGGGGCAGGAGGACGTCGCCGTGCGCGGCGTAGTGGTGCAGCACCTCGCCCTTGGTCGTGCCGTCCGGGTAGATGACCTTCTCCAGGTTCGAGAGCGGCAGCGACCGCCCCTCCACGGTGACGACAGGCATACCCTGAGACTGGCACGAAAGGGGCAGATGATGCGAACCATCTGGAAGGGCTCCATATCGTTCGGCCTGGTCACCATTCCCGTCAAGGTCGTCGGCGCCACCGAGAGCCACGCCGTGTCCTTCCGGCAGATCCACACCGCCGACGAGGGCAAGATCCGCTACCGCAAGGTGTGCGAGCTGGACGGCGAGGAGGTCTCCGGGAGCGAGATCGGCCGGGCGTTCGAGACCTCCGACGGCTCGCTGGTGCAGCTCACCGACGAGGACCTGGCCGCGCTGCCGCTGCCCACCGCCAGGACCGTGGAGATCCTCGGCTTCGTGCCCGTGAGCACCATCGACCCCTACCAGCTCGACCGCTCCTACTACCTGACCGCCGACGCCGGGGCCGCCAAGCCGTACGTGCTGCTGCGGGAGGCGCTGCGCCGGGCCGGCCGCGGCGCCATCGCCAAGCTCGCGATGCGCGGCCGGGAGACCCTCGCGCTGGTCCGCGCCCTGGACGGCGAGGACGTGCTGGGCATGCACACCCTGCTGTGGCCCGACGAGATCCGCCCGGCCGCCGGGCTGGCCCCGGCGGAGCAGGTGACCGTCAGGGACGCCGAGCTGGACCTGGCCGACGCCCTGATGAACACCCTCGGACCCGTGGACATGGGCGGGCTGCACGACGAGTACCGGGAGGCCGTCGAGGCCCTGGTCAACGCCAAGCTCGCCGGCACCGAGCCGCGCGAGCTGACCGCCGAGGCCCCGGCCGGCGGCCGGGTGGTCGACCTGATGGCGGCCCTGGAGGACAGCGTGCGCAGCGTCCGGGCGGCGCGCGGCGAGGACGCCGAGCGCGTGGCGGCCACGGTCACGCCGATCAAGAAGAAGCCCCCGGCGAAGAAGGCGGCGGCCAAGAAGACCGCCGCGAAGAAGACGGCCGCGGCCAAGCGGACGACCACCGGCAAGCGCGCCGCCGAGAGCGGGGGAGCGGCCCGGGGCGGGACCGCCGGAAGCGGCCGGGCCGCCGGGCGGAAGAAGGCCGCGGGGGAGACCCCGCCGCGCAAGCGGAGCGGGGGCGGGAAACGCGCCTCCTGAGGCGCCGGGGGGCGCGGGCCGGGCGGCGCGCCCCGGGGCGCGTGCCTCACCTCGAAGCGCGCGCCCGCCCGGCCCCGACTCCTGCCCGGCCCCGCCCGTCAGCCGGCCGCGCGGATCAGCGGGCCCGTTCGTAGGAGTAGAACCCGATGCCCGACTTCCGGCCCAGGTGCCCGGCCGCGACCATCCGCAGCAGCAGCGGCGGGGAGGCGTACAGCGGCTCCTTCATCTCGGCATACATCGACTCCGCGATGGAGGCCACGGTGTCCAGCCCGATGAGGTCGGCCAGCTTCAGCGGCCCCAGCGGGTGCGCGCAGCCCAGCTCCATCCCGCTGTCGATGTCCTCCCGGCTCGCGGAGCCGGACTCGAACATCCGGATCGCGGCGAGCAGATAGGGCACCAGCAGGGCGTTCACCACGAAGCCGGAGCGGTCCTGGGACTTGATGGCGTGCTTGCCCAGCACCTGGGAGACCAGGGACTCGGCCCGCTTGACCGTCTCCTCGGTCGTGGTCAGCGCCGGGATCAGCTCCACCAGGCGCTGGACCTGCGCCGGGTTGAAGAAGTGGATGCCCAGCACCTGGCCGGGCCGGGAGGTGGACACCGCCAGGTTCACCAGCGGAATGGCCGAGGTGTTCGAGGCCAGGATCGCGTCCGGGCGGGTCACCACCTGGTCCAGGACCTGGAAGATCTCCGTCTTGACCTGCTCGCTCTCCACCACGGCCTCGACGACCAGATCCCGGTCGGCGAACTCGCCCAGGTCGGTGGTGAAGGTGATCCGCTCCAGGGCCGCGTCCCGCGCCTCCGCGGTGATCTTGCCGCGCTCCGCCGCGCGGCCCAGGGAGGTGGCGAGCCGGGTGCGGCCCAGCTCCAGCGCCTCCCCCGTGGTCTCCGCGACCCGCACGTCGAGTCCCGCCCGCGCGCAGACCTCGGCGATGCCGGACCCCATCTGGCCGCAGCCCACCACGCCCACGCGTTCAATGTCGCTCGTCACACCGTGCCCCTTCGCTGATCTCCCTCACAGGACCGACCGTACCCCCGCCGTGCGGGCGAACGGCGGGCCGGGGGTGGCGCCCGCCCGGCCGGGGCCTGTGAAGCGCGGGCGGGGATGGTGTTGACTGCGGCGGTGTGCGCATGACGACGTTTGCGGCGGGTAACACTCGGTCGGCCCCGTCACGCTGTGCGGGGCCCGCATGACGCAGGGCGAGGGCAGGGGGCGGGAGATGCCGCGGATCAGCCGGCGGGGCCTGGGAGGCGCCGCGTTCGGAACGCTCGCGGGGCTGCTGTCGCTCACCCAGGCGTCCGCGCCGGGAGCCTCGGCCCGCCCGCGCCTGAGCGAGGACGCCGCGCCGGGGCTGCCGGCCGGCGGCCTGCGCGGCATGTGGATCGCGACGGTGGCCAACATCGACTGGCCCGACGAGCCGGGCCTGGGCGCCGAGGAGGCGCAGGCCGGGCTGGCGGCCCTCCTGGACACGGCCGTCGAGCACCGGCTCAACAGCGTCTTCCTCCAAGTGCGGCCCACGGCCGACGCCCTGTGGCCCTCGCCGTACGAGCCCTGGTCGGCCTGGCTGACGGGCGTCCCCGGGCGGGACCCGGGCTGGGACCCGCTGGACTTCGCCGTCCGCGAGGCGCACGCGCGCGGGCTGGCGCTGCACGCCTGGTTCAACCCCTACCGCGTCGCCATGCACGACGACCCCGGGCAACTGGCCCCGAACCACCCGGCCCTGGAGCACCCCGACTGGGTCGTCCCCTACGGCGGGCGGCTGTACTACAACCCGGGCATCCCCGAGGTGCGGGTCTTCGTCCAGGACGCGATGGCGCACGCGGTGGAGCACTACGCCGTGGACGGCGTCCACTGGGACGACTACTTCTACCCCTACCCCGTGGCGGGCGAGGAGTTCGACGACGACGACGCCTTCGCCGCGTACGGCGGGGACTTCGCGGACCGGGCCGACTGGCGGCGGCACAACATCGACCTGCTGGTGCGGGAGATGCGCGAGCGCGTTCGGGCCACGCGGGCGGACATCCCCTTCGGCGTCAGCCCCTTCGCGGTCTGGCGCAACGCGAGCACCGACCCCGAGGGCTCCGACACCCGCGGCGGCGTGCAGACCTACGACGACCTGTACGCCGACACGCGCGGCTGGGTCCGCCAGGGCTGGATCGACTACATCGCCCCGCAGGTGTACTGGCACATCGGGGACCCGGCCGCCGACTACGCCACGCTCGTGGAGTGGTGGTCGGGCGTGGCCGCGGGCACCGGGGTCGCCCTCCACATCGGCGAGGCGCTGTACAAGGCGGGCGACCCGGCCTCCCCCGAGGCGTGGCAGGACCCGGCCGAGCTCTCCCGTCACCTCACCCTGTGCGCGGACCACCCGGAGGTCGGGGGGAACATCTTCTACTCCGCCACGCACGTGGTGACCGACCGCATCGGCGCGATGAGCCGCGTCGTGGCGGACCACTACTGAGCCCTTGGCGCCGGGGCCATCGGGACGGCGGGCGCGTCCGGCGCGGGCGGGGGCGCCGGCAGGGGGTCCCTCGGCGAACGGGCGCGAGGCGCGCGCTGGGTGGCCGCGATGCACAGCAGGACGGCCGCCGCGGTGGGGAGCGCGGCGGGCGGGAGGCGTTCGCCGAGCAGCAGGACCGACCAGGCCACGGTCAGCAGCGGCTGGGCGAGCTGGAGCTGGCCGCCCCGGGCGACCCCGGCCAGGGCCAGCCCGCGGTACCACAGGACCATCCCCAGCAGGCTGGAGCCCACGGCCAGCCACAGCAGCCCCGCCGCCGCCCGGCCCGTGGGCCGCGCCGGCTCCGCCGCCAGAGCCGCAGCCAGCGCGGGCAGCGCGAACGGCAGACTGGCGGCCAGCGCCCAGAACATCACCTCCCGCCCGGGCAGTTCGCGGGCCAGCCGCCCGCCCTCCCCGTAGCCCGCCGCGCACAGCAGCAGGGCAACGCCCAGCAGCAGGTCCGCGCGGGAGGGCAGCCCGCCGCCGTCCACCGCCGCGAAGAGGGCCACCGCCGCACCGCCGGTCCCGGCCGCCGCCCAGAAGGCGGGGGAGAGGCGCGCGCCCGAGCGCAGCGCCGCGTACCCGGCCGTCGTCAGCGGCAGCAGGCCCACCACGACCGCCGAGTGGGCGGTGCCCGAGGTCCGCAGCGCGAGCGTGGTCAGCAGCGGGAAGCCCAGCACGCAGCCGGCCGCGACCGTCGCCAGGCCGGGCCAGTGCCGGCGTTCCGGCGGCGGGGTGCGGGCCAGGGCCAGCCAGCAGACGGCGATCAGGCCCGCGAGCGCCGTGCGGCCCGCCGTCACCGTCCAGGGGCCCATGCCCTCCAGAGCCCAGGCGGTGGCCGGGAAGGTGAGCGAGAAGGCGGTGACGCCGAGGGCGGCCAGCAGCGTGCCGCTGCCGCGGCCGGAGGGGACCGCTATCGGCGCGAGGGCGATAGCGCTATCGTTGTCTCTCATGAACAACGGTAGCAGTGCGGGGGATCTCGCGTCCTGCCTGCGTGAGGAGCTGGAGCGCTACTCGACAGGGGAGAAGCTGCCCTCCAGCCGCGAGCTGGTCCGCCGCTTCCGGGTCAGCCCCGTCACCGTCTCCCGCGCGCTGGCCGCCCTCGCCGCCGAGGGCCTGATCGTCACCCGCCCCGGCGCGGGCGCCTTCCGCGCCGGGCCGCGCCCCGCCCCCGGCAGCCGCGGCGACCTGGGCTGGCAGGAGGTCTCCCTCTCCGCCGAGCCCACCCCCGAGCACGCCCCGCGCACCGTGGACGCCACCGGCGTGCTCGCCACCCTGGCCGAGCCGCCGCCGGGCGTCATCGAGCTGAGCGGCGGGTACCTCGCCCCGCCGCTGCGCCCCGAGCGCGCGCTGGCCGCGGCCCTCGCTCGCGCCGGGCGGCGGCCCGGCGTCTGGGGCCGGCCGCCGATGGAGGGCATCGGGGACCTTCGGGCCTGGTTCGCCCGCGGGATCGACGGCGGCGCCGGGACGGTCGCCGCCTCCGACGTGCTGATCACCGCGGGCGGGCAGAGCGCCCTGAGCACCGCGCTGCGGGCCCTCGCCCCGCCCGGCGGCGCGGTGCTCGTCGAATCGCCCGCCTACCCCGGGATGCTGGCCACGGCCCGCGCCGCCGGGCTGCGGCCGGTGCCGGTCCCGGTGGACGCGGACGGCGTGCGCCCCGGCCTGCTCGAACGCGCCTTCGCCGCCAGCGGGGCGCGGGTCTTCGTCTGCCAGCCGCTGTTCCAGAACCCCACGGGCGGGGCCTACGCGCCCGCGCGCCGCGCCGAGGTCCTGGCCGCCGCGCGGGCCGCGGGCGCGTTCGTGCTGGAGGACGACTTCGCGCGCCGCCTCGCCCACGAGGACGCCGGGCCGCTGCCGCCCACCCTCGCGGCGGAGGACCGCGACGGCGCGGTGGTGCACGTCTGCTCCCTCACCAAGATCGCCTCGCCCAGCCTGCGCGTCGGCGCCCTCGCGGCGCGCGGCCCGGCCGCCGAGCGGCTGCGGGCGATCCAGATCGTGGACAGCTTCTTCGTGCCGCGCCCGCTCCAGGAGACCGCCCTGGAGTTCGTGAACTCCCCGGCCTGGGGCCGCCACCTGCGCGCGGTGGCCCGCGAGCTGCGGGTGCGGCGCGAGGCCCTGGCGACCGCGCTCGCCGCCCGCCTGCCCGCCCTGTCCCTGCCGCACCTCCCGCGCGGCGGATACCACCTGTGGGCCGGCCTGCCGCCCGGCACCGACGAGACGGCCCTGGCAGCGGCGGCCCTGCGCGCCGGCGTGGCCGTGGCCCCCGGCCGCCCCTACTTCCCGGCCGAGCGCCCCGCCCCGCACCTGCGCCTCAGCTTCGCCCCCGCCGTCAGCGTCACCGACCTCGCCGAGGGCGTCGACCGCCTGGCCCGCGCCTGCGCGGAAACGGGGCTCCCGACCGCCTGAGGGCCCCCTTCGCGGAAGAGGCGCGCACGGGCCTTACAGGATTTACGCATCCGTAGTGGTGGTCCGGTTCACCTCGCCCTACCATCGCGCCATGCTCGTCACGCTCATCGCCGCCGCCCGGGGATCTTCCCTGCTGGACGCGCGTTTCGGCGATGACCGGCCGCTGGACGTGGCCGGGTGGCAGGCGCTGGAGCGGGCCGTCCCCGCGCTGCTCCCGCTCGCCGCCGCGGAGCTGCGCTACTGCTCCCCGACGGCCTCCAGCCGGCAGACCGGCGTCGCCCTCGGCCTCGCCCCGCTCTCCCAACTCGCGCTGCGCGACTGCGACATGGGGCGCTGGCAGGGAATGACTCTCCAGGAGGTCACCCTGCGGGAGCCCCAGGCCGTGGAGGCGTGGCTGGCCGACCCCCGGTCCGCGCCGCACGGCGGCGAGCCGCTGCTGGCGTTCGTCTCCCGCGTCGGCGGCTGGCTGGACACCCGGCCGGTGGGGGAGGACGGGCGCGTCGTGGCCGTCACCGAGCCCTCCGTGATCCGGGCGGCGCTGCTGTACGCGCTGCGCGTCCCGCCGCACGCCTACTGGCGCACGGAGGTCCACCCGCTGTCCGTGCTCAGCATCAGCGGCGGCCCCGGGCGCTGGAGCCTGCGCGTCGGCTGAGGCCCGGAGCCCTCGCATCCCCGAGCGCCGCCCTGTCCGGCGGGCTCGCGGGCGGCGCGGGAGACTGGAGGCATGCGGACCCGACCGACGCTCGTCTACGACGGGGACTGCGGCTTCTGCACCACCGTGATGCGCTTCGCCGAGCGGCGCGTGCGGCCCCGGTGCGACGCGGTGCCCTGGCAGTTCGCCGACCTCGACGCGCTCGGCACCACGCCCGAGCGCGCCCAGCACGAGGTGCTGTGGATCACCCCGGACGGGACGGTGCGCGGGGGCGCGGACGCCGTCGCGCGAGCGTTGCTGAGCGCCCCGCGCGGGTGGGCCGTGCTCGGCGCCCTCCTCGCGCTCCCGCCCGCGCGCTGGCTGGCGCCCCCGCTCTACCGGCTGATCGCCGCCAACCGCCGCCGCCTCCCCGGCGGAACCCCCGCCTGCGCCCTCCCCGCCGGCCGCGTCGGCCCGCCCGGCGACGCGCCGTGAGACCGTGGCCGCCCGCCCGTGCGGCGGGGCCTCAGGCCGTTCCCGCCCCGTGGTGCATGATCACCAGCCCCTCCGCCGGCCCGGCCGGGTCCGGGACGAAGCCCTCGGAGGCGTAGAGGGCCCGCGCCCGGACGTTGTCCGGCTTGACGTCCAGCCACACCCGCGCCGCGCCGTGCACCCGGTACGCCCGCCCCACCGCCGCCCGCAGCAGCGCCCGGCCCCGGCCCGCGCCCCGGAAGCCCGCGCCCAGCACCAGGCGCCGCAGCTCCACGACCCCGCCGCCCTCCACCAGCCCCGCCAGGACCACGAAGCCGGCCGGCCGCCCCTCCTCCGCCTCTGCGATCAGGTGCTCCACGTCCGGGTCGCGCAGGGCGCGCCGGTGCCAGGCCAGGCCCGTCTCGCCCAGCCAGCACGCCGTGTCGGGGCCGCTCTCCCACCCGGCCACCAGCTCCACCTCGTCCGCCCGCGTCGGGCGCATCCTCAGCATGGCGACAGTCTGCAAGCGCGGGGGCGCGTGGGGAAAAGCCGTTGTCGCGCGGGCCCGGCGCGTTGACAGGATGCGCGCATGCGCCCGGACGTGCGGCTCGCGCCGCTGGACCACGACCTGCTCGACGACCTCCTCGCGACGGCCGTCGCGGACGCCGACCCGCTGGAGGTGATGCCGCCCGTGGAGGGCCCGCCCGGGTGGACGTCCCGGCGGCGCGAGGCCTTCCTCGCCTTCCACCGCTCCCGGGGGCTCGCGGCCGAGCCGGTGGAGGCCACCTACGCCGTCCTCGAGGGAACGGCCGTGGCGGGCGCCGCCCGCCTGTGCCCGCTGCCGGACCCGGGCCCCGGACGCCGCGCCGCCGAGGCCGGCCTGTGGCTCGGGCGTTCGCACCGGGGCGTCGGCGTGGGCGGCGCGGTGCTGCCCCTGCTGTGCGAGACCGCGCGCCGGGACGGCTTCACCGCCCTCTACCTGAGCACCACCCCGGACAACGCCCCCGTCCGCCGCCTCCTCGCCCGCCTCGACGCCACCCCCGAGGCCGACGACACCCACGTCACCGCCTGGCTTGACCTGCGCACCGGCCCCTGAGCCGGGGGCGTACCCACCGGGGCCGATTGCATAAAACTGCCATGGTGCGTATAGTCATGCCGGGACGGCGAGTGCGAGGAGGCGATGACGGTGCGCGCTGCGGTGGCCGGGGCGAGCGGTTATGCGGGGGGCGAGATCCTGCGGCTGCTTCTTCAGCACCCGGAGGCGGAGATCGGGGCCCTGTCCGCGAACGCCAGCGCGGGGCAGCGGCTCGGGGAGGCGCAGCCGCACCTGCTGCCGCTGGCCGACCGGGTGCTCGCGCCCACCACGGCCGAGGAGCTGGCCGGGCACGACGTGGTCTTCCTCGCCCTCCCGCACGGCCAGTCGGCCGCCGTCGCCGAGGAGCTGGGCGAGGGCGTGCTGATCGTGGACTGCGGCGCCGACTTCCGGCTCGTGGACCCCGCCGACTGGGAGCGCTTCTACGGAAGCCCGCACGCCGGCACCTGGCCCTACGGCCTCCCCGAGCTGCCCGGGGCCCGCGACGCCCTCAGGGGGTCCACGCGCGTCGCGGTCCCCGGGTGCTACCCCACCGCCGTCTCCCTGGCGCTCTTCCCGGCCTACGCCGCCGGGCAGGCCGAGCCCGAGGCCGTCATCACCGCGGCCTCCGGGACCTCGGGCGCCGGGCGCGGCGCCAAGCAGCGCCTCCTGGGCAGCGAGGTCATGGGCGCGATGAGCCCCTACGGCGTCGGCGGCGGCCACCGGCACACCCCCGAGATGATCCAGAACCTCTCGGCCGTCGCCGGGGAGCGCGTCACCGTCTCGTTCACGCCCACCCTCGCGCCGATGCCCCGCGGCATCCTGGCCACCTGCTCCGCGCGCGCCAGGCCCGGCGTCACCGCGGCCGGGCTGCGCGAGGCGTACGACAAGGCCCTGGCGGGCGAGCCGTTCGCCCGCCTGCTCCCCGAGGGGCAGTGGCCCAGCACCGCGGCGGTCCTCGGGTCCAACGCCGCGCTGATCCAGGTCGCCCTGGACGAGGCGGCCGGCCGGATCATCGCCGTCAGCGCCATCGACAACCTCACCAAGGGCACCGCGGGCGGGGCCGTGCAGAGCATGAACCTCGCCCTCGGCCTGCCCGAGGACCTCGGACTCACCACGATCGGAGTCGCCCCGTGAGCGGAGGCAAGCAGTGAGCGTGACCGCAGCAGCGGGATTCCTCGCCGCCGGCGTGGCCGCCGGCATCAAGGCCGCCCCGGAGCGGGGCGGGGCCCCCGCCCCCGACCTCGCCCTGGTGGTCAACCAGGGCCCGCGCGCCGACGCCGCCGGCGTCTTCACGAGCAACCGCGTCAAGGCCGCCCCCGTCGTCTGGTCCGAGCAGGTGCTGCGCGGCGGCCGGGTCACCGCGGTCGTTCTCAACTCCGGCGGCGCCAACGCCTGCACCGGCCCCCTCGGCTTCCAGGACACCCACGCCACCGCCGAGCGCGCCGCCGGGATCCTCGGGCACAGCGCAGGCGAGGTCGCCGTCGCCTCCACCGGCCTCATCGGCCTGCGCCTGCCCATGGACCGCCTGCTGCCCGGCCTCGACGCCGCCGCCGCCGCGCTCTCCGCCGATGGCGGCGAGGACGCCGCCGTCGCCATCAAGACCACCGACTCCGTGCACAAGACCGCCGCCGTCACCAGCCCCGCCGGCTGGACCGTCGGCGGCATGGCCAAGGGCGCCGGCATGCTCGCCCCCGGCCTGGCCACCATGCTCGTCGTCCTCACCACCGACGCCGACCCCGGCCAGGGCCCGCTGGAGAGCGCCCTGCACGCCGCCACCCGCGTCACCTTCGACCGGATCGACTCCGACGGCTGCATGTCCACCAACGACACGGTGCTGCTGCTGGCCTCCGGCGCCTCCGGCGTCGTGCCCGACCGGGCCGAGTTCGCCGAGGCCGTCCGCCGGGTCTGCGCCGACCTCGCCCTCCAGCTGATCAAGGACGCCGAGGGCGCCTCCAAGGACATCCGCATCGAGGTCACCGGGGCGGCCAGCGAGGACGACGCCCTGGAGGTGGGCCGTTCCATCGCCCGCAACAACCTCCTCAAGTGCGCCATCCACGGCGAGGACCCCAACTGGGGCCGGGTCCTCTCGGCCATCGGCACCACCTCCGCCGCCTTCGAGCCCGACCGCCTCAACGTCGCCATCAACGGCGTGTGGGTCTGCAAGAACGGCGCGGTCGGCGAGGACCGCGACCGCGTGGACATGCGCTTCCGCGAGGTCACCATCACCGCCGACCTCGCCGCCGGCTCCGCCTCCGCCGAGATCTGGACCAACGACCTCACCGCCGACTACGTCCACGAGAACAGCGCCTACTCCTCATGACCTCCCCCACCCGCAAGCACACCGCGCTGCCCAAGGCCCGCACGCTCATCGAGGCCCTGCCCTGGCTGACGCGCCACCACGGCAGGACGGTGGTCGTGAAGTTCGGCGGCAACGCCATGGTGGACGAGGACCTCAAGGCCGCCTTCGCCCAGGACGTCGTCTTCCTGCGCCACGCCGGCCTGCGCCCCGTCGTCGTGCACGGCGGCGGCCCGCAGATCAACGCCCAGCTCGACCGCCTCGGCCTGACCTCCGAGTTCCGCGGCGGGCTGCGCGTCACCACCCCCGAGACCATGGACGTGGTCCGGATGGTGCTCGCCGGGCAGGTCCAGCGCGAGCTGGTCGGCCTGCTGAACCGGCACGGCCCGCTGGCCGTCGGCCTGACCGGCGAGGACGCGCGCCTGATGACCGCCACCAAGCGCTACGCCAAGGTCGACGGCGCGCCGGTGGACCTCGGCCGCGTCGGCGACATCACCGGCATCGACCCCGGCGCCGTCACGGCCCTGCTGGACGACGGGCGCATCCCCGTCATCTCCTCCATCGCCCGCAGCGCCGACGACGACCACGTCTACAACGTCAACGCCGACACGGCCGCCGCCGCCCTGGCCGCCGCGCTCGGCGCGGAGACCCTGATGGTGCTCACCGACGTCGAGGGCCTGTACGCCGACTGGCCCGCCAGCGACGAGGTGATCAGCCGCCTCACCGAGAGCGAGCTGGAGAAGCTGCTGCCCGACCTGGCAAGCGGCATGGTGCCCAAGATGGAGGGCTGCCTGTACGCCGTGCGCAACGGCGTGCGCACCGCGCGCGTCATCGACGGCCGCGTGCCCCACTCCATCCTGCTGGAGATCTTCACGGACGAGGGCATCGGGACCATGGTCGTCCCCGACCCGCCCGCGCCCGCCGCCACCGGACCCGACGGACCCGAGGGAGAGCCGACATGACCGGGAACGGAACCGCCCACGAGACCGGAACCGCGAACGACACCGCGAACGACGCCGGGAACGACGCCGGGAACGCCGCGCTGGCCACGCGCTGGCAGGGCGCGCTGATGGACACCTACGGAACGCCCCGCCTGGCCATCACGCACGGCGAGGGCGCCCGGCTGTGGGACGCCGACGGCCGCGAGTACCTGGACTTCGTCGGCGGCATCGCCGTCACCTCCCTGGGCACCGGCCACCCCGCCGTGGTCCGCGCCGTCTGCGACCAGATCGCGCTGCTGGGCCACGTCTCCAACCTCTTCATCGCCGAGCCCACCGTCGCCCTCGCCGAGCGGCTGCTGTCCCTGGCCGGGCGCCCGGGCCGCGTCTACTTCGGCAACTCGGGCGCCGAGGCCGTCGAGGCGGCCTTCAAGATCGGCCGGCGCACCGGCCGCCCGCACATGGTCGCCGCCGCGGGCGGCTTCCACGGCCGCACGATGGGCGCCCTGGCCCTGACCGGGCAGCCGAAGAAGCACGAGGGCTTCCAGCCCCTGCCCGGCGAGGTCACCCACGTCCCCTACGGTGACGCCGACGCGCTGCGCGCCGCCGTCACCACCGACACGGCCCTGGTGATCCTGGAGCCGGTGCAGGGCGAGAACGGCGTGGTCGTCCCGCCCGAGGGGTACCTGGCCGCCGCCCGGGAGATCACCCGCGCCACCGGCACCCTGCTGGTGCTGGACGAGGTGCAGACCGGCATCGGCCGCACCGGGCACTGGTTCGCCGGGCAGGCCCAGGGCGTGGAGGCGGACGTGGTGACCCTCGCCAAGGGCCTGGGCGGCGGGCTGCCGATCGGCGCGGCCCTGGCGTTCGGCCCGGCCGCCGAGCTGCTGACCCCCGGCACGCACGCCTCCACCTTCGGCGGTAACCCCGTCTCCTGCGCCGCCGCCCTGGCCGTGCTGGAGACCATCGAGTCCGAGGGCCTGCTCCAGCGCGTCAAGGACGCGGGCGAGCGGCTGCGCGACGGGATCTGGAGCCTGGGCCACCCCCTGGTGGACCGGGTCAGGGGCGCCGGGCTGCTGCTGGGTATCGTGCTGACCGAGCCGCTGGCGCCCCGGGTCCAGCAGGCCGCCGAGCGGGCGGGCCTGCTGGTGAACGCCGTGGCCCCCGACGTGATCCGGCTCGCGCCGCCGCTGATCCTCACGGACGGCGAGGTGAACGCCTTCCTCGCGGCGCTCCCCGGCGTCCTGGACGCGGTGGACACCCGCACGGGAGAGGCGGCGGCGCCCCGTTGACCGCACGAAGAGAGGGAGCATGAGCGAGCAGCGCCAGCCGAACGGCCCCTCCGTACCGCAGACCCGCACCGCCCGGCACCGCCGGATCGTGGACATCCTCAACCGGCAGCCCGTCCGCTCCCAGAGCCAGCTGGCCAAGCTGCTGGCCGACGACGGGCTGAGCGTCACCCAGGCGACGCTCTCCCGGGACCTCGACGAGCTGGGCGCGGTGAAGATCCGCAACACCGGCGGCGAGCTGATCTACGCCGTGCCCAGCGAGGGCGGCTTCCGCACGCCCCGGGCGCCGCTGGGGGAGTCGGCCAAGGAGGAGCGGATGGCCCGGCTGGCGGGCGAGCTGCTGATCTCGGCCGAGGCCTCCGCGAACCTGGTGGTGCTGCGCACCCCGCCCGGGGCCGCGCAGTTCCTCGCCTCCTCGATCGACCAGGCGGAGGTGCACCAGATCCTGGGCACCATCGCCGGGGACGACACCGTGCTGCTGATCAGCCGCGACCCGCTGGGCGGGCAGCCGCTGGCCGACCACCTGCTGCGGCTGGCGCAGAAGCAGAAGGAGGCGGAGCAGCCGGACGGCTGACGCCGCGCCGGCCCCCGCGTCCGCCCGGCCCCCGCGTCCGCCCGGTCAGCGGTCGCGGTGGCAGGCCAGCCGGGCCAGCGCCGCCAGGCTCTCGGCCGCCCCCGGCGCGGGCTCCGCCGCGGCCAGGCACTCCAGCGCCAGCCGCAGCTCCTCCTCCGCCGCCCGCTCCGCCCAGGCCCGCCCGCCGGCCTCCTCCACCAGCGCCGCCAGGTGCGCGGTCTCGGCCGGGTCGCCCTCTGCCCGGCGCCCGGCGGGGCCCGCCGGTCCCGGCTCCGGCCCGCCCTTGCCGTACGCCTCGGCCAGCCGCCGGGCCGCCGGGGTCCCGGAGTCCAGGGCCGCCACCACCGGCAGGCTCTTCTTCCGGCTGGCCAGGTCCGCCCCGGCCGGCTTCCCGGTCACCGCCGGGTCGCCCCAGATGCCCAGCAGGTCGTCCGCGAGCTGGAACGCCATGCCCAGGTGGCTGCCGAACCGCCGCAGCGCCTCGGTGCGGTCGGCCGAGCCGCCGGCCCACAGGGCCCCCAGCGCGCAGGCGCAGGCCAGCAGCGCGGCGGTCTTGCGCTCGGTCATCGCCAGGCACTCCACGAGCGTGACGTGCTCGCGCTCCTCGAAGGAGATGTCCGTCTGCTCGCCCTCGATCAGCCGGGTGGTCGCCTCGCTGAGCCAGCGTAAGCCGGTGGCCGTGGCCAGCCGGCCGGGCTGCCCGGTGAGCACGCGCCCGGCGTGCACCAGCAGCGCGTCCCCGGCCAGCAGCGCCGAGGCGGTGCCGAAGACCGTCCAGGCCGTGGCCCGGTGCCTGCGGGTGGTGTCGCCGTCGAGGATGTCGTCGTGCAGCAGCGAGAAGTTGTGCACCAGCTCCACCGCGACCGCCGGGGCCAGCGCGTCCTCGGGCCGCCCGCCCACGGCCGCCGCGCAGCCCAGGACCAGGGCCGGCCGCAGCGCCTTCCCGGCCGGGGCGTCCGAGGGGCGGCCGTCCCGGTCGGTCCAGCCGAAGTGGTACGAGGCGACGCGGGCCACGGGCGCGGGCAGCTCGTGCACGGACGCCCGCAGCGCCGGGTCCAGCAGGACCCGGGTCTCGCGCAGGGCGGCCAGCGCGGTGCGCCGGTCGCTTCCGGTGTCGGGAACGGTGGTCACGCGGGCGCCTCCGTCCTGGCCTGGGCCATCGCCGGCGACTCCGGGTGAACGGACATGGGCAGCACTCCCCTTACCGGTCGCTGAACGCTGCTGATGCCGGACAGCTTGGCCGGTGGGGAGCGCCACAGGAACGGCGCGTTCCGCCGCGTGCGCACGCCCCGTCGCGCCGTTCGCGCCCTTCGCCCCCGATGCGCGGCGCTGACCTGGCGTTCTGCGCCGGGGGGAGCAACCGTGAGCCGGGCGATGGCGGCCCTAACCACCCGTTCGAGTGAAGACGCGGCCGGGTGGCCGGGAGGGAATCGCGACCCCGCTCAGGCCCCCGGCGGGGCGGGCGGGGTCGGGGGCAGCGGCAGCGGGAGCCCCGGCAGCCCGTCCAGGCTGGTGCCCACGTGCTCCTTGCCCTGGAAGTACGCGTCCAGCGTCTCGTCCGTCTCCCGCGCGAACCGCGAGGCGTGCAACGGCCGTTCCCCCGCGTAGTCCATGAACGGGACGGCGTAGCCGCAGGTGTCCCGGATCAGCTCGGCGCGCACCACGATCACGGCCCGCAGCCCGTGGTTCCCCGTCCGCACGCCGGGGAAGCGCTCCACCAGCCCCGGGAAGCGCGGGTCGTCCCGGAAGACGGGCTCGCCCCGCCCGTGGACGCGCACGATGGTGGGCGGGCCGGAGAAGGCGCACCACATCAGGGTGATCCGGCCGTTCTCCCGCAGGTGGGCGATGGTCTCGGCGTTGCTCCCGGCGAAGTCCAGGTAGGCCACCGTCAGCGGGTCCAGCACGGCGAAGGAGCCCGACACGCCCTTGGGGGAGAGGTTCACCGTCCCCTCGGCGGTCAGCGGGGCGGTGGCGGTGAAGAAGACGGGCTGCTCCTCGATGAACGTCCGCAGCCGGCCCTCGATGCGCGCGTAGGTCTTCCCCATGGCCCGCAGTATCGCCCCCGGCGCCCCGGCGGCGGCACCGATTTACCGGCGCCGGGGCCCGAGAGCGCCGTCGGATCGCCGTCGGATCGCCGTCGGATTGACGAGGCATGCGGAACCCTGCATACTTATTCCAGTCAGTGCATGCTTCCTGAGGAGTCACCGTGACCCAGCGCGTCGTACTCGCCTACTCCGGCGGACTGGACACCTCCGTCTGCATCGGCTGGATCGCCGAGGCGACCGGCGCCGAGGTCGTCGCCGTCGCCGTCGACGTCGGCCAGGGCGGCGAGAGCCTGGACGTCATCCGCAAGCGTGCGCTGGACTGCGGCGCGGTCGAGGCCGAGGTGGTGGACGCCAAGGACGAGTTCGCCAACGAGTACTGCCTGCCCGCGATCCAGGCCAACGCCCTCTACATGGACCGCTACCCCCTGGTCTCCGCCCTCTCCCGGCCCCTGATCGTCAAGCACCTGGCCGCCGCCGCCCGGAAGCACGGCGCGGACACCGTCGCCCACGGCTGCACCGGCAAGGGCAACGACCAGGTCCGCTTCGAGGCCGGCATCGCCTCCCTGGCCCCCTCCCTCACCTGCATCGCCCCGGTCCGCGACTACGCCATGACCCGGGACAAGGCCATCGCCTTCGCGGAGGAGAAGGGCCTGCCGATCGCCACCACCAAGAAGTCCCCGTACTCCATCGACGCCAACGTCTTCGGCCGCGCCATCGAGACGGGCTTCCTGGAGGACATCTGGAACGCGCCGATCGAGGACATCTACGAGTACACCCAGGACCCCGCCGCCCCCCGCGAGGCCGACGAGGTGGTCATCACCTTCCGCCAGGGCGTGCCCGTCGCGCTCGACGGCCGCGAGGTCACCCCGCTCCAGGCCATCGCCGAGCTGAACGAGCGGGCCGGCGCGCAGGGCGTGGGCCGGATCGACATGGTCGAGGACCGCCTGGTCGGCATCAAGTCCCGCGAGGTGTACGAGGCCCCGGGCGCCATCGCCCTGATCACCGCCCACCAGGAGCTGGAGAACGTCACGGTCGAGCGCGAGCTGGCCCGCTACAAGCGGCAGGTCGGGCAGCGCTGGTCCGAGCTGGTCTACGACGGCCAGTGGTACTCCCCGCTGAAGCGGGCCCTGGACGGCTTCGTCCGCGAGGCCAACCAGCACGTCAGCGGCGACATCCGGATGACCCTGCACGGCGGCCGGGCCGTCGTCACCGGCCGGCGCTCCGAGGAGTCGCTGTACGACTTCAGCCTGGCCACCTACGACACCGGCGACACCTTCGACCAGTCGCTCTCCAAGGGCTTCATCGAGATCTTCGGCATGTCCGGCAAGATCGCCGCCCGCCGGGACCAGAGCCGGTGACGGCCCAGGCAGGGGGCAACGACGGCCTGCGGCTGTGGGGCGGACGCTTCGCGCACGGCCCGGCCGAGGCCCTGGAGCGGCTGAGCGCCTCCGTCCACTTCGACTGGCGCCTGGCCCCTTACGACATCGCCGGCTCCCGGGCCCACGCCCGGGTGCTGCGCCGCGCCGGGCTGCTGACCGAGGAGGAGCTGGAGCGGATGCTGGCCGGCCTGGACCGGCTGGCCGCGGACGTGGCGGACGGGACGTTCACCGGCACCCTCGCGGACGAGGACGTGCACACCGCCCTGGAGCGCGGCCTGCTGGAGCGGCTGGGCCCCGAGCTGGGCGGCAAGCTGCGCGCCGGCCGCTCCCGCAACGACCAGGTCGCCACCCTCTTCCGGATGTACCTGCGCGACCACGCCCGGCTCCTCGGCGGCCTCATCGCGGACCTCCAGGAGGCGCTGATCGCCCTGGCCGACGCCCACCCGGACGTCGCCATGCCCGGCCGCACGCACTTCCAGCACGCCCAGCCCGTCCTCTTCGCCCACCACGTCCTCGCCCACGTCCAGGCCCTGTCCCGGGACGCCGAGCGGCTGCGGCAGTGGGACGCGCGCACCGCCGTCTCGCCCTACGGCTCCGGCGCCCTGGCCGGCTCCTCGCTGGGTCTGGACCCGGAGGCGGTCGCCCGCGACCTCGGCTTCGGCGGCGGCTCGGCGGCCAACTCCATCGACGGCACGGCCTCCCGGGACTTCGCCGCAGAGTTCGCGTTCGTCACCGCCATGATCGGCGTGGACCTCTCGCGCATCGCGGAGGAGGTCATCGTGTGGAACACCAAGGAGTTCTCCTTCGTGACGCTGCACGACGCGTTCTCCACCGGCAGCTCGATCATGCCGCAGAAGAAGAACCCGGACATCGCCGAGCTGGCCCGGGGCAAGTCCGGCCGCCTCATCGGCAACCTCACCGGTCTGCTGGCCACCCTCAAGGCCCTCCCGCTCGCCTACAACCGCGACCTCCAGGAGGACAAGGAGCCGGTCTTCGACTCCTGCGACCAGCTGGAGGTGCTGCTGCCGGCATTCACCGGGATGCTCGCCACCCTCACCGTCCACGGGGAGCGGATGGCCGAGCTGGCCCCGGCCGGGTTCTCGCTGGCCACCGACATCGCGGAGTGGCTCGTCAAGCGGGGCGTGCCGTTCCGCGACGCCCACGAGATCGCGGGCGAGTGCGTCAAGGTCTGCGAGTCCGAGGGCATCGAGCTCGACCGGCTCACCGACGAGCAGTTCGCCAAGATCTCCCCGCACCTCACCCCGGGCGTGCGCGAGGTCCTGACCGTGCGGGGCTCCCTGGCGGCCCGCGACGCCCGGGGCGGCACCGCCCCGGCCGCCGTCGCCGTCCAGCTCGGCGAGGCCAAGGCGGACCTGGCCCGCCAGCGCGAGTGGGTCGCCGCCTACGCGAGCCGGGTGAACTCCACCTCCACCTGAGGCGGGCCGCTCGGGGCGCCGTGGTAGACGCCCTTGTGCGGCACCACGTCCCCGTACTCCCGCCCCCGGGCCACCACCACGTGCGACTCCCCGGCCCGGGCGCGGTTGGTCGGGTCGTACGCCACCCAGCCGCCCGCCCAGTACTCGACCCAGGCGTGGCTCTCCCCGGCCACCGGCCGGTGCGGGGGCGCGTCCGGGTCCGGGTGCAGGTAGCCCGAGACGTACCGGGCCGGCAGCCCGACCCGGCGCAGCAGGGCCACCGTCAGGTGCGTGATGTCCTGGCACACGCCCGCCTGCTGTTCCCACGCCTCCTGAGCGCCGGTGTGCACGCCGGTGCTTCCCGCAAGGTACGCCACCCGGTCGCGCACCAGCCCGGCCACCGCCAGCGCCGCCTCGTGCGGCCCGAGACCGGCCGCCGCCTCCCGGGCGCGCGCCACCGGCTCCTCGCCCACCGCCGTGCGCGGGGTGGGCAGCCCGAACTCCGCCAGCTTCGAGGCCTCCAGCAGCCTCGCGATCTCCTCCCACCCCGGCTCGGCGGGAAGCGGCGGCGGGGGAGCGGTCTCCACCAGGCTGGTGGCGACGATCAGCAGCGACTCGTGCGGCTCCATCAGGTCGAAGGCCGTCACCTGCGTGCCCCAGTAGTCCCAGTAGCTCCACGGGGCAACGCCCGGGGCGATGTCGATCCGCGCGTCCAGCGCCGTCTGCGCGGGCAGGGTCAGCGGCGTCATCCGCAGCTCGTTGTGCGAGGAGGCCGCGCGCCCGTCGTAGACGACCCGGGTCGCGTGCCGGATCTTCAGCCGCCGCCCCGGGGCGCCCCCGGCGGCGGTCCCGGCCCACTCGGTGCTCGCGCTCACACGCCCTCCTGCGACCAGGTCACGGGGCCGTCGAACGGGAAGTACCGCTCGGCCACGGCCCGCGCCGACTCCGTGCACGCCTCCTGCAAGTCCCGCAGCAGGCCCGGCAGTCCGTTCCGCAGGACCTCCGGGTCCAGATATTCGAGGCGCGTGCGCATCCGCCCCACCGGCAGCAGCGCCGGGTCCCGGCGGCCGTACGCGTCCCCGCCGCGCCGCTGGTCGCCCAGCGCCGCGAGGCACGCCTCGGCCGTGCTCAGCGCGTGCAGCACCGAGCGCGGGAAGTCCCGGCTCAGCAGCAGGAAACCGGCCACGCTCGCCGAGTCCCCCGCCCGGCCCCCGTGGGCCCGCAGGAACGATTCGTCCGCGCCGCTGGCGTTCAGCAGCGTCGGCCAGTCCGGGGCGTGCACCGCCGCCAGCACCCGCACCGCCAGCAGCCGCGCCGTCATGTCCACCCGCTCCAGGCTCCGGCCCAGCACCACGAACCGCCAGCCGTCGTCCCGGTTCATCGTCGAGTCCGCCAGGCCGAAGAACAGCGCCGCCCGGCTGCGCACCAGCCCCAGGTAGGCGTGCGGGCCGGTGCGGCGGGCCGCCGCGCGCAGCTCCGTCAGGCCGTGCCAGGTGGAGTTCAGGCACTCCCACATCTCCGTGGAGACCACCTCCCGCGCCCGGCGGGCGTTCTCCCGCGCCGCGCCCAGCGCCCCCTCGATCGCCCCGCCCCCCGCCCGGTCGAACGCCAGCCGCTCCAGCACCTGGTCGATGTCGCAGGGCCGCACCGGGTCCGCGGCCACGCCCAGGATCGCGTGCAGGGAGCGGCAGGCCGCGTCCTCGTCGCTCCAGGGGTCCTCCAGCAGCCGGTGCAGGTAGGCGTCCAGGATGCGCGCGGTGTCGTCCGCCCGCTCCACGTAACGCCCCGTCCAGAACAGCGACTCCGCGATCCGCGAGAGCATCACCTGCGTGGTCACTGCGCCTCCTCGGTGTATCCCGGGCTTCGCCCGGCGGGGCCCCCACGCGGGGGAGCGACGCTCACTGCGCCCCCTCCTGCTGCGCCGCGGCCGGTCCCAGCTCGCGCGGCACCACGCCGCGGGCCGGGGGCAGGGTGCGCCCCGCCGCGATGGCGGCGAACAGCGAACGGCCCGCCGCGCCGTGCCCGCGGTACCGGGGCAGCACCCAGGTGTCCTTGGAGCCGCCGCCCTGGCTGGAGTTGACCACCAGGTTCCCCTCCCCGAGCGCCACGCGGGTCAGCCCGCCGGGCAGCAGCCAGACGTCGCCGCCGTCGTTGACCGCGAACGGCCGCAGGTCGATGTGGCGCGGCGCCACGCCGCCCCCGGCCAGGGTCGGGGAGGTGGACAGCCGCACCGGCCGCTGGGCGATCCAGCCGCGCGGGTCCGCGGTCAGCGCCCGCCGCAGGCGTTCCAGCGTGGGCCGGTCCGCCTGCGGGCCGATGACGATGCCGGCCCCGCCCGCGCCGTCCACCGGCTTGATCACCAGCCGGTCCAGCTGGTCGAGCACGGCCTCGAGCTGCCCGGGATCCTCCAGGCGGTAGGTCTCGACGTTCGGCAGCAGCGGCTCCTCGCCCAGGTAGTAGCGGATGAGGTCGGGCACGTAGGTGTAGAGCAGCTTGTCGTCCGCGATGCCGTTGCCCACCGCGTTGGCCAGGGTGACGTGCCCGGCCCGGGCCGCCGTCATGATGCCGGGGCAGCCGATCAGCGAATCGGGCCGGAAGTGCAGCGGGTCGAGGAACTCGTCGTCGATGCGGCGGTAGACCACGTGCACCGGCACCTCCCCGCGCGTGGTCCGCATCCGCACCCGGGTGCCCGAGCACACCAGGTCCCGGCCCTCCACGAGCTGCACGCCCATCAGCCGTGCCAGCAGGGCGTGTTCGAAGTAGGCCGCGTTGTGCACGCCGGGGCTGAGCACCACGACCACCGGGTCGTCCGTGCCCTCGGGGGCCGCGGCCCGCAGCGCGGCCAGCAGCCGCTGCGGGTACTCGTCCACCGGCCGCACCGGTGCCTCCGCGAACAGCGAGGGGAAGACCCTGGTCATCGCCCGCCGGTTCTCGATCACATACGAAACTCCCGAGGGGATGCGGACGTTGTCCTCCAGCACCCGGAAGCCGCCGTCCACGTCCCGCACCAGGTCCACGCCCGCGACGTGGACGCGCACCCCGTTGGGCGGCTCCACGCCGTGCGCCGCGCGGTGGTAGTGCGGCGAGGAGTGCAGCAGCCGGTAGGGCACCACGCCGTCCTCGAAGACCTGGCAACGGCCGTACGCGTCGCCCAGGTACGCCTCCAGCGCCCGCACGCGCTGGCGCACCCCCCGCGTGAGGGTGTCCCACTCCGCCGCGTCCAGGATGCGCGGCACGAGGTCGAGCGGGAACGGCCGCTCCTCCCCGGCGTGCGCGTAGGTCACGCCCCGGTCGGTGAACGACCGCGCCATCTGCTCCGCCCGGAAGGCGAGATCCGACGCGTCGAGCGGCTGGAGGGCGGCGAAGACCGGCTCATAGGCCGCCCGCACGACTCCGGGCCGTTCGAACATCTCATCCCACGCGTCCGCGAGTGCATACGAGTCGAAAACGTCCGCCATGACGTGACGGTAGGCGACGGGCGTTTCACGACCGTGTCCACGATGCTTCCGGAAACGGGCCGCGCGTCCCGGCTTCCGCCGGGGCCCACCGGGGTCCCGCTGCCTCGGCCGCGCCTACGCGGCGTCGCGCTGCCGTCCCGGGGCCTTGCCCGCGGCGAGCCGAAGGGCACGGGCCGGAAGGCGGCCGGCACCGGGCCGGCTCGCCCAGGGGGCAACGCCCGCGCGGCGCAGGGCGGATCAGCTACCGCGCGGTGGCCGGGGCCGCACGCAGGGGGCTCACCCGGGCCCGCCGGGCGACCGGTGACCGTCGGGGCGAGCAGCCGGCGCCGCGCCCGGTGGGGCCCCGCCCCCCCCGCCGGGTGGGCCCGTCCCTGCCGGCTCCCGGCCTCGTGCCGGGAGCCGGGTAGCGTGGGGGTGCACCGGCAAGCCGCACGTTCGCGAGGTCAGCACCCATGGCGTTCACCCGTTTCAGCTCCCAGGACACGCCGGCCGCGCGGATCGGGCTGGGGCTCGCGGCCGTGGGGCGGCCCGGGTACATCAACCTCGGGCGCGAGCGCGACCTGCCGGCCGGGCGCAGCCCGGAGGCGCTGCGGGAGCGCAGCCACCGGCTGCTGGACGCCGCGTACGCCGCGGGCGTGCGCTACCTCGACGCGGCCCGCTCCTACGGGCGGGCCGAGGAGTTCCTGGCCGGGTGGCTGGACGCGCGGCCCGGGCCCGCCGCCGAGGTGGTCGTCGGCAGCAAGTGGGGCTATACCTACACCGCCGACTGGCGCCCCGACGCGGAGGTCCACGAGGTCAAGGACCACGGCGCGGCCACCTTCGACCGGCAGTACGCCGAGACCCGCGCCCTGCTGGGGGACCGGCTCGACCTGTACCAGATCCACTCGGTGACGCCCGACAGCCCGGCGCTGAACGACCCGGCGGTGCTGGAGCGCCTGGCCGCCCTCGCCGCGCGCGGCGTCAGCGTCGGCCTCTCCACCAGCGGGCCCGCGCAGGCCGAGGCGATCCGCGCCGCGCTGGCCGTGCGGGTGGACGGGCGGCCGCTGTTCGGCACCGTGCAGTCCACGTACAACCTGCTGGAGACCTCGGCCGGGCCCGCGCTGGCCGAGGCGCACGCGGCGGGGCTGACGGTGATCGTCAAGGAGGGCATGGCCAACGGCCGCCTCGCCCCGCCGTCCGCGCCGCCCGCGCTGCGCGAGGTCGCCGCAGAGCTGGGCACCACGACCGACGCGGTGGCCCTGGCCGCCGTGCTGCACCGCCCCTGGACCGGCATCGTCCTCTCGGGCGCGGCCACCCTCCCCCAACTGGCCGACAACCTGGCAGCCGCGGCCCTCCCTTTGGAGGGCCGTCACCTCTCCGCCCTGGCACGCCTCGCCGAGCCCCCTGCGGCCTACTGGGCCCATCGCGGCTCGCTGCCCTGGGCGTGAGCCGCCCACGCTGACCGCGCACGACGGCCGTCGCTACCGGCGCAGCGTCCCGCCTGGGGCGACGGCGCGCGTGCGCGTGCAGCGCGCGCTGCTCCCGGATACTCGTGCCGGTGGCCGTTCCCGGCCTGCGGGAGGGGGTGGGCGCCCCCGCGGCGTCGGGCTCGTGCCCGGGGCGACGGCGCGTGTGCGGGCGGCGCGTGGTGCTCCCGGCCGCCTCATGCCGGCGGCCTTCCCACGCCTGTGGGCCGAGGTGGTTTGCGCGGGTCGCGCGGCGTGAAGCCGGCGGCCACCCTCCGTCCGCGGGGACGGCACGCTGTGCCTGCCCGGGGCCGGCGTAGCGCCCGCGTGTGGCGGGGCCGGCGGCCTGCGGGCGGCGCCTCGTGCCCGCCCGGGCCGAGGTGGTGCCCGCGTGTGGCGGGCCAGCGTGCCCTGGCCGGGGCCGGCAGCCCCGCCGCCAGGCGGCGTCCGGTCGTTGGCTCGCCCCGGGGGCGGCGCACGCGCGAGCGGTGCGCTCCGGGGCGGCGCCCCGTTCACACGGGGGCGCGCGGCGCAGCCCCGTGCGGGGCCTGCGAGGCCCCGCCCGGCAGGGCACAGGCGCGGCAGCGCCTACGCGGCCTTCACCTTGGTGGCGTACATGTCGACGTACTCCTGGCCCGAGAGCCGCATCACCTCGGTCATCACCTCGTCGGTGACGGCGCGCAGGACGTAGCGGTCGCGGTCCATGCCCTCGTAGCGGGAGAAGTCCAGCGGCTCCCCGAAGCGGACCGTGATCCGGCGGCCGGGGCCCACGCGCGGCAGGCCGCGCCCGCCCGGCTGCACCCGGTCCGTGCCGATCATCGCGAAGGGCACCACCGGCGCCCCCGTCATCAGCGTCAGCCGCGCGATGCCGGTGCGGCCCCGGTAGAGGCGGCCGTCGGGGGAGCGGGTGCCCTCGGGATAGATCCCGAAGACCTTTCCCTCCTCCAGGATGCGGCGGCCCGTCATCAGCGCGGCCACGCCGCCGTGGCCGCCGTCCCGGTCCACCGGGACCATGCCGACGGCCGTGAAGAACCACGCCATCAGCCGCCCCTTGAGGCTGCGGCCGGTGACGTACTCGTCCTTGCCGATGAAGAACACCTGCCGCTCCATCGTCAGCGGCAGGATGATCGAGTCGATGAAGGTCAGGTGATTGCCGGCCAGGATCACCGGGCCGGACCCGGGAACCCGCTCGCCCCCCTCGACCCGCGGCCGGAAGAACAGCTTCAGCAGCGGGCCGAGCAGCACCTTCAACAGCACGAAACGGGACAACTTCCCCTCCGGTCGGTCATGGGCACGGGAGCCACGAGCATGCCTAGGGACGATACTCGCGCCTCCTCCCGCCTCGCGCACCGGGTTCACACGGCGGATACTCAGTTTTGACGTGGCTTCGCCGGGCGTTCTCCCGCGCGTCCCCGCCCGGACCCGGCCGCCTCCCTACGATCGGCCCGATCCGGCCCCGCCCCACGCGGGTGCGCCGGCCCGACACGAGCGCAGGAGTCACCATGGCAGAGGTTCCGGTGGACAGAGCCCGCCGCACGGCGACGGCCCAGGACCGCACCGCCCCCGAGGGGGACGGCGCACGCCGCGCCCCGGCCCGGCGGACGATGCTCGGCGCCGCCGTCGCGGGCGCCGGCGCGGCCACCCTCCTCACCGGCACCGCGCCCGCCGCCTCCGCGGCCGGCCGCCCGGCCTCCGCGCCCGCCGCCCGCCGCGGCCCGCGCGACCTGCCCCGCCCCACCGTGATCGCCCACCGCGGCGCGTCGGGCTACCGCCCCGAGCACACCCTGGGCTCCTACCGGCTCGGCCTCGACCACGGCGCCCACGTCATCGAGCAGGACCTCGTGCCCACGCGCGACGGCCACCTGGTGTGCCGCCACGAGAACGAGATCTCCGGCACCACCGACGTCGCCGACCACCCCGAGTTCGCGCGCCGGCGCACCACCAAGACGGTGGACGGCCAGTCCATCACCGGCTGGTTCACCGAGGACTTCACGCTCGCGGAGCTGAAGACCCTGCGCGCCGTCGAGCGCGTTCCCGACCAGCGCCCGCACAACACCCTCTACAACGGCCGCTGGGCCGTCCCCAGCTTCGAGGAGGTGCTGCGCTGGGCCCAGGAGCAGGGCCGCGAGCGCGGGCGCCCGGTGTGGCTGTACACCGAGACCAAGCACCCCACCTACTTCCGCTCCATCGGCCTGGGCCTTGAGGAGCCGCTGGCCCGCCTCCTGCGCCGCTTCGGCCTGCACCGGGCGAGTTCGCCCCTGCTGCTGCAGTCCTTCGAGCCCACCAGCATGGAGCGGATGGCCGAACTCGTGGACACCCCGCGGGTCGTCCTCTTCTCCTCCGCCGACTCCCGCCCCTGGGACCTGCGGTCCGCGGGCGACCCGCGCACCGTCGCCGACCTCGTCACCCCCCGCGGGCTGGAGGAGATCGCCGAGTACGCCCAGGGCATCGGCCCCACGCTCGACCTGGTCATCCCGCGCCGCTCCGACGGCAGCCTCGGCGAGCCGACCCGCCTGGTGCGGGACGCCCACGGCGCGGACCTCCTCGTTCACCCCTACACGGTGCGCAACGAGAACCGCTACCTGCCCGCCGAGTTCCGCCGCGGCACCGACCCGCACGCCTGGGGCGACGTGTTCGGCGCCCTGCGCGCCTGGTTCGCCACCGGCATCGACGGCGTCTTCGCCGACCACCCCGACACCGCGCTCCTCGCCGCCTCCGACGCCCGCGACTGAGCGCGACCGGGGGACGCCGCCGAGTCGTGAATCTCACAGGCGAGTTGACTCCGCGGCGTTCCCCGCGCCGGGCCCCACGCAGCAGAATGTGCACGGCGCGGGCCCGCTCGCGCCGTCAGGGCTACAACCGGCCGGCCGCGCGACCCTCCGCCGACGCGCCCCGGTCCGAGACCTCGCTTGGAGGCGTGTGCACATGGGCATGAGCGTCACGATCGGGAACGCGACCGGCCAGGACGCCGAGCAGATCCTCAAGCTCCAGTACCTCTGCTACCAATCCGAGGCCGAACTGTACGGCGACTACTCCCTGGAGCCGCTCACCCAGACCCTGGACGCGCTGCGGGAGGAGATCGACTCCACCTGCGTCCTGGTCGCCCGGCTCGGCCCGGAGGTCGTCGGCTCGGTGCGCGGGCGGGTCGACGCCGACGGCACGGCCGAGATCGCCCATCTCATCGTGCACCCCCGGATGCAGCGCCACGGCCTCGGCGGCCGGCTGCTGGCCGCCGTCGAGGAACGCCTGACGGCCGAGCGCGCCGCCGCCCGCTACCGCCTCTTCACCGGCCACCGCAGCGCCGGCAACCTCCGCCTCTACCGCCGCCTCGGCTACGCCCAGGTCGCCACCGAGGAGGTATCCCGCCACCTGCGCCGCGTCACCCTGGAGAAGGAGGCCCCGCGGAGTCTGGCCGCCTAGCCGGCCCCGCCGCTCCCGGGCCGGGGCCCGGGTCTACCGCTCCCGGGCCCCGGCCCGGGAGCGGCGCAGCCACAGCAGGCCGGTCACGGGCAGGATCAGCGGGAGGAAGAGGTACCCCATGCCGTAGTCCGACCACACCGTGGCGTCGGGGAACGCCGAGGGATCCGCCAGCGTCCACGTCCCCACGGTCAGCACCCCGGCCAGCTCCGCCGCGCAGGCCGCCCGCGCCGCCCGCCGCGCCCGCTCGCCGCCGCGTACCAGCGAGACGGTGATGAACGCGTACACCAGCGCCGCGGCGGCCGAGAGCAGGTAGGCCAGCGGGGCCTCCTCGAACCGCGTCGAGAGCTGGTACACCGAACGCGAGGCCGCGCCCACGGTGAAGACGCCGTACAGCGTCACCAGCAGCCGGCCCGGCCCCTCGCGCAGCCGACGGGCGCCTCCCGTGCCGCCCGTCGCCGGCTCGCCGGCCGTTCCTTTCGCGCGCCCCGCCGCGATCCGCTCAGCCACCGGTCCCTCCCGCCCACACATCCGCCAGCCGCAGCTCCAGCGCCGCCAGCACCACCGCGCCCGCCGCCACCGTCGCCGACCCCCAGCGGGAGCGTTCGCCCAGCGACACGATCCCCACCACGGGCAGGCACAGCACCACCGAGATCAGGTAGGACACGAACAGGGCCGTCCCGCCGCCTTCCGGGCGCTCCCCGGAGCCGAGGCGGGCCAGCGACACGACGAGCTGGGCCAGGGTGAGCAGCAGCACCACCGCCATCCCGGCGTAGTGCCAGTCCTTGACCGGCTGGTCCCGGAAGGCCGCGTAGCCGCACCAGGCGGCCAGCAGCAGGGCGGTCCCGGCGACCGCGACCGTCAGCGGCGTGAGCATGCGCCGACTCTAACGGGGCCGCCGCCGCCCTCCGTCCCCCGGTCCCGCCGGCCGCCCCCGCGTGGCCTTGACCACAGCGTTCGTCCTCGGGGGAAACACTCCCGGCACGTCTGTTTTACTTGAGCGCATGACCACGACGAGCAGCCGCCCGCAGACGGCCGAGGCAGTGCGCGTGCCCGGTTCCGGCTGTCGCTGTCGTTGTCGAATGTGTGAACGCTGAGGGCCCCCGTCCGAGCGATCCCGCGCCCCGAAGCGATCCCCGGCACCCGGCTCTGCCGCGCCGTGCCCGCGCGCTCCCTCCCGTTTCCCCGTCCCCGCCCCGCGGGGACGCGCCCCGTGCCCGGCCGCGCCCACCCTCGCCGTGCCCGGCACCCGACCCCACGGAAACCAAGTGATCACGACCACGGACCTCACCAAGGTCTACCGCTCGCGAGGCCGCGACATCGCGGCCGTCGACGGCGTCAGCCTCCACGTCGAACCCGGCGAGGTCTACGGCGTCATCGGCCGCAGCGGGGCGGGCAAGTCCACCCTCATCCGCTGCCTCAACCTCCTGGAACGCCCCACCTCCGGCACCGTGACCGTGGACGGGCAGGACCTCACCGCCCTCGCCGGCCGCGGCTCCCGCGCCGGGCGCCCCCTGCGCCGGGCCCGCACCGGCATCGGCATGATCTTCCAGCACTTCAACCTGCTGTCCTCGCGGACCGTGCAGGGCAACGTCGAACTGCCGCTGGAAATCCTCGGCCTCACCCGCCGCGAGCGCCGCCGCAAGGCCCTCGACCTGCTCGACCTCGTCGGCCTGGCCGAGCGCGCCCGCGCCTACCCCGCGCAGCTCTCCGGCGGCCAGAAGCAGCGCGTCGGCATCGCCCGCGCCCTCGCGGGCGACCCCAAGGTGCTGCTCTCCGACGAGGCGACCTCCGCCCTCGACCCGGACACCACCCGCTCCGTGCTGCGCCTGCTGCGCGACCTCAACCAGCGCCTCGGCCTGACCGTCCTGCTCATCACCCACGAGATGGACGTCGTCAAGACCGTGTGCGACTCCGCCGCTCTGATGGAGGGCGGGCGCATCCTCGAATCCGGCCGCGTCCACGACCTGCTGGCCACCCCCGGCTCGCGCCTGGCCCGGGAGCTGTTCCCCTTCGGCGGAGAGGCGGGCGCGGACGCCGGGGCCGCGGAGGGGCCCGTCACCGTCCTCGACCTCACCTTCCACGGCGAGGGCGCCGCGCGGCCCGTGGTCTCCCGGCTCGCCCGCGCCCACGACGCGGACGTCTCCATCCTCGGCGCCGCGCTCGACACCGTCGCCGGACGCCAGATCGGCCGGATGCGCATCCAGCTGCCCGGCCGCCCCGAGGAGAACGCCGCCGCCCTCGCCTTCCTGCGCGAGCAGGGCCTCACCGTGGAAACGGCCGGCCCGCCCATCGCCGGGCCCCCCGGCACGCTGCTGGACAAGCCCCCCGCGCAGGCCGCCGCCCCGGACGCGGAGGCCGCCCCGGCGCCCGGGGCCCCCGGCACCGCCGGGTCCGCGAGGGAGGACGTTCGATGACCTGGGACGAGATGCGGCCCCTGCTGGAGCAGGGGACGATCGACACGCTCTACATGGTCGGCTGGGCCACGGTCTACGCCGTGCTCGGCGGCCTGCCCATCGGCGTTCTGCTGGTCCTCACCGACCGCGGCGGCCCGCTGGCCAACGTCGTCGCCAACCGCGTCCTCGGCGTGGTCGTCAACATCGGCCGCTCGCTGCCGTTCATCATCCTGCTGGTGGCGCTGATCCCGTTCACCCGCTTCGTCGTCGGCACCGCCGTCGGCCCCACGGCCGCCGTCGTGCCGCTGGCCATCGGCGCCGTCCCCTTCTTCGCCCGGCTCGTGGAGACCGCCGTCCGCGAGGTCGACCACGGCCTGGCCGAGGCCGCCCACGCCATGGGCGGCGGCACCTGGACCGTCGTGCTGAAGGTGCTGCTGCCCCAGGCCCTGCCCTCCCTCGTCGCCGGGCTGACCACCACGGTCATCGCCCTCATCGGCTACTCGGCCATGGCCGGGGCCGCGGGCGGCGGCGGCCTGGGCACCCTCGCCCTCACCTACGGCTACCAGCGCTTCGAGGACGGCTTCATGCTCGTCACCGTCCTCGTCCTCATTCTGATCGTCACCGCCGTCCAGCTCCTGGGCGACGGCGCGATCCGGCTGCTGCGCCGCCGCGAGCGCACGGGCACCTGACCCGCGCCCCGGCGCCCACCCCACCCCCATCTCACGGAAACGACAGGAAACGAAAGGCACCCTCGTGCGCACTCCCCGCAGGACCGGATCCCTGCTCGCGGCCTCCGCCGGCATCGCCCTGACCCTCGCCCTCGCCGCCTGCGGCACCGACTCCGACCCGGAGACCGGGGGCAACGGGGGCGGCGGCGAGAGCCCCGACGCGAGCGAGCCGCTGAGCGTCGCGGCCAGCCCCACCCCCCACACCCGCATCCTGGAGTACGTCCGCGACAACCTCGCCGAGGACGCCGGACTCGACCTGGAGATCCGCGAGTTCACCGACTACGTCCTGCCCAACACCGCCGTGGACAGCGGCGAGGTGGACGCCAACTTCTTCCAGCACCGCCCCTACCTGGACGACTTCAACGCCAACCAGGGCACCGACGTCGTGCCGGTCGTCAACGTCCACCTGGAGCCGCTGGGCCTCTACTCCTCCTCGCTGGACGACGTCGCCGCCCTGGGCGAGGGCGACACCGTCGCCGTCCCCAACGACGCCACCAACGAGGGCCGCGCCCTCGCCCTGCTGGCCGACAACGGCGTGATCGAGCTGCGCGAGGGCGTCGGCGCCGAGGCCACCCTGGCCGACATCACCGACGGCGGCGGCCTGGAGTTCCAGGAGCTGGCCGCCGAGACCCTGCCGCGCTCCCTGGAGGACTTCGACGCTGCCGTCATCAACGGCAACTTCGCCATCGAGGCCGGCCTCGCCCCCGCCGAGGACGCCCTGGCGCTGGAGGAGGCCGAGGGCAACCCCTACGCCAACTTCCTCGCCGTCCGCGCCGGCAACGAGGACGACCCGCGCGTGCGTACCCTCGCCGAGCTGCTGAACTCCGAGGAGGTGCGGCAGTTCATCGAGGACACCTTCGACGGCTCCGTCATCCCGGCGTTCGGGACTCCCGCTTCCTGACGCCCCGTCCGTCCACCGGCGGGGCGGCGGCGCCCGCCACCCCACGCCACCCGCCCTGGCCCCGGCCGCCGTGCCGGGGCCCGGCGGCGCGTCCCGGTCACGGATGCTGCATGCTGTCCCCTCAGACCTCTGGCAGGGAGCGGCACATGACACTCACCTTCCCCGACATCTCCATCCAGACGGACCGTCTGCTGCTGCGGGCGTTCGAGGAGGCCGACATCCCGGAGCTGGCGGCGATGATGAGCGACGACCTGAGCGTCACCTGGACCTCGGTCCCCATTCCCTACACCAATGCCGAGGCCCGCGACTGGATCGGCCGCCGCGCCCCCGCCGAGCGCACCAGCGGGCGCGGCATCGTGCTGGCCGTCACCGAGAGCATGACCCACCGCCTCGTCGGCAGCGTTCACCTGCGCAACACCGACTGGCGCACCCTCTCCACCGAGGCCGGGTACGTCGTCGCCCCCTGGGCCAGAGGCGAGGGCTACGCGGCCGAGTCCGTCCAGGCCGTCGCCCAATGGCTGTTCAGAGACCAGAAGTTCGAACGCCTGGAGATCCGCACCGCCGCCGGCAACACCGCCTCGCAGCAGGTCGCCCAGAAGATCGGCTGCGTCAGCGAGGGCGTCCTGCGCAACGCGCTCATAGTCCGCTCCCGCACCGAGGACGGCCGCTGGACCGACATCCGCACCGACCTCATCGTCTGGGGCCTGCTGCCCGAGGATCTCGAAGACCTCGGGGACCTGGCGGCCTGAGAACGCCCCCGGCCGCGCCGCCCGCGCACGGTAGGCTCTTCGCCGTTCCCCCACTGCGAGCACTCCAGGAGCGCCCGGACCATGGCCGACCGCGTCACCGTGATCGGATGGGACGGCTCACCGCTCGACCCGCACGCCCGCGCCGCCCTCCAGGCGGCCACCCTGGTGGCCGGAGCCCCCCGCCACCTCGCCCTCCCCGACGTGCCGCCCGCCGCCGAACGCGTCCGGCTCGGCAGCGTCCCGCTGGCCGCCGGCCGCATCGCCGCCCACCGCGGCAGCGCCGTCGTCATCGCCGACGGCGACCCCGGCTTCTTCGGCGTCGTCCGCGCCCTGCGCGACCCCGCCCACGGCCTGGAGGTGGAGGTCGTTCCGGCCGTCTCCGCCGTCGCCGCCGCCTTCGCCCGCGCCGGCATGCCCTGGGACGACGCCCGCGTCGTCGTCGCCAACCGCCGCACCCTGCGCCGCGCCGTCAACGTCTGCCGCGCCCACCCCAAGGTCGCCGTCCTCACCTCGCCCGGCGCCGGCCCCGCCGAGATCGCCCTGCTCCTGGGCCCGGTGGCGCGCACCTTCGTCATCTGCGAATCGCTGGGCACCGACCAGGAGCGCGTCTCGGTCCTCACCTCCGACACCGTCTCCCAGCACCGCTGGACCGATCCCAACATCCTGCTGGTCATCGGCGGCGCCGGCGCGGCCCGGGACACCGGCGGCGGCTGGCTGGCCGGCCGCGACCCCTCGGACGGTGAACGGCCCCCCGGCTGGGGCCTGGACGACGCCGCCTACGCCGCCGTTCCGGCCGGCGCCGCGTCCGCCTCAGGGAATCCGGGCGAGGGCGGGGGGCGGCGGCTGCGCGCCCTGCAACTCGCCGCCCTGGGCCCCCGGCCCGGAGACCTGCTGTGGGACGTCGGCACCGGCAACGGCCTGCTGGCCGTGGAGGCCGCCGGGCTCGGCGCCGCGGTCATCGCCGTGGACCGCGACGCGCGCGCCTGCGAACGGGCCGCAACGACCGCCCGCCGCCTGGGCGTTCAGCTCCAGACCGCCCACGGCGCCGCGCCGCAGGTGCTCGACGGGCTGCCCGAGCCCGACGCCATCCGCATCGGCGGCGGCGGCCCCCGCGTGCTGACCGCCTGCGCCGACCGCAGGCCCCGGCGCCTGGTCACCCACGTCCTGACCCGCGACCGGGCCGAGGAGGCCGGCCGGGTCCTGACCACCGCGGGCTACACGGTCGAGTGCACGCTGGTGCAGACGGTCGAACTCGACGTCCACGACTGGTCGGAAAGCGGCCGGTCCGTTGTGTTTCTGGTCACCGCCGCCCGGGTGCCTGCCCCTTCGTGACAGACCCGGATCATCCGGGCGCGCGCCACGCACCCGCGAACGGGGCGCGGCGGCGCCCCGGGTAGGCTCATGGATCGTTGTGCCGTCGGCCGGACTTGATGTTTCGTCCGTCAATGTCCGGAGTGGGAAGGAGCACGAGCGATGGGTGAGGTGCGCGCATGACGGACACCGAGCCGGTCTACCCGGGCGAGCCGGAGGAGGAGGACCTGCTGATGCCCGGCGCCAGCGGCGCCTGGGGCGACGGGGTCGTCGCCCCCCGCCCGCCGGCCCCGCGACCCACGGCCACCCCCACCGAACCGGAGTACCTGGACATCCCCGCCGACCAGCCCCTTCCCCCGTCCGCGCCGGAGGGCGTTCCCCCGCCCGAGGCGCCCGCCGCCGCCTCGCTGCCCGTTCCCGCCCCGGGCCCGCCCGCCCCCGCGCCCGCGCCCGCCGGTCCCGCCCCGGCACCGCCCGCGCCCGCCCCCGCCCCGGCCGCCGCCGGCGGCCCGCCCGCCCCC
>NZ_JAVREN010000004.1:0-222927 GCF_031845405.1 Streptomyces boetiae
GTTGGGGTGTCCGTGAGGGCCGGGAGGAGGGCCGCCAGGCCGGCCGTCAGTGTGGCCAGGGCCGCAGCGGCGGCGGCCGGTACCGCCACCCGGCGTGCGCGCAGCCGGCGCTCGCCCGCCGTGATCGCCCGCGCCACGTTCACGCCGGGTCCGGCGGGCGGCGGGGCGTCCGCGCGCAGGGCAGCGAGCAGCCACGCCGCTTCGCGGGCCGCGTGCTCGTCCGGAAGGTCCGGGCCGGGGCCTTCTGGCGGGCCGCCCGGGCCTGGTGCGTTCACGGCCGTCCCTCCTTCGATCCCGTTTCACGCGACGCCGGAACGTCCTTGCGGGTGTCCCCCGGCGCACCGCGCCCATCCGCCGACGTGGGCCGTTCGCCCGGCTCCGGCCGCGGGGCCGCCCATTGCGCCGGGTCCGGCCGTTCTGCCCGTATCGGCTGTCGGCCCGGGCCGGCCGTGCAGTCCGGCCCTACCGGCAACTCCGGCCGCCCGGCGGGCCATTCCTCCTGCCGCGGCCGTTTCGCCGACGCCGGCCGTCGCTCCGGTTCTGTCGGCCGCGACCATTCAGCCGACGGCGACCGTCGCTGCGGCTGCGTGCGTTCTGCCGGCCCCGGCCACTCAGCCGACGGCGGCCGTCGGCCCCGCTCCGTGCGCCCGGCCACCCCTTCCGCCGACGCCGGCCGTCGGGCCGGTTCCCGCCGTCCCCGCCCCGGGCGTTCGCCGTAAGCCGGGTGCAAGGAGACCGACAGCAGCTCCCGGAGGCGGCCCAGGCCGCGGGCGGTGAGGGATTTGATGTTGCCCTCGGAGCAGTTGAGGATGCGGGCCACCTCGGCCACGGGGAGGTCGCACAGGAAGCGGAGGACCAGGACGGCGCGCTGGCGCGGGGGGATGCGGGTGAGGGCCGTGTGGATCACGGCGCGGGTCTCCGTGTCGCGGGTGGCGGGGGCGGGGGGCAGGCCGGGGGTTTCCTGGGGGGCGCCGGTGAGGCGGACGCGGGTCCAGGCGAGGCGTTGTTCGCTGAGGAAGGCGCGGACCAGCATCGCGTCCACGTAGCGGTCGAGGTCGGCGGCGGCCGAGGCACGGTGCCAGTGGACGTACAGGCGGGTCAGCGTGGTCTGCACGACGTCGTCCGCGCGGTGCGGGTCGCGGCACAGCAGGTGCGCGACGCGGCGCAGGGCCGGGAGCCGCGCCGCCACGTAGGCCGTGTACGCCGCCACGCCGTTCTCATCCCGCCGCACGCCCCGTCACGACCCCTTCCGCGACACCTCCCACAGCCACACGCCCCCCACCCACCTCTCCTCCTGGCCGAGCAGGGCCCGCAGGGTGACACGCAGGGCGGCGTCGCGCGGTTGCGGGGACAGGACCAGCAGCCCGGCCCGCCAGAACGCCAGGTCCTGCCGCGCCCGCTCCCGTTCCGCCTCCCCGATCTCCGGTACGAGCCCGGTGTCGGCGACGTCCCGCAGCAGCGCGGCCGTGGGCCGCGGCACCGGCCCGTACACGCCCCGGCGCTCCTCCCCGGCCGGGCCGACGAAGTACCCGCCGGGGACGGCGAAGCCCAGGTCCGCGACGGTCTGCCAGCGCAGGGCCGCGGCGTCGTGGGGCGCGGGCAGCGGCACGGGCACCAGCGTCCGGCCCTCGGGCAGGTACTCCCGCCAGGTGCCGTCCGCGACGAACGCCGGGACCGGCGGCCGTTCGTCCGTGGCCAGGGGCGTGGGAACGATCGGCACCAGCGCCGCCGCGACCGCGGACCAGCCCGCCACCCGGACCGCCCGGTCCCGCGTCGCCGCGAGGCCGTCGCAGGCCAGCGCGACCAGGATGCCCAGGGCCGGGACGGCGGCCATCGCCATCCGCGACTCGATGACCGACTCGAACAGCGGCAGCCCGTCCACCAGCCGCCACGGGCCCGGCAGTTCGACGCCCGTGCCGGGCACGGGTATGGACCGGCCCAGCGAGAGCACCACGGCCGCCGCGGCCGTGAACGCCAGGGCGCGGGCCCGCGCGTCCCGCCACAGCCAGGCCGTCACCACGGTGGCGAACGCCAGCAGCGGCCAGCCGAGGAAGGCGTTCTGCTCGGTGCGGTTCAGCGCCAGGGCGTCGGCCGTGGCCTCGTCGCCGGCCAGCGAGCGCCCGGCGAACTCCACAATGGCCAGCGGGGAGTTGCCCGTGGGCCCGTGCTCCAGCCCGGTGTAGCTCTGCGGCCCGAAGAACTGCCAGGCCAGGGGGTACGCCAGCAGCAGCGCCGCCACGCCCCCCGCCACCGCCAGGCCCCGGGCCACCGGCAGCAGCGCGGCCCGCGCCTCCCGGGGCCGGGCCGCCGCCCAGGCCACGGCGAACAGCAGCAGCCCCACCGCCGCCAGCAGCAGGGCCTCCTCGCCGAGGAAGACCTGGTAGGCGGCGAACAGGCCCAGCAGCACGCCGTCCCGGGCCGCCCCGTTCCGCAGCCGCATCGCCCGGTCCGCGATCAGCGGCATCATGAAGAGCACCGCGAAGTTGGGGTGCGCGTTGGCGTGGCTGACCATCGGCGGCCCGAAGGCGCACAGCGCGCCGCCGAGTGCCGCCGCCCACCGGGAGCGCACGAAGCGCCGCAGCAGCAGCCAGTACCAGGCCGCCGCCGTGGCCGCCAGGCCGCCCGTGAGCACCACCGCCCACGTGACCTCCGGGCCCAGCACGGCCGTCAGCGGGGCCAGCGGCACGGACAGGCCGAACATCGCGGTGTTCGCCATCAGGTTCACGCCCAGCGGGGCGTTCTGGAGCGTCGTGAACAGCAGGTCGCCCAGGCGCAGGTGCAGGACGTTGTCGGCCGTGACCGCGAAGAACCACTCCCACTGCGTCTGGTCCTGCCCGCCGTCCACCAGGTAACGGCCGTCCAGGTCCGCCCACAGCCCGCCGAACAGCACGGCTGCGAGCGCCAGATAGCCCGCCACGACCAGCCGGTCCGCCGGACGGGGCCCGCGCGTCAGCAGCCGCGCCAGCTCGCCCAGCACCCGCAGGTAGTCCACCGCCCGCACCTTCGAGCCGACCTGGTGCGACCAGCGCACCGGCACCTCCGCCACCGGCCAGCCCGCCCGGCCGAATCCCCGCAGGATCTCGACGTCGATGCCCCACCCGTCCAGCCGGGAACGGGAGAACGCCGCCCGCGCGCGCTCGCCCTCGAACAGCTTGAAGCCGCACTGGGTGTCCCGCAGGCCCGGAACCGCGACGGCGCGGATCAGGACGTTCCCCGCCTGGCCCAGCGCCTGCCGCAGCCGCGGCTGGCGCACCTCGATCCGCGCCCCCGGGTGCGCGCGGGAGGCGACGGCCGCCGCGTATCCGGCGTCCAGGCGCTCGTGCAGCGCCGCCAGCTCCTCCACGGGCGTGGCCAGGTCGGCGTCCATCACCAGCACCCGGCGCCCGCGCGAGGCCAGCACGCCCAGGCGCAGCGCGTGCCCCTTGCCGTGGTTGTGCCCGCCGCCGCCCACGCGGCGCACCCGCGGCTCCTCCCTGGACGCCGCCTCCACCACGGCCGCTGTCCCGTCGCGCGAGCCGTCGTCGGAGACGATCACCTCCCAGGCCGCGTGCCGGCCGGGCGAGGAGCGCAGGTAGCGGCAGATCAGGTCCAGCGTCCGGCCCAGCCGCCGCTCCTCGTTGTACGCCGGGATGACCACGGTGAGGTCCACTTCGGCGGCGGCGGTCGGCAGGGTCCCGGGGGTCTCGGGTGTTTCGCACAGCACGTGCTCATGACCGCCCCGGACGCCCCGGAGGTTGTGTGACCTGCGTCACGGGTGGGCGGGGCCGCACGGCGGCTGTCAACACGGCGCACGCGGGCGAACGCCGTCAGCGGGCCGGGCGGGGCGGGCCGCGCCGGTGCTTCGGCTAGCGTGCGGCTCTCATGGAGGGACGGACGATGGCAGACTCCGCAGACATCTTCGCCAAGTGCCGCGACTGGACGGCGGCTCGGGAGGCGCGCGCCGCGCGGACCTACCCCTACTACCGCCCGCTGACGGAGAGCGGCGGCGGCGCCGAGGGCGTGGTCGACGGGCGCCGGGTCGTGATCGCGGCCTCCAACGACTACCTGGCCCTGGCCTCCGACCCGCGGGTCGTCGAGGCGGGCGGCGCCGCGCTCCGCCGCTTCGGCACCTCCTGCTCCGGCTCCCGGCTCCTGAACGGCACTCTCGCCCTGCACGAGCGCCTGGAGGGCGAGCTCGCCGCCTTCCTGCGGCAGCCCGCGGCCCTGGTCACCACCACCGGCTTCCAGGCCAACCTCGCCCTCGCCTGCCTCCTGGGCCGCGGCGACCTGCTCCTGCTGGACCAGCACAGCCACGCCTCCCTCCTCGACGCCGCCCGGCTGGGGCAGGCCCGCCACCTGCGCTTCCGCCACAACGACCGGGCGGACCTGGCCCGCCTGCTGGGCGCGAGCGGGACCGGGACCGGGAGCGCGGCTGGGACCGGGGCCTGGGTCCGTGGGGGCCGGATGGCCGTCACCGAGGGCCTGTTCTCCATGGGCGGCGACCTGGCCGACCTGCCCGGCCTGGCCGCGACCCTCGCCGAAGCCGCCCCCGCGCGCCTGGTCGTGGACGGCGCCCACGACATCGGCCTGCTGGGCGAGCACGGGCGCGGCGCGGCCGAACTGCTGGGCGCCGAGGGGTCCGTGGACCTGATCACCGGCACCTTCTCCAAGTGCTTCGGCTCGGTCGGCGGCTTCCTCGCCGGGCCGGAGGAGGTGATCGACTACCTGCGCCACCGGGGCCGGTCCGTGCTCTTCTCGGCCGCCGCGCCCCCGGCGGCCGTCGGCGCGGCCCTGGCCGCGCTGGGGATCGTCCGCGCCGAGCCCGAGCGCCGCCGCCGCGTCCTGGCGCTCAGCGCGTGCCTGCACCGCCTGCTGCGCGAGCTGGGCTGGGACACCGGGAGCAGCCTCATGCCCGTGGTGCCGGTGCACGTCGGGGACGACGCGGCCTGCCTGCGGCTGTGGCAGGGGCTCTTCGACGCCGGGGTCTTCGCGAACGCCATCCTGCCCCCGGCGGTCCCGCCCGGCCGCGCGATGATCCGCCTCTCGGTGACGGCCGCCCACACCGAACGCCATCTGGCCGTCATCGCGGACGCCTTCGCCACCCAGGCGCGCACGGCCGTTCCCCGCGCCCGCGCGTCCCTGCCCGCTCTCCCGAGGTAGGGGGAACGGGGAACGGTCCGCGGGGCGGGCGCGGTGACGGTCCGGCGGCGGGTCAGCCCTCGGGCAGCAGCAGCGGGCTCTTGGTCAGGGTGCGGAAGCTCTCCAGCGGGTCCGCGACCAGGCGGCGGGTCTTCAGGTCCAGGATGCCGCCGACGCTGGTCAGCTCGGCCGAGGTCTCGCCCTCGGCCGTGGTGATGCGCTGCTCGATGCGGAAGACCTTCCCCCCGCCCCAGGTGAAGGCGCAGCTCACGTCCACCTCGTCGCCGGCGCGCAGCTCCCGGTGGTACCGGATGCGGTTCTCCAGGACGACGGGGCCGATGCCCTGGGCGAGCAGGTCGGCCTGGCGTATCCCGGCCGCCTCCAGCAGCGACCAGCGGGCGTGCTCGCAGTACTGCAGGTAGACGGCCTGGTTGAGGTGGCCCTGGGTGTCGGTCTCGTAGCCGCGCACGGTGACGCGGACCGCGAAGGGCGCGCCGGAGGAGGCGGACGGGGCGGACGGGGTGGTGGTCATGGTGCCGATCCGTTCGGGGGAGGTCAGGACGCGGGGGCGGCCAGCTCGGCGAGCACCGCGTCGGTGAAGGCGGGCCACGCCTCGGCGGCCCAGGAGCCGAAGGCCCGGTCGGTGAGCACGACGCAGGCCGCGGGCACGGCGGCGGCGTCCGGGTCCACCCACAGGAAGGTGCCGGACTGGCCGAAGTGCCCGAAGGTGCGGGGCGAGGAGGAGGACCCGGTCCAGTGCGGCGACTTGTGGCCGCGCAGGGAGAAGCCCAGGCCCCAGTCGTTCGGCCGCTGGTGGCCGAAGCCGGGGAGCACGCCGTTCAGCCCCGGGAAGACGACGGAGGTGGCCTCGGCCAGCGTGCGCGGGTCGAGCAGCCGGGGGGCCAGCAGCTCGGCGGCGAAGCGCGCGAGGTCGGCCGCCGTGGAGACCCCGTCCCTGGCGGGCGAGCCGGACAGCTCGGTGCCGCTCATGCCCAGCGGCTCCAGCACGGCCTGGCGCAGATACTCCCCGAAGGGCATCCCGGCGGCCTTGGCCACGTGCTCGCCCAGCACCTCGAACCCGGCGTTGGAATACAGCCGGCGGGTGCCCGGCGCGGCCATCTCCCGGTGCTCGTCGAAGGCCAGCCCGGAGGCGTGCGCCAGCAGGTGGCGGACCGTGGAGCCGGGCGGCCCGGCCGGCTGGTCCAGCTCGACCGCGCCCTCCTCCACGGCGATCAGGACCGCGTACGCGGCCAGCGGCTTGGTCACCGAGGCCAGCGGGAACGGCCGGTCCTGCGGCCCGCGCCGGGCGTCCCCGCCGTCCGCGGTGAGCACCGCGGCGGCGGCCGTCCCCACGGGCCAGGCGTCGATCAGCTCCAGGCTGCGGATCAGCATGGGTCCGAGCGTAGCGCGGGGGTCTGACACGGCCGATACGCGGTCGAAACAGCGGGTATCTAGCGTCCAGGCGCGGGCTGAACGGCCGGCGCCGCGCGCCCGGGCCGAGCGACCGGGAGGGGTGGCGGGTCCGGGAGGCGCGGCGGGTGCGCACCGGTCCGGCAGGCGCGGGACGTTCCGGCAAGGCGTGGGCAGGAGGCTGTGGGATGGATCTCAGTGCGGCGGGCTTCGTGCCCAGCAGGGTCTCCGGGCCCCGGGAGGCCAGGGAGGCGATCGCCGCCGAGGGCGCGGCCCTGGTCCCGGGGGTGGCCGGCGAGGCGGAGGCCGTCGCGTTCGGCCGCCGCGTGATGGGCGCCAGGGCCGTGCGGATCGGCACCCAGATCGAGGCCACCAAGGAGCGGCAGGAGCGCGAGGGCCGGACCCTCGCCGCCCAGCCGCCCGACGCCCGGGGCCGCACCCGCGCCTTCGCGCCGACCGATGAGCGGATGGTGGCCCACAACGACGGCTTCGCGTTCGGCGACCTGGCCCCCGACTACCTCTTCCTGTGGTGCGAACGCCCGGCCGAGCGCGGCGGGGAGTCCTTCCTCATCGACACCCGGCGCCTGATCGCCCTGCTCGCCGCCGCCGAGGAGACCGTCGCCCTGGCGGATTTCTGCCGCGAGGTCCCCGTGGACCACTCCGAGCCCCACCACCCCCAGGACACCCTGGCCCCCATCGTCCGGATGACCCGCTCCGGCCGCTTCCAGGGCCGTTACCACCCCTACCTCTCGCCCGCCCCCGGGGAGCGCGAGGCGGCGCACTGGCCGCTGGTGCGCGCCTGGGAGGAGGCGGTCGTCCGCGCCCGGGACACCGGGCCGATGTTCCGCGCCGAGGCGGGCGACCTGATCTGCGTCGACAACTACCGCGTCCTGCACGGCCGGGACGGCCACAGCGACCCACGCCGCCGCGTCTGCTCGATCTGGGGCTGGTCCACCGAGGCCGTCGCCGTCCCCGAGGGCCCCCTCGACTTCATCGCCCCCCGGTCCGCCGCCTGAACCGGTCCGCCGCCTGACCCCCGCCGGTGGCCGACGCCCCGCGCGGGCGCGGTGACCGAGCGGTGAACATCCCGGGCCAACCGGCACCTTCCGCCCGGCGAGGCTTGCATGGAGCGCACTCCAGGGTTTTAGCGTGCAGGTATGACCCTGACACGGCAGGAGCAGGCACCGGACCTGATCGGCGAGGAGCCCGAGGGCTGCGACCGGGGGCCGGGCCTGCGCCCGCTCCCGGAGGGCCGGGACCGGTACACCATCAGCGAGGTCTCGGCGCACACGGGGCTGAGCGTGCACACCCTGCGCTGGTACGAACGTATCGGGCTGATGCCGCACATCGACCGCTCCCACACCGGGCAGCGCCGTTACAGCGACAAGGACGTGAGCTGGCTGGCCCTGGTCAACAAGCTCCGGCTGACCGGGATGGCCGTGGCGGACATGGTCCGCTACGCCGACCTGGTGCGTCAGGGCGAGCACACCTACGCGGAACGCCGCGCCCTGCTGGTCGCCACCCGGCAGAGCGTCCTGGACCGCATCGAGGAGCTGCGCAGCACGCTCGCCGTGCTCGACTACAAGATCGACCTGTACAGCTGACCGGGTACGGACGGAAAGGCCCACCACACCCAATGAGCACTCCCACCATCGCCACCGCCACGCTGGGCAACGCCGGACCCGAGGTCGGCGTCCAGGGCCTGGGCTGCATGGGCATGAGCTTCGCCTACGGGCCCACGGACGCCGACGAGGCGCGCGCCACCCTGGACCGCGCCCTCGACTTGGGCGTCACCCTGTACGACACCGCCGACATGTACGGCTTCGGCGAGAACGAGACCTTCCTCTCGCCCTTCTTCCGCGCCCACCGCGACGAGGTCACCATCGCGACCAAGTTCGCCATCGTCATGGACCGCGAGGACCCCGCCAAGCGCGGCGTGCGCAACGACCCGCCCTACATCCGCGAGAGCGCCGAGAACAGCCTGCGCCGCCTGGGCGTGGACGTGATCGACCTCTACTACATGCACCGCCGCGACCCCGGCGTCCCCATCGAGGAGACCGTCGGCGCGATGGCCGAGCTGGTGAAGGAGGGCAAGGTCAGGCACCTCGGGCTGAGCGAGGTCACCGGGCCCGAGCTGCGCGCCGCGCACGCCGTCCACCCCATCGCCGCCGTCCAGTCCGAGTGGTCCGTCTTCTCCCGGGACGTGGAGCGCACGGCCGTGCCCGCCGCGCAGGAGCTGGGCGTGGCGTTCGTCCCCTACTCCCCGCTGGGCCGCGGCTTCCTGACCGGGTCGTTCGCGGACGCCTCGGCCGAGCTGACCTCCGACGACTTCCGCCGGATGCAGCCGCGGTACAACGGCGCCAACGCCGTGGCCAACGCCGCCCTGCTGGAGCCGCTGCGGGCCATCGCCGCCGCGCACGGCGCGACCCCGGGGCAGATCGCCCTGGCCTGGGTCCACCAGCAGGCCGAGGTCTGGCAGGACCTGACGGTCATCCCGATCCCGGGCACCCGCCGCCGCTCCCGCGTGGAGGAGAACACCGCCGCCAGCCGCATCCGCCTGAGCGCGGAGGAACTGGCCACGCTGGACGGCATCGCCGAGAAGGTCGCCGGCACGCGCTACCCGGACATGTCCTTTACCTCCGCCGGGCGCGAGTAGTCCCCGCGCCCCGCGGGTAGCCGCCACTGGACGGATCACCAGCGGCCCCGGCCCTCGCCGCCGTTCCCCCGGGAACGCGGGCGGCGGCCGGGGCCGCGTCACCGGCCCCGCGTCACCGGCCCCGCGTCACCGGCCCCGCGTCAGGGGTGCCGCCTCACAGCTCCGCCAGCAGCTCCGACTTCTTCCGGGTGAACTCCTCGTCGGTGAGCAGGCCCGCCGAGTGCAGCTCGCCCAAGTGCCGGATGCGGTTGGCGATGTCGGCCGGGTCGGAGCGGCGGGGGCGGCCCTCCAGGAGGTCGGTGCCGGCCGGCTCGGCGGCCCGCACCGCCTCCAGAACGGCCGCCGCCAGCGGCAGCGACTCGTGCACCAGGCCGTAGCCCAGGCCGAAGACCACGGCGGCCGGGTCCTGGTCCGCCGGGCCGCCCGCCTCCGCCGGGGCGCCGTCCGCGCCGCGCCGGCGCAGCCGCAGGTGGCCGCCGGATATCTCGGGGGAGCGCCACTCCACGCCCGCCAGCTCCCCGACGGGGAAGGACTGGTCCCCGGCCTTCCACTTCGCCGAGGAGGCCCCGGTCCAGAACCAGCGGAAGGAGACCACCTTCCCGTCGAAGGAGACCTTCCCGTCGAACGCCTTGAACTGCAGCGGCGCGGGCGGCGCGGCCACCAGGTACCCCTCGGCCTCCTCGTCGGCGGCCGGGCCCAGGGCGGTGCGCAGCTCGGTGGCGTAGTAGTCGGCGAGCGTCTCGCGCTCGGAGGGCAGCACCAGGCGGTAGGGGTCGGCGGCGTGCCGCAACTGGCCCGCGGCGGCCTCCAGCAGCGGGTCGGCGCCCGGGCGCGGCACGGCGTGCAGCACCACGGTGCCCTTGCGGGCCCCCGGGCCCAGCTCCACCGAACTCAGCGCCTCGTAAGGGATACGGCGCTCGCCCAGGACCTGGAAGAGCTTCGGCGTGCGTATTCCCCGTTCGAAGCGGATGAGCACGGCGTCGGTCTCGAATTCCCACCTCGCGTGGATTCCGGCCAGCACATCACCCATGCGGCTCATCGTATGCGGCGCGTCGGACGAAACGGCGGCCTCCGCGCGGGTGTGTTCCTGGTGTGTTCCTGCCAGAAGCGCATTCGAAGACCCGCTCAGGCGGGGCGTTCCCGCGCCCTTCCCTCGCGCGCGCAGCGTGTGAACGGCGCGCACGAGGGCGCCCCCGGCGCGCAGGTGACCTCCTCCACCTCGCCCGCGCCCACCCGCGCCAGGTTCCGCAGGCTCTCGGTACCCGGCTCGTAGTAGCCGCTGTGGCCCTCGGAGCCGGCGGCGCTCAGCACGTGCGCCCCGAACTCCGGGGCCGCCGGGTCCGCGCCGTGACCCAGCGGGCCGATGGCCAGGTGCGGCACCTCCCGTATCCAGTCGCCCTCCGCCCGCAGCGCCCACACCCGCGCGCCGGTGCGCAGGCCGTTCACGTCCTCGGCGCGCATGCCGGGGCTGCCGGTCACGGCGATGTCGGTGATGCGGCCGGGCAGCCGGGGCGCGGCAACGCCGCAGACCACCGAGCCGTAGGAGTGGCAGAACAGCGCGACCGGAACCCGCCCCGGCAGCGCGCGCACGGCCTCGGCCAGCCGCTCGGCGCCCGCGGCGGCCGGGGCGGCGATGGCCGCGGACATGGTCAGGCCGTCGGGCGCGTCGTAGTCGGCCCAGGCGATGACGGCCGTGCGCAGAGCGCCGGGCCGCTGCACGCGTTCCTGCCGGTAGAGGGCCCGGGCCATGCCGGAGGGGGCGGTGTGCCGGCCGCGGGTGCGTTCGAAGGTGAGGAGTTCGGTGTCCGCGCCGGGGACGACGAGGGAGATCCGGGCGGCGCGCTCCAGGTCCCCGAAGACCTCGGCGGCCCGGCCCCGGCCCGTGGGGTCGAAGGCCAGGAAACGCCGCTCCGGGCGCAGCATCGACTCCAGCCGGTGCATGCGGCGGCCCGCCTCGTGCCGGCCGGCGGGGGAGAGGCGTTCGTCACGCATCCGGCCCCGTTCCTCGCGGCGCGCGTCCTCGATGGCCAGCCGGTTGGCGCGGTAGCGCAGCGCCAGGGGCGCGCCGGGCAGGTTGCCCACGACGAGGGGGTAGCGCTCGGCCAGCCCCGCACGCTGGGCGGGCGTCAGGCCGGCGAAGTACCGCGCGATCCTCGCCGGTTCCGCCTCGGGATCGGGCAACGCCCGCCCTCCGGCCGCCCCCCGCCCCCAGGCCGCGAGCTGCCGCTCGTACACCCCCGGCTCCGCCCCCTCCCCCGCCACCACCCACCCGGCCCCGGCCAGCACGACGAACACGACGGCCAGTACGGGAAGTGTGCGCCTCGCGACGGCCCACCGCGCGGGCGCGACCGGAGGCCGCGAGGCGCCTGGGGCCTTCGCCACGGTCGGCCGGGCCGGCGCGGGGGGAGCCGGCCGCTGCGCGGGCAGGGACGCCGGGCCCATGGCCGTCGCGCGCCGCGCGGTCTCCGCGGTCTCCGCGGTCTCCGCCGGAGGCGGGCCCGCGGCCGACGGCGGCACGGCCGTCGCCGGTGCCTCCCCGTCCGGGGGCCGGGACCGTGGGGGCGGCGACAGCCGCGCGGGCGGTGGCGCGGCGGGACCTTGCGCCCCCGTCCGGGCGGACGGAACGGTGGGGGAGGAACAGTTGCTCAGCACTGCCGAGCCATCATAGGTGGCCGTCCCGGCCCCCGCCGGGCCGCCCGTCACGGCCTACGAAGAGCGCGGTCGCCGGGCGAAAGCCTGCGGCCCCATCGGGGCGGCAGCCCCGGCCGGCCGGCGGCTGACGCGGAGGCGCCCGGCCGCTTTCCGGGGGACGGCCCCGACCGCCGGGTCCCGCGACCGGGCGGAAGCCCGGGGCGTACGGCGGCGGGAGGTGACCCCGGCGCCAAGCACGACCCCACCGGGCGGCAGCCCCCGTCGGCCGAAGGCGAGTGCGGCGGCCCGCCCGCCCGGCCAGGGCACAGCACGGCGCCCGCCGGGCGGAGCCGGCGGGCGCCGTGGGAGCGGGGCAAGCCCGCCCGGGGAGGGCTACGCGTCGCCGCCCGCCGGGCCCGGGTCGGCGGCGGAGACGTCGAGGAGCTGATAGCGGTCGATGGCCTGCTTCAGCGCCGAGCGGTCGATGCGGCCCTGGCGGGCCAGCTCGGTCAGCACGCCCACCACGATCGACTGCGTGTCGATGTGGAAGAACCGCCGTGCCGCGCCGCGGGTGTCCGCGAAGCCGTAGCCCTCGGCGCCCAGCGACTGGTACGGCCCCGGCACCCAGCGCGCGATCTGGTCGGGAACGGACCGCATCCAGTCCGAGACGGCCAGGACCGGCCCCTGAGCGTCCTGCAGCGCGCGCGTGACGTACGGCACCCGCTGCTCCTCCTCCGGGTGCAGCAGGTTGTGCTCCTCGACGGCCACGGCCTCGCGGCGCAGCTCGTTCCACGAGGTGGCCGACCACACGTCGGCCCGCACGTCCCACTCCTCGGCGAGGATGCGCTGGGCCTCCACGGCCCACGGCACGGCCACGCCGGAGGCGAGGATCTGCGCCGGGATGGACCCGGCCTCCCCGGCCCGGTACCGGTACAGGCCCTTGAGGATGCCCTCCACGTCCACCCCGTCCGGCTCCGCGGGCTGGGCGATCGGCTCGTTGTAGACGGTGAGGTAGTAGAAGACGTCCTCCGCGTTCTCGCCGTACATCCGGCGCAGGCCGTCCCGCACGATGTGCGCGATCTCGTAGCCGAACGCCGGGTCGTACGCCACGCACGCCGGGTTCGTCGAGGCGAGCAGGTGCGAGTGCCCGTCCGCGTGCTGCGTGCCCTCGCCGGTCAGGGTCGTGCGCCCGGCGGTCGCGCCCAGCACGAAGCCGCGCGCGAGCTGGTCGCCCATCTGCCAGAACTGGTCGCCCGTGCGCTGGAAGCCGAACATCGAGTAGAAGACGTACACCGGGATCAGCGGCTCGCCGTGTGTGGCGTACGCCGAGCCCGCCGCGATCAGCGAGGCCGTACAGCCCGCCTCGGTGATCCCGTCGTGCAGCATCTGCCCGTCGGGGGCCTCCTTGTACGACAGCAGCAGCTCGCGGTCCACCGACTCGTAGACCTGCCCCAGCGGGTTGTAGATCTTGGCCGAGGGGAAGAGCGAATCCATGCCGAAGGTGCGGTACTCGTCCGGCGCGATCGGCACGAAGCGCTTGCCGATCTCCTTGTCCCGCATCAGGTCCTTCAGCAGCCGCACGAAGGCCATCGTCGTGGCTACCTGCTGCTGCCCCGAGCCCTTGCGCACCGCCGCGTACGCCTTCTCGCCCGGGAGCCGAAGGGGCTTGGCGCGCACCACGCGGGTGGGGACGTAGCCGCCCAGCTCCCGGCGGCGGTCGTGCATGTACTGGATCTCCTCCGAGTCCGGGCCCGGGTGGTAGTACGGCGGCAGGCCGGACTCCAGGTCGCGGTCGGGGATGGGCAGCTTCAGGCGGTCGCGGAAGCCCTTGAGGTCGGCCACCGTCAGCTTCTTCATCTGGTGGGTGGCGTTGCGGCCCTCGAAGTTCGGCCCCAGCATCCAGCCCTTGACCGTCTGCGCCAGGACCACGGTCGGCTGGCCCTGGTGCTCCAGCGCCGCCTTGTACGCGGCGTACACCTTGCGGTGGTCGTGGCCGCCGCGGCCCAGGTGCAGGATCTGGTCGTCGGACATGTTCGCGACCATGGCCCGCAGGCGCTGGTCGCCGCCGAAGAAGTGGTCGCGGATGTACGCGCCGGTCTCGGTGGCGTAGGTCTGGAACTGGCCGTCCGGCGTGGTGTTGAGCTTATTGACCAGCACGCCGTCGCGGTCCTGGGCCAGCAGCGGGTCCCAGGAGCGGTCCCAGATGAGCTTGATCACGTTCCAGCCGGCGCCGCGGAAGACGGACTCCAGCTCCTGGATGATCTTGCCGTTGCCGCGGACCGGGCCGTCGAGGCGCTGGAGGTTGCAGTTCACCACGAAGGTGAGGTTGTCCAGGCCCTCGCGGGCGGCCAGGGAGAGCTGGCCCAGCGACTCGGGCTCGTCCATCTCGCCGTCGCCCAGGAACGCCCACACGTGCGAGCGCGAGGTGTCCTTGATGCCGCGGGCGTGCATGTAGCGGTTCATCCGGGCCTGGTAGATCGCGCTGATCGGGCCCAGGCCCATGGAGACGGTCGGGAATTCCCAGAAGTCCGGCATCATCCGCGGGTGCGGATAGCTGGAGAGGCCGTGCGGGGCCTTGGAGCGCTCCTGCCGGAACGCGTCGAGGTTCCCCTCGGAGAGGCGGTCCAGCAGGAAGGCGCGGGCGTAGATCCCCGGGGACGCGTGCCCCTGGAAGTAGATCTGGTCGCCGCTCTCCCCGCCGTCCTTGCCGCGGAAGAAGTGGTTGAAGCCGACGTCGTAGAGAGAGGCCGAGGAGCCGAAGGTGGCGATGTGCCCGCCGACCCCGATCCCGGGGCGCTGGGCGCGCGAGACCATCACGGCCGCGTTCCAGCGGGTCGCGTTCAGGATCTTGCGTTCGACCTCCTCGTTGCCGGGGAAGAACGGCTCGTCCTTGGTCGCGATGGTGTTGACGTAATCCGTGCTGCGCATCTCGGGCACGGCCACCCGCTTCTCACGGGCGCGCTCGATCAGGCGGAGCATGAGGTAGCGAGCCCGTCCCCGGCCTCGCTCGTCGACGGCCGCGTCGAGCGAGTCGAGCCACTCCCGGGTCTCCTCGGGATCGAAATCCGGGACCTGGCTGGGAAGGCCACCAATGATGATCGGGTTGCGATCTGATCCGGAAGCCACGCTGTTCCTTCACTGTGAGTTGTCTGCTCTGCATGTGTCGCGCCGCCTCCATCGTGGACCTCGAAAGGCGAAACGTCATCTCTACCGAGCGGTAACCGGGGGCCCGCAGCCGTCACGCACCGTGGAGAACGCCCCGCGCCCCCCGCGCGCCCCGGCCTGCGGCGCGTCCGGGGCGTCAACGTTTGGCCGGGCTCGGCGGCCGGGTACTTGCGCGATCCGTCCCGCCCGTGTGGACTACGCCCAAGCCGCGCGCACGCGCGGGCGACCCGAATTTTCCGACTTGAGGGACAGGAGCAATCCGTGAGCGCGACCGCGGACCACGCGGAGGAGCGGACCAATCCCGCCGCGAAGCTGGGATTCCAGCCCGGCCAGGTGGTCCAGGAGATCGGCTACGACGAGGACGCCGATCAGGATCTCCGCGAGGGAATCGAGGCCATCACGGGCCAGGAGCTCGTCGACGAGACGTACGACGACGTGGCCGACGCGGTGGTGCTGTGGTTCCGCGAGGACGACGGCGACCTCACCGACGCGCTGGTGGATGCCACGACGCTGATCGACCCCGGGGCGCCGGTGTGGCTGCTGACGCCGAAGACCGGCCGCGAGGGCTACGTCGAGCCGAGCGAGATCGGCGAGGCGGCGACCACCGCCGGCCTGGCCCGCACCAGCAGCGTCAGCGCCGGCAAGGACTGGTCCGGCAGCCGCCTGGTCACGCCCAAGGCGGCCGGCAGGAAGTAACGCGCGCGGCCCCGCCCGCCGGGCCGGGCCCCGGGACGCCCCGGGCCCGGCCCCGCTCCGCTCTGTGCCGCCCCGGCCCGCCCGCGGGCGCCACCCCGGGTGGCCGGATCCGCGCGAACCGAAGCGGCGTAGGCTGTGGCGCGTCACCCATGTCCCCGACAGGGAAACGGATTACCCGCCCATGGCGATCGAGCCCGGCACCAAGGCCCCCGACTTCCGGCTGCGGAACCAGCACGGCCAGACCGTCGGCCTCGCGGACTACCGCGGCGCCAAGAACGTGGTCCTGCTCTTCTATCCCTTCGCCTTCACCGGCGTGTGCACCGGCGAGCTGTGCGCCCTGCGCGACGAGCTCCCGGCGTTCGTCAACGACGACACCCAGCTCCTCGCCGTCTCCAACGACAGCCCCTTCGCGCTGCGCGTCTTCTCGGAGCAGGAGGGCCTGGAGTACCCCCTGCTCTCCGACTTCTGGCCGCACGGCGAGGTCTCCCGCGCCTACGGCGTCTTCGACGAGGACAAGGGCTGCGCGGTGCGCGGCACCTTCATCATCGACAAGGAGGGCGTCGTCCGCTGGACGGTCGTCAACGCCCTGCCCGACGCGCGCGACCTGAACGACTACGTCAGCGCCCTCGCCACTCTGTGAATCGCCGCCCCGGTCCGGGGGAATCCTTCCGGACCGGGGCGCCGCCCCGGCCGGGCCAGGCCGGGGCCCACGCGCCCGGCGCAACCGCGCACGCTCACCACCGGGGCCCGCACGCCCCGGCCGAAGGAAGGGAGGCCCCGTGGCAGGGGTCAGCCTCAGCAAGGGCGGCAACGTCTCGCTGACCAAGCAGGCGCCGAACCTCACCGCCGTCACCGTGGGCCTGGGCTGGCAGGCCAGGACCACCACCGGCGCCGACTTCGACCTGGACGCCAGCGCCCTGCTGACCGACGCCAGGGGCAAGGTCCTCAGCGACCAGCACTTCGTCTTCTTCAACAACCTCTCCTCGCCCGACGGCACCGTCGAGCACCTGGGCGACGAGCTGGTCGGCTCCGCGACGGCCGGCGCGGGCCCCGCGGGCGGCGGGGACGACGAGGAGATCCGCGTGGACCTGGCCGGCATGGCCCCCGAGGTCCACCGGGTGGTCTTCCCCGTCTCGATCTACGACGCCGACTCCCGCCACCAGAACTTCGGCCAGGTCACCGGCGCCTACATCCGCATCGTCAACCAGGCCGACGGCCGAGAGCTGGCCCGCTACGACCTGACCGAGGACGCCTCCTCGGAGACCGCGATGATCTTCGGGGAGCTGTACCGCCACAACGGCGAGTGGAAGTTCCGCGCCATCGGCCAGGGCTACGCCTCCGGCCTGCGCGGCATCGCCCTCGACTACGGCGTGAACGTCTAGCCGAGCGCCCGTCGCGCGGGGCCGCGCGCGCCTCCGCCCACCGGCGTACGACCCGGGCGGGGGAACTCCGCGGCGCGCCGGAGCGTTGGTGGGCACGGCGGCCGGGAGACCGCCACGCCGGGGCGGCGTGAGGGAATGCCGGCGTGGGTGCTCCGGCCGGCGGACGGGACGGGGTCGGCCCCGCCCCCTCCGGCGCGCGCCGGGTACACTCCCCGCTGGCACATGGGGGCCCCGGGGAGAACCGACCGCCGACAACCGCCCGCACATCCGCGCCCCCGCGCGGGAGACTGGACAACTTGTGATTCTGCGAACCTTCGGCTGGTCCTTCGCCTTCACCGCCATCGGCCTTCTCGCCGCCCTGTACTTCTGGGGCTGGGAGGCGTTCGCGGTGGTGGCGATCCTCTCCGTCCTGGAGATCTCCCTCTCGTTCGACAACGCCGTGGTCAACGCCGGCGTGCTGAAGCGGATGAACGAGTTCTGGCAGCGCATCTTCCTGACGGTCGGCATCCTCATCGCCGTCTTCGGCATGCGGCTGGTCTTCCCCGTCGTCATCGTCTCGCTGACCGCCTCCGTCGGGCCCATCGAGGCCGTGGAGCTGGCGGTGGACGACCCGGACCGCTACTCCGAGATGGTCACCGACGCCCACCCCTCCATCGCGGCCTTCGGCGGCATGTTCCTGCTGATGATCTTCCTCAACTTCGTCTTCGAGGAGCGGGAGATCGTCTGGCTGCGCTGGCTGGAGCGCCCGCTGGCCCGGCTCGGCAAGATCGACGCCTTCTCCGTCGGCGTGGCCCTGGCCGCCCTGCTGCTGACCGCGACCACCGTCGCCTCCCAGGCGTACCAGCACGGCGGCCACCACTCGGACGAGTCCGAGACGGTGCTGCTCTCCGGCCTCGCCGGCCTGCTGACGTACCTGATCGTCGGCGGCCTCTCGGGCTACTTCGAGAACCGCCTGGAGGAGGACGAGGAGCGGCTGGCCGAGGCCGAGGAGGCCGCGGCCCGGGCCGGGAAGCAGCCCAGCGCGGTCGGCCTGGCCGGCCGGGCGGCGTTCTTCCTGTTCCTGTACCTGGAGGTGCTGGACGCGTCGTTCTCCTTCGACGGCGTGATCGGGGCGTTCGCCATCACCAACGAGATCTTCTGGATGGCCCTGGGCCTGGGCATCGGCGCTCTCTACGTCCGGTCGCTGACCATCTACCTGGTCCGCCAGGGCACCCTGGACGACTACCGGTACCTGGAGCACGGCGCGCACTACGCGATCGGCGCGCTGGCCGTGATGCTGCTGATCTCCATCCGCTGGCACCTGCCCGAGGTCGTCACCGGCCTGGTCGGCGTCGGCCTGATCGGCGCCGCGTTCTGGTCCTCGGTGCGGCAGAACCGCCTCGACGCAGCCTCGGGCGAGCCGGGGGCCGAGAAACCCACGGTCAGCGTCTGACGGGCCGGGCCGCCGGCCCACGTGTGAGCCGGCCCCACGTGTGAGGCGGGCCCGGGCACGGGAAGGATTGCCCCGGGGCCCGGGTCCGCCGTGTCACGGGGCCCGCCGCGCACGCGCGTGCGCGCGTTCACCCCGAGCAGGCCCGCGAGTTCACGCATTCGCGCATTCACGAAGAGGTGGGTTGGCCATGTCCTCCCTGTGGTCGTACTGGCGGAACAGCGGCGGGGCCAGGCAGAAGTTCGACACGGTCGGCGGCATGTCGACCTACGCGGTCGAGCTGACCCGGCGCAACCCCACCGCCCCGCTCACCGCCGAGGGCGCCGAGACCGGCACGCTGCGCGTCGAGCTGTCCTGGCGGATGCGCACCTCCGACTTCGGCCGCTCCAGCGATTCGCCGCTGTGGCGCCGGCCGCTGGAGATCTTCAAGCCGGCCGAGATCCAGGGGCACTCGCAGGGCGTGGCCACCATCGACTTCGACCTGGCCTGCCTCTACGAGCTGCAGGACGGCTCGCGGGGCGTCGTGCAGGCCCTGGGCGGGCTGCTGGGCGACTTCACGGACCCGCCGTATATCAAGCTCAGCGGCGACGACCGCTTCGGCACCGGCTCGGGCGAGAACCTCTACATCAACCTCGACCACGCCGACCAGTTCAAGCGGCTCCTCGTCTTCGTCTACATCTACGACGGGGTGCCCGCCTTCGACCGCGCCGACGCGGTCGTCACCCTCGTCTCGGCGGCCGGCCAGAACATCGAGATAGGTCTCACCGATCCGGCCTCCGGCGCCCGCTCCTGCGCGGTGGCCCTCATCGAGCCCCAGAAGGGCCGCCTTGTCGCCCGCCGCGAGGTCAAGTACGTCTACGGCTTCCAGTCCGAGATCGACCGCCTCTACGGCTGGGGCATGTCCTGGGGCCTCGGCAAGAAGGAGGGCCGGGCGCGGGCCTAGAATCCCGCGCCTCGCGCCCCGCGGCAGGCCCCGCTCAACTCGGGCCCCGCTCAATTCAAGAACTGCGGACCCTGGGGCGGGAGGGTGAAGGCGGGGTCGGGCTGAGGGTAGCCGTAGGACGGGGCGGCGCCGTCGGTGGCGTGCGGCGGGGGCCCGGGAGCCGCGGCGCGGACCGGGGGCGTTCCGGCCGGTGGTGAGGACGGGGCGCGGCCCGCCGGGGCGATGCCGTAGGAGGCGGCCAGGGCGGGGAGGCCGCCGGTGTAGCCCGCGCCGCCCGCGCGGAAGTCCCAGCCGCCCGCCGCGCGCCGCAACTCGCCGCAGACCACGGCCGTTTCCCCCTCGCCCGGGGCCAGTGCCAGCAGCGCGAGCACCGGCGCCGGAGCCGGCGCCGCCGCGTCGTGCAGCAGCAGCCGCGCCCCGCGCACCCCCGCGAACCCGCCGTCCGCCGAGGCGGCCAGCACCACCCGCCGCACCCCCGCGTCCAGCCGCCCCAGCTCCGCCTCCACCGTCTCCCGCCGCCCCTCCGCGTCCCGCCGCCGCGGCAGCCGCCGCACCAGCCCCGTGGGGTGCCGCGGCTGGTTGTAGAAGACGAAGTCCCCCTGGGAACGCACCCGGCCGCCCGCGTCGAGCAGCAGCGCCGAGAGGTCGAGCCCCGGCCCGCCCCGCCCCGCGCCCGGCGGATCGCCCCACCGCAGCACGGCGCGCAGCACGGCAACGGGAAGGTGAACAGTCGCTCCCCTCTCCAGCGCACGCGTCATGGAAGGAATCCTGCCTGCGGCCACACTGACGAAACAATGCCCCGCTTACGATTGCCGGGGATCCGGTGCGCCGAACGCGGGAGGCGGCCACGGGAGAGCACGCCCCCTACCGTGGGGCACGTCCACGCAAGCGACCAGCACGTCGGGGAGATCTATGCGGCATTACGGGCACCTGGCGCCCGCCCAGCGTCGAGCGTTGTTCCACCGGGAGCCCGCCGAGTTCGGCCCGGCCTCCCCGGTCAGGACCCTGGGCGTCGCCCTGGGCGCCACCCTCTACTGCCCGGCCACCCGCCCCCGGCTCGCCGCCGACGTGCGGCGGCAGGCCGCCTCCGGGGTCGTGTCCATGGTGCTGTGCCTGGAGGACTCCATCAGCGACGCCGAGGTCACGGGCGCCGAGGAGAACCTCGTGCGCCAGCTGCGGCGCCTGCACCGCGAGTGCGCCGTCGCCGACCTGCCGCTGCTCTTCGTCCGGGTGCGCACCCCCGAGCAGATCACCGGCCTGACCGGGCGCCTGGGCCCCGCCGCCGAGCTGCTGTCCGGGTACGTGGTGCCGAAGTTCACCGCCGCCAGCGGCCCGGCCTTCCTGGAGGCCCTGACCGGCGCCGAGGTGATGTCCGGCCGCCGCCTGCTGGCGATGCCCGTGCTGGAGTCCCCCGAGCTGCTGCACCTGGAGACCCGCGCCGAGGGCCTGGCCGCCGCCGCCCGCGTCATCGAGAAGTACCGCGACCGCATACCGGCCGTCCGCCTCGGCGTCACCGACTTCTGCGCCGCCTACGGCCTGCGCCGCAGCCCCGACATGACCGCCTACGACGTGCACATCGTCGCCTCCGTCATCGCGGACGTGGTGAACGTCTTCGGCCGCGCCGACGGCACCGGGTTCACCGTCACCGGGCCGGTGTGGGAGTACTTCCGGGCCCAGGAGCGGATGTTCAAGCCGCAGCTGCGGCGCAGCCCGTTCAGCGGCCGGGCCGAGGAGCTGCGCGCCCGCCTCATCGAGCACGACATGGACGGCCTGCTCCAGGAGATCGAGCTGGACCGGGCCAACGGCCTGCTCGGCAAGACCTGCATCCACCCCTCGCACGTGGCCCCCGTGCACGCGCTGTCCGTCGTGACGCACGAGGAGTTCAGCGACGCGGCCGACATCCTGGCCACCGGGCCCTCCGGCGGCGGCGTCCTGCGCTCCGCCTACACCAACAAGATGAACGAGGTGAAGCCGCACCGCGCCTGGGCGGAGCGCACCATGCTGCGCGCCGAGGTCTTCGGCGTGGCCCGGGACGGCGTGGACTTCGTGGACCTCCTCGCGGCGGGCATCGGATGAGCGCCCGCGACGTAGGCGCCCGCGACGAGAGCGCCGCCAACGACCCCATCTGGCCCGGGACGTGGGTGGCCGAGCGGCTCGGCGTCCGCCTGACCGGCGAGGACGGCGGCGAGGCCCTGCGCGGCATGCTCGGCCTCGCGCTGCGCCGCAACCCGCGCCGCGCCCACCTGCTGGTCTCCGCCGTGCTGGGCAAGCACGTCCCGCAACGGCCCGCCACCGTCCACGGCGCCGGCATCGAACTCGGCCGCCGCGTGCGGGCGTTGCTCGGTGAGGAGGCGGCCTCCCGCGCCGTGGTCCTGGGCTACGCCGAGACCGCGACCGGCCTGGGCCACAGCGTGGCGGACGGCGTCGGCCCCGGCACGCACTACCTGCACTCCACCCGCAGGCCCGTGGCGGGCGTGGCTCCCGCCGGGGGCTTCGAGGAGGAGCACAGCCACCACACCTCCCACCTGCTGCTGCCCTCCGACCCCGGCCTGCTGACCGGGGGCGGCCCGCTGGTCCTGGTGGACGACGAGCTGTCCACCGGCCGCACGGTCCGCAACACCATCGCCGCCCTGCACCGGCTGCACCCGCGCCAGCGCTACGTGGTGGCGGCCCTGGCCGACCTGCGGCCGGAGGAGGAGCGCGCGGCGCTGGCGAAGTTCGCCGCCGAGCTGGGCGCCGCCGTGGAGGTCACCTCCCTCGCGCGCGGCCGGGCCGAGCTGCCGGACGGCGTGCTGGAGCGCGGCGCGGCCCTGGTCGCCGCCCACGAGGGCGCCCCCGAGCCGGCCGGGCCCCACGCGGCACGCCCCGAGGAGGTGGCGCTGCCCTGGCCCTCCGGCGTTCCGGACGGCGGGCGCCACGGCTTCGGCCCCGAGCACCGCCGCCGCCTGGAGGCCGCCCTCCCGGCCCTCGGCGCGGCCCTGGCCGCCGCGCTGCCGCAGGGCGCGCGGCGCGTCCTGGTCCTGGGCACCGAGGAGCTGATGTACGTCCCGCTGCGCCTCGCGGACGCGCTGGAACGTTCCCTCACGGGCGGGGAGGGCCCCGACGCCCCCGAGGTCCGGTTCTCCACCACCACGCGCTCGCCCGTGCTCCCCGTGGACGACCCCGGCTACGCCATCCGCAGCCGCCTCGCCTTCCCCGCGCACGACGACCCCGCCGACGGCCCCGGGCCGCGCTACGCCTACAACGTCGCCGGCCGCGAACGCCCCTGGGACGCCATCGTCCTGATCACCGACGCCGCCGGCGACACCCCCGCCCTGCGCGCCCCCGGCGGCCTGCTCGACCGCCTCGGCGCCCATGCCCCGGGCCTGCTGCTCGCCGTGGTGCCCGCGACGCCCCCGCTGCCTCCGCCGCTGCGCGGGCCCGCGTTCTCCTCCTACGCCCCCGACGAGGTCGGCTGGCTCCTGCAGGACCTCTCGGACGTCACGCTGGAGGCCCCCGCCGAGGAGCGCGAGGAGGCCATCCAGTCCGGCGGGGCCCACTACGCCGAGTCCCTGCCCGTCGAGTACCAGCCCAGCGCCGCCTACCAGCGCCTCTTCCACGCGGCGCTGGACGCCTCGGCCACCCGCGTCGCGCGCGCCGTCGGCACCGTCACCGAGGCCGTTCTCGCGGAACGCTCCGCGCCCGGCCGCCCGCCCGTGCTGGTCTCGCTGGCCCGCGCCGGGACCCCCGTCGGCATCCTGATGCGCCGCTGGGCCCGCCACGCGCACGGCCTGGACCTGCCGCACTACGCGATCTCCATCGTCCGGGGCCAGGGCATCGACACCACCGCCCTGCGCTGGCTGGCCGCCCACCACGACCCGGCCTCCGTCGTCTTCGTGGACGGCTGGACCGGCAAGGGCGCCATCACCCGCGAACTCGCGGATGCGCTGCGGCCGTTCGAGGGCTTCGACCCGGAGCTCGCCGTCCTCGCGGACCCCGGCGGCTGCGTGCGCACCTACGGCACCCGCGAGGACTTCCTCATCCCCTCCGCCTGCCTCAACTCCACCGTCTCCGGGCTGATCTCGCGCACCGTGCTGCGCGCCGACCTCGTCGGCCCGGACGACTTCCACGGCGCCAAGCACTACCGGGAGCTGGCCGACGCGGACCTCTCGGGGCACTTCCTCGACACCGTCGCCGCGCGGTTCGCCGACCCCACCATCGCCGGGGGCGCCGTCGCCGACGCCGCCGCGCTGCTCGCCGCCCCGGCCCACTGCCGCGCCCCCTCCTGGGCGGGGTGGCGCGCCGTGGAGCGCATCAGCGAGGAGTACGGCATCCACAACGTCAACCTCGTCAAGCCCGGCGTGGGGGAGACCACCCGCGTCCTGCTGCGCCGCGTTCCCTGGCGCGTGCTCGCCCGGCGCGGCGCGGGCGCCGACCTGGACCACATCCGGCTCCTGGCCGAGCAGCGCGGCGTCCCGGTCGAGGAGACGGACGACCTGCCCTACAGCTGCGTCGGCCTGATCCACCCCCGCTACACCAGGGGCGCCACCGGCGCCGACGGAAAGGCCGCACCGTGACCGCACCCGCAGCCCGGGCCGCCTCCCCGGCCGTCGTCGCCACCGACCTGGACCGCACGCTGATCTACTCGGCCGCCGCGCTGGCCCTGGACATGCCCGACGCCGAGGCCCCGCGCCTGCTGACCGTCGAGACCTACCAGGCGCGCCCGCAGTCCTACGTCACCGAGCGGGCCGCCGCCCTGCTGGCCGAACTCGCCGCCCACGAGGGCGCGTTGCTCGTCCCGACCACCACCCGCACCCGCGAGCAGTACCGCCGCGTCCGCCTGCCGGGGCGCGTTGCCCCCTACGCGATCTGCGCCAACGGCGGGCACCTGCTGGTGAACGGCCGCACCGACGAGGACTGGAACGCCTCCGTCCGCGCCGCGCTCGCCGCCGGCTGCGCCCCGCTGGCCGAGGTCCGCGACCACCTGCGCCGCGCGGCCGGCCCGGCCTGGCTGCTGAAGGAGCGCGTGGCCGAGGACCTGTTCGCCTACCTGGTGGTGGACCGCGAGGCGATGCCGGACGCCTGGCCCAAGGAGCTGGCCGCCTGGGCGGAGCCGCGCGGCTGGACCGTCTCCCTCCAGGGCCGCAAGCTCTACGCGGTGCCCCGGCCGCTGACCAAGTCGGCCGCCGTCGCGGAGGTCGTCCGCCGCACCGGGGCGGGCTCGGTCCTGGCCGCCGGGGACTCGCTGCTGGACGCGGACCTGCTGCTCGCGGCGGACCGCGCGTGGCGGCCGGGCCACGGCGAGCTGGCTGCCGCCGGCTGGAGCGCCCCGCACGTCACCGCGCTCGCCGCACGCGGCGTCCGCGCGGGCGAGGAGATCCTGCGGGCGTTCCTCGCCGCGGTCGCCTCCTGCGCGGCAGCGCCCGGCTGAACGGGCCACAGCCGGTCGGGCGTTGACGGTCGCGGCGGCTGCGGCTGCTGCGGCTGCTGCGGCTGCGGCGGCTGCGGCGGCGGCTGCGGCGGCTGCGGCTGAACGGCGCCCCGCCGACCGGCCCTTCACCGCGGCGGCTGGCGAACGGCCGTAGCGGGCGCGGTGGTTACCGGCCCTCGTGAGCCGCCCGCCGCGAGGCGCCCGCACTGAGCTCGCGCCGCCGCCGCTCCACCAGCTCGCGGCGCCGCCCCTCCTCGGCGTCCGCCTGCGGGTTGCGCGCCTTCCAGTAGGGGTTGTCGTGCGGCAGCCGCCCGCTGACCCGCCCGTACATGCCGAAGGTCATCAGCACCAGCCCCACCGCGAAGCTGAAGATCACGTTCGGCATCCCGAAGTTGAGGACGTTGGCCTCCGTCTCCAGCAGCGCCAGGTTGACGAAGCCGCTGAGCACGAACGCGACCCCGATCAGCAGGTTCAGGGAGGAGGCGACGTTGCCGCCCCTCAGCATCCCGGCGAACAGCAGCAGCCCGACCACGATGGACAGCAGGCCCAGCGCGCCGTTCGTCTTCAGCCCCCACACCGACTCGTCGCCGGTGTCGAACATCCCGATCCCGGCCGTCACGCCCCGCACCCCGAAGATCACCAGGCCCAGGCCCATCAGCCCGGCCCCGATCCGGTAGACGCGGCTCAGCCGCCGGTCCACCGGCAGGTGCTCGTCCAGGCGGGCGCGGCGCAGCAGGCCGCGCGGCCCGGTGTGCGGCAGGCGGGGCTCGTCCCGCGCGGTGTACGTGGCCATGGCACCCGGCCTCCTCGGTTCAGCGGTTCGGCGCTGGTTCGGCGCTCACGTCGGAGGCCCCGGGTACCCGCCCTGGCCCGGCCCTACCGCGGCCCGCGGATGTCCTCCACGACGGCGGCGACCACGGCCCGCACCGCCTCCGTCTCCAGCAGGAACGCCCAGTAGTCGGGGTGCCGCCCGCCCTCCTCCAGGCCCGCGACGGCCCGCTCCAGGCGTTCGACCGCGGCGTCCAGCGGCCCGGCGTGCCGCGGCTCGGGCACGCTGCGGCCCGTCATCGCCAGCCGCTGCGCGTCCCGGATCACGAAGCGTGTCCGGTCGATCTCCTTGCGCGGGTCGAAGGAGACCTCGTTCAGCCGCCGCAGCCGCTCCCCGGCCGCCGAGACGGCCTCGTCGGTGCGGCCCAGCAGCGCGTGAACGGCCTTGATCGCGTCCGTCGCGTCGCCGAAACGCTGCTCCTCCCGCGCGCGCCGCGCCTGGCGCAGCCGCTCCTGCGCCTGCCGCACGGACGCCTCCGCCTGCTCGGGCACGCGCTGCAGGTCCTGCCAGCAGGCCGCGCTGAAGCGCCGGCGCAGCTCGCTGAGCACCGGCTCCACCTGCCCGGCCCGGGTGGTGATCGCCTCGGCACGGGTGCGCAGGCTGGCCAGCCGGCGGTCGATCTCCTCGGCCCGGGCCGGCAGCCGCCCGGCCTCCGCCGCGATGGCACCGGCCCGGCGCAGCACCTCCTCGGCCCGCCGGATCGTCGCCTGCACGCCGTGCCGCCCGGCGCCCTCGTTCAGCCGCCGCAGCTCGGGGCCCAGCGCGGCCAGCGCCGCGGCCTGCTCCTCCGCGCGCAGCCCGGCCGCCCGCGCCGCGTCCAGCGCCCCGGTCGCCTCGCGCAGCGCCTGCCGGGCCCGCTCCACGGCGGGCGCCACCTGCGCGAGCTGCGACTCGGCGCGCTCCAGCAGCGGCGCGATGCCGCGGGCGTAACGCTCCAGCTCGCCCTTCGTCTCCAGCAGCCGCTGGCGGGCGGCCAGCAGCGCGTGCCTTGCGCGGTTCGCCGTGTCCGCGTCGAGCGCCGGGCCGTCGAGGTCGTGGGCGTCCACGACGGTGATGTACTCCTGGCTGGCCGCGTCCACGCGCGCCCCCAGCGCCCCGAACTCGGCCGCGGCGCGCGCCGCCTGGGGCGTGTCCTCGGCCGCCGTGACGGTCTCCACCGAGATCCTGAGGTCCCGCTGCGCGGTGTCCAGCTCGTAGAACGCGGAGGCCGCCGCGTCCTTCGCCTCCTGCGCCGCCGCCCGCAGGTCCTCCGTGCGCCCCCGCCCCCAGCGCCGCGTCCCGCCCCCGGCGAACGCCCCGGCGAACACCCTGGCAAGCAAGGCCCCGAGCAGCACAACAACCCTCACGCGGCCCATTCTCCCATCCGGCTCGCGGTTTACGGGGGGCTACGCCGCGCCGTGTAGTCTGAGACACCGATCCCCGGGTGCATAGCTCAGCGGTAGAGCGCCGCCCTTACAAGGCGGATGTCGGCGGTTCGAACCCGTCTGCACCCACTCCGCCGCGGTCGCCGCCGCCGTCGGCCAGGGCGCGGTCGCAGGTCACGCAGTACCGGCCCTCCTCCCAGGCGGCCAGCGCGTCGCGCGCCCGCTGCAGAGTCCTGCCGGTGTACACGCCGAACCCGATGCCGCCCGCCATGAGCAGCAGCCCGAGCAGGAGCCCCCCGCCCCCGGTCAGCGCGAGCAGGGCCCCCACGGCGACCATCAGCCCCGCGAACCAGTACTGCCCCTCCGGCACCACCGGCGGCGCGACCACCCCCCGCCCGGGCGCCTCCCTCGGCAGCGACTCCAGCACCCGCCGATTCGTCCAGACCTCGCAGTTCCCTTTGTCGCAGGGCCCGTTGCCCATCTTTCCCTCCCGCCTCGCCCGGTCGCCCCGGAAACTTACGACGCCCCGCGCGCGGGGACCAGTCAACCGGCGGAACGTCCGGCCGAAGGAGGGTCGTTCTCCAGGCGTGCCGTGACGCGTTCGAAGACTCGCGTCAGCAGGTCCAGCTCTGTCGGCGTCAGGTGGTCGAGGAACAGGTGGCGCACCGCTTCGACGTGCCGGGGGGCCGCGGCCTCGATCGCCTCGCGGCCCGCCGGGGTGATGACCACCCAGGCGCCCCGGCCGTCCTCGGCGCACTCCTCGCGGGCCACCAGGCCGCGCTTCTCCATGCGGGTGACGTGGTGGGACATCCGGCTCTTCTCCCACTCCACGGACCTGGCCAGGTCCAGCAGGCGGTGCCGCCCGTCGGGGGTGTCGGTCAGGCCGACGAGGACCGCGTAGTCGGGGCCGGAGAGGCCGGACTCCGCCTGGAGCAGGCGTGACAGCCGGCCGTCCAGCCTGAAGTGCACGGCGAGGTAGCTCCGCCAGGCGCGCTGTTCCGCCGGGGTCAGCCAGCGCGGTGCCGCGCCCGGCTCGCCCTTCTTGTCCATGCGGAGGAGTGTAGCCGGGATGGTTGATGGGTCACCTATGCGCGGAAGGAGGTTGACGCGTCAACAGAAGTGGTTGATGCTTCACCTATATGCGGCGCCGCATCTCATCGGACCCGTCTCACTGGGGAGAACCATGAGCATGTCACCGAAGACCGGCCTCGACGCACTGCTGACGCCGGAGGAGAGCGCTCTGGTGCTGATCGACCACCAGCCGTTCCAGTTCGCGAACCTGCACAGCCACGACCCGGCGCAGATCGTCAACAACGTGGTCGGGCTGGCCAAGACCGCCAAGGGCTACGGCGTCCCCACGATCCTGACCACGGTTCTGGAGGAGCGCGGCGGCCACCTGATCCAGCCGCTCCAGGACGTCTTCCCCGACCAGAAGCCGATCAACAGGACGTTCATCAACACCTGGCAGGACCAGCGCGTGGTGGACGCCGTGAAGGCGACCGGGCGCAAGAAGCTGATCATCGCGGGCCTGTGGACGGAGATCTGCGTGGCCATGCCCGCCCTCCAGGCGGCCGGCGAGGGCTTCGACGTCTTCGTCGTCACCGACGCCTCCGGAGGCGTGTCCGCCGAAGCCCACGACATGGCCGTGCGGCGCATGGTCCAGGCCGGGATCGTCCCGATCACGTGGATCGCGGTCAGTGGCGAGCTCCAGCGCGACTGGGCGCGGACGGGGGCCATCACCCCCGAGGACCAGCTGGCGCTCATGGCCCACACCGGCGGCACCGGCGTCGCGTTCGCCTGGGAGATGCAGCTTCTCAACACCCCCGCCCCGGCCCCCGGGGCCTGAGCCCCGGCTGCCCCCGCCCGGCCCACGGACCGGGCGGGGGCCCCGCCTCAGCCCAGGGCGTTCAGCGCGAACTCCCAGGGAAACGCCCGCGCGTCGCCCCGCTTCGGCGGGTGCGGCTCGCCCGGGGCGAATGCCACGCGCACGCCCTGCTCGCGCAGCGTCTCCACGGCCCGCCGTCTAGCACGAACGGACGGGGCGCCCGGTCAGCTCCTCCAGCTCCCCGGGTGATCAGGACGCGGCGGTCGGTGACCATGGCGGTGCGGTATTCGGTCCAGTCGGGGTGCTCGCCGGCGGCGCGGCGGTGGTAGGTGACCAGGGCTTCGACCCCGGGGGAGTGGGGGTCGGTGGCGGGGCCGGTGAGGGTGGTGGTGCCCTCGACGAGCCAGGTTGAGACCCAGAACTGCAACCGGAACCTCGGTCTACTTGTCGGCTTCGGGGCCGTACCACTGAAGCGCCTGCCCGGTTACCGTCGCGACGCACTCGAGGTCTCGATCGCGATGCAGCAGAGTCAGACCCTGCAACTCGGCCGTGGCGGCTACGACGAGGTCCACCGGGCCCGCGCTGCGGTGTTGGCCGCGCTGGGTCAAGGCGTCCTGGACCTGCCATGCGCGGTCGTACGCGCGGTCGTCGACCGGTACCCATCCGAACAGCAGCCGCATGTCCTCGATGCCCTGTTCGCGGTCGGCGGCCGAGCGGGCGCTGTAGAAGAATTCCAGCTCAGTGATGGGGCATAACGCGATGAGTCCGGCCGCGGCGGCCTGGTCCCAGCCGTACTGTTCCGCGTCGCTGTGCATGAACCGCGCCAGGGCGCTGGTATCGATGAGGAACTGCGCGGCGTTCACCGTCGGTAATCCCGCTTGTCCTCGAAGAGGCCCAGGTCGAAGGCGCCCTCCCCGGCCGCAGCCCGTAGCCTGGTGAGCGCGAGCGCCCGCCGCCGGTTCTCCAGCACCTCGCGCAGGGCGGTGTTGACCGTCTCCTTCTTCGTGCCCGTCCCCAGCGCCCTGGCCACCTCGGCGACCAAGTCGTCATCAAGATCGATCACAGTCCGGCTCATCGATGCACCACCTTTGATATCGCAGACTCATTAAAGTATATCGCGCATGGCATCATGGTGTCGTGCCCTCCGGCGCCGCCGCCTCGCCAAGATCGTGAACGGTTGCATCCGGGGCACCCGCACCTCAACCACCTCACACAGCGTGACCAGCGAGCCCACCGGCGTGGATTTCCCGGACCACGGCGTTGAACGTCTGGGCCCGTTCGGGGAGTTCGCTGCCCTTGGGCTTCCTTGACCGGGTGGCGGAAGCCGCCAGCGGGGGGGTGGTCAGGACGTGAGGTCCGCGCCGTAGACGTGGGAGATCGTGAGGGTGATCAGAACGCGGCGGTCGTTGACCATGACCGTGCGGTATTCGTTCCAGTCGGGGTGTTCGCCGGCGGCGTGGCGGTAGTAGGTGACCAGGGCTTCGACCTCGGGGCCGTGGGGGTCGGTGCCCGGGCCGGTGAGGGTGGTGGTGCCTTCGGCGGTGGCCCAGGCGCGGCCGTCGGGGCGGGTGACCTGGAGGGCCGCGCGGGGGTCGCGGCGGAGGTTGGCGGTCTTGGCCAGGCCGTGGCGGGTGGAGATGAGGATGACGCCCGCCTCCCGGTCGTAGAAGGGGAGCACGGGCGAGAGTTGCGGGAGGCCGTCCGACTTGATCGTGGCCAGGACGCCGAGGCGGCTGGAGGCCAGCAGCGCGTGCGGGTCGAAGGGGGTCGCGGTCATGCCGTCATCTTCTCCCGCCGCGCGTCCGGGCGTTGCTCACCGGGTGCCCATGTCGAGCGTCCAGTAGTGGCCGCCGGGGCCGCCCTCGTGGTGGGCGAAGCCGAATTCCTGGGCCGCGCAGTTGAGGATCAGGTTGCGGTGGCCCCAGTTCCACCGCTCGTCGTCCTGCATCCAGAAGCGGACGGCCGCCTCGGCGGTGGGGAAGCCGGTGGCGACGTTCTCCGCGCGGAAGGCCGTGTATCCGGCCTGGCTCATCGGCTCGCCGTCCTCCCAGGCCAGCTTTCCGCCGGGGCCGCGGTGCATATTGAGATCGTCGTTGACCCACTCGATGGGCTGGCCCGCCAGAAAGGCGTTGTGCGCGCGGGCGATCTCCTGAAGCTGCGAGGAAAGGGTCAGCGCGCTGGGGCAGGCGCTCATCGAGGCGCCCGAGGCGTTTCCGTTCGGCGGGTATTTCTCCGGGTGCAGGCGGGCGTCGTTGATCAGGTCGAAAAGCTGCTGGTCCACGGTGTTCCTGCGTTTCCCGATCCGCTTGATGACGCGAATCTTCCCTATGCGACGCGGGAGGCGGCGTATGGCCTTGATGGGCGTGGTGGAGCTATCCATAAGCCCAGGCTAAAACGGGGAAGGGTGATCTTCCAACGGGGAAAGTTTCTTTTCGAACCAGTGGTGGGCGTACGGCTCCTCGTTGAATGCGGGCACTTCCTCGAATCCGAAGGAGCGGTAGAGGCCGATCGCGGCGGCGAGCGCCCTGTTCGTGTCCAGACGCAGGGCGGAACGGCCGTGGCGGGCCGCGCGCGTCTCCAGCTCGGACAGGAAGCGGCGGCCCAGGCCCAGGCCCCGCGCCTGGGGGGCGACCCACATCCGCTTGACCTCCGCCGGGGCGCCGGGCGGCAGCTTCAGCCCCGCGCAGCCCACCGGCTCGCCGTGCAGCCGGGCGACGAGGAACAGGCCGCGCGGCGGCCGGAGTTCGCCCGGGTCGGGCAGCAGGCTGCGGGCGGGGTCGAAGCCGGTGTCGAGGCGGCGGGCCAGCTCGGCGGCGAAGGCGCCCAGGCAGTGCCGGGCGTCCGGGTGGTCCGGGTCCACCTCGTCGAGGGCGACCGTGGCGGCGGTCAGCAGCCGGTCCACCTCGGCCATCGCCGCGACCAGCCGGGCGCGCTGGCCCTCGTTGAGCGGCGCCAGCAGGGAGCCGGCCAGCTCGTCGCTGCGCCGGTCCAGCACGGCCCGCTCAGCCCGCCCGGCCTCGGTGAGCCGGACCGTGCGCACCCGCCGGTCCCCGGGGTGGGGCTCGACCGTCACCAGCCCGTCGCGCTCCAGGGCGCGCAGCAGGCGGCTGACGTAGCCCGAGTCCAGGCCGAGGCGGTCGCGCAACCGCCGCACGTCCCGGCCCTGTTCCCCCACCTCCCACAGCAGCCGGGCCTCGCCGATGGGCCGGTCGCGCCCCAGGTAGCGGTCGTGGAGCACGCCCACCCGCTCGGTGACGGCGCGGCTGAAGCGCCGCACCTGCTCGATCCGCGCCGCGTCCGCCGCCGCGTTCTCCGTCACGCTCTCGTCCATATCTCTGACTTTAGTCAGAGAGTGGCCCGGCCGTCGAGGTGGTCTCCGTGGCGAGCCAGGTGAGGTAGGCGTCGCTGCCGTGGGTGATGTCGGCGGCGATGATCTCGGGGGTGTCGTAGGCGTGGGCGGCGCGGAGGTGGGCCTCCGGGGCCTCGTAGCGCGCCGCGGGGGTCTTGAAGAGCACGCGCCACTCCTCGTCGGTGCGGATCTCGCCCTCCCAGCGGTAGACGCTGGTGACCGGCCCGTCGGCCTGGGCGCAGGCCGCGACGCGGGCCTCGACGGGGGAACGGGCCAGGGCGAGCGCCGCCTCGCGGCTGTCGGTCGTGGTCAGGACGGTGAGGTGGCCGGTCATGCCGCAGCCTTTCGGGAGAGGGGTGGGGTCAGGTGAACGCCCGGCGCCGGGGCGGTCGTCCGGCCGCGGAGGGTCAACGGCCCGCGCGCGGCAGGGGCTTGGCCATCACGAGCTGGCACGTGTCGCCGTCCGGCAGGGGCGGGCCCGGCTCGTCGGTGCGCACGAAGCCGCAGCGTTCGTACAGCGCGATGGCGGGGGCGTTGCCCGGAAGCACCGCCAGGCGCAAGGCCGTTCCGCCGGAGTCGCGTGCCCACCGCTCGACCTCGGCCAGCAGCGCGGCGCCGACGCCCTGCTCCCGCGCGGCCGGGGCGACCCACACCGACCGCAGCTCGCGCAGGCCGCCCTCGCCCGGAACGCCCGAGGCCAGGCCGAGGGGCGCGGCGGAGGGCCCGAGAGCGACCGGATTGCGGAAGCCGGGCAGGGACAGGCGGGCGCGCCAGCGCTCCTCGCCGCCGTGCGGCCAGTCGGCCGGGCGGGAGGTGAACGCGTGCGGCGCCTCCGTCAGCGCCGCCAGGCGGGCGTCGCGCCACAGCGGCCAGTCCTGGGCGGTCAGGGACTTCAGGCGCACCATGCCCCGGAGTCTCGCATGTCCGCTTCGCGCCCCCGCGCTGTCACCCGGCGCGCAGGCCGCGGGTCCGGCGTGCGCGCCCGGCGAGGGGATTGCGAACATGACTGTTCGCAGATGTGGGTAGCCCCCTAGCATCCGCAGGACGGCCGGGGGACGCCGTCGGCGAGCGATGTGGAGGGCCCATGCGCATCAGGACACTGTCGGCCGTACTGGCCGCGACGGCCTTGGTGTCGGTGGCGACGGCAACCTCCGGGACGGCAACGGCCGCGGCGGGGGCGGCCGTTGCGGCCCAGGACGGGGACTGCCCGGAGCGGATGATCTTCGAGGCCGGCGGGCACCTCGACCCCGGCGCGCGGGTCTACGACGCGAGCAACGCCACGCTGCCCGAGGGCGTGGAATTCACGCAGATCCACTACTCCGCCTCCATCTGGCCCTACCCCGGCGACCCCGAGCCGATGGACCGGTCCGTGGCCGAGGGCACCGCGACGCTGCTGGACGCCGTCCGCGAGCACCACGCCGCCTGCCCCGCCACCCGCCTGACCATCTCCGGCTATTCGCAGGGCGCGATCGTCGCCGGGGACGCGCTGGAGGCCCTCTCCCGCGACGAGGCGATCCCGCACCGGCAGATCAACGGCGTCCTCTACGGCGACCCGCGCCGCGTCGGCGTCAACGGCGGGCCCGGCGGCATCCAGGGCAACCTGCCCGGCATCATCCCCGGCCTGACCATGCAGGGAGAGCGCGGCTTCGGGGACCTGCGGGTGCGGCAGTACTGCAACACCAACGACGGCATCTGCCACTCCGAGAACCTCCTCACCAACCTGGTGTGCTTCGCCAACGGCGTCGTCGGCTACTTCGAGGGCGACCACGACTACGTCATCGACCCCTACCGCCACGGCGGCACGGGCGACGTCCTCATCGAGCAGCCGCCGCGCATCGCGGCCTGCGGGCCGCCGCTGCCGATCCAACTGCCCACGCTGTGGGAGCTGTTCAACGGCAACGCCCGCGCCGCGGGGCGCGCGCTGGACGAGCTGCGGGAGGTGCTGTGGCCGCTCCTGCCGGAGGAGATCCGGGCGGCCCTTCACCGGCTGCTGCCCCCGGAGGCGGCGCCCTGAGACGGCCCGAGGGGGGCCACGAGCCGGGCACCGGCTGCCGCCGGCCGCCCGGCTCCCCGGCTGGGCCGCGTCCCGGGCGCACTACGGGCCGGGCGCGGCTCGGCCGGTGGCTCGGCACGGGGGCAACGGCCGGGTGCGGATCGGCACGGGGCAACGACCCGGTGGGGGCGGGTCGGCGTCGCGACCGGACCCGGCTCGGCCGGGGGGACGGGCGGGCGCCCGCGACGGCGTCGGCCTTGGTCGCGGCGTCGCCCATGGCGACGGCGTCGGGGCCGGCCGAGCCTCGGGCCGCAGGCTCGGGGCGCGCGGAGACCGCGCCCCGGCGGGCGGCCCGCCCGGCCGTGCGTCCGAAAACCGCGGCCTTCCCGCTCCCGCGTCAGTCCAGCAGGCGTGTCGCCAGCGTCGCCAAAGGGGCCTCCAAGGCGCGGAGGCCGTCGAGGTCGTTGGAGACCAGGCGGGCGGTGACGAGTTGGGCCGTGGCGGCGACCAACGCCGCGCAGGCGAAGCGGCGGTCCTCCGTGTCCGCGCCGAAGAGGGCCGCGATGGTGTCCGCGAAGCGCCGCTGGTTGGCCTGGCGCCGCTCGATCGCCTCGGGGCCCGCGGCGTAGACCTCGACCAGGAACAGGCGGGCCAGCGCCGGGCGTTCGGCCAGGGCGTCGAGGTAACGGCCCAGCAGCGCGCGGAAGGTCTCCGACGGCGCGGCAGCCGGGCCCTCCGGAGGGTCGAGCACCCCGGCCAGGTCCTCGGTCGCGGCGTCCAGGGCCTGCACGAAGCAGTCCTGCTTGGAGCGGAACTGCTGGTAGAACGTCTCCCGCGAGACGCCCGCGCCCCGGATGATGTCCGCCACGGACGTTCCCGCGTAGCCCTGTTCCAGCATGGCCTCCGCCATCGCCGCGAACATCCGCATCCGCTGGGAGCCGACGACCTGCGCCCGGGTGAGCCGGTGGCGCCCGCTGGGCAGCGGGCCGGCGGGGGGCGGCTCGGCCGCCGCGCCCTCAGTCCTCGCGCGGGCCGCCCCCGACGCCTGCGCCGCCGCCTCTGCCTCCGCCACCTCTGCCTCCGCGCTCCGGGTCCGGCTCCAGGCGCAGTGTAGTGATCGTGGTCGCGAGCATCTGGTAGTGGCCCACCAGCAGCAGGAACTCCACGGCCTGCGGCTCCGCCAGGTGCGCGCGCAGCGCCGCCCAGGCCGCGTCGTCCAGGTCCTGCCGCGCGTCCAGGGAGTCCACGGCGGCCAGCAGCGTGCTTTCGCGCTCCGTCCAGCCCTCGGCCTGCGGTCCGGCGACGACCCGCTCGACGTCCGCCGCCGTGACCCCGGCGCGCCGCCCCAGCCGCACGTGGTGCTCGAACTCGTAGGCGCAGGAGCGCAGATGGGCCACCCGCAGGATGATCAGCTCGGACTCGCGGCGGGGCAGGGTGCCGCGCGGCATCAGGCGGGAGGCGAAGCGCAGCCAGCCCTTGAACAGCCGGCGGTTGTGCCCCAGCGTGAGGAAGAGGGCGGGCGGGGCGGTCCCGGCCACGCGGCCGGATACGCGGCTGAACGCCCAGAGCAGCACGCCGAGTTCGCGTCGGCCGCCGGGGGCTATGCGGGGGGTGGAGGCTGTGCCGGGCAGGGGTGCGTCGCTCATTGTGTTTTCCTCTTCGCTTCTCCGCCCGCGCGGCACGGCGCGCCTATCGTCCTCGCCTGCGGCCCGGCAGCCGCGCGTGCGTCGCTCATCGGGCCTCCCGGGGCGCGCCGGTGGTGGACGGGTCGGTGGCCGCCGCCGTCGTCGGCGCCGTCGCCGAGCCGAGGACGCGGAAGGCCACGCGGCTGAGGAGCCGCATCACCACAGCGTAGAGCGGGGGCGCCACGCGCTGAAGGAAGTGCAGCACCCGGACCTGCCGGGAGGTGTGCACGAGGTAACGCCCGCGGCGGACCCCGTCGAGAATGGCCTCCGCCACGGCCTCGGGCGTTGCCGCCCGCCGCCGGAACGCGGCCTGGAAGCGGCGGAAGGCCGGGCTGCGCCGGTCCACGCCGACGATCTCCACGGTCTCGGTCAGCGGCGTGTTCACCGCGCCGGGGCAGACCAGGGTCACCCCGATCCGGTGGCGGCGCAGGTCGAAGCGCAGCACCTCGCTGACGCCGCGCAGCCCGAACTTGCTCGCGCTGTACGCCGCGTGCCATGGCAGGCCGAGCAGCCCGGCCGCGGAGGAGACGTTCACCAGGTGCCCGCCGCGCCCGGCCTCGATCATCGCGGGCACGAAGGACTCGATGACGTGAATGGGGCCCATCAGGTTGACCTCGACCATGGCGCGCCAGTGCCGGTTCTCCAGCGTCTGGACCGTGCCCCAGGTCGAGATGCCCGCGACGTTCATCACCACGTCCGCGGCCCCGCCCTCGGCGTGGATCTCCTCGGCCATCGCCCGCACGGCGGCGTGGTCGCTGACGTCCGCGGCCCGCGCGTACGGCACGGTGCCGCCCGCGGCCCTGATCTCCGCGGCCGTCGCCTCCAGCCCGGCGGCGTCGAGGTCGGTGAGCAGCAGCTCCGCGCCCTCGGCGGCGGCCCGCAGCGCCGTGGCCCGCCCGATCCCGCCTGCCGCCCCGGTGACGAACACGCGGCGCCCGGCGAGGTCCAAGCCCCCTGATCGACGACTCATGCGGCGCAGGCTAGCAGTTCATGAACACTGCTGTACATGGAGCCTCCGTGCAGCCCCGCCCGTGGCGGGGCGCCCGCGCGGGCGGTCAGGGTCAGGGGGCTCCGGATGCCGGCGGTGCCACCGCGGACGGACGCCCCTCGTTCGCCAGCAGCGCGCTGTACGCGCCCTCCGCCGTCCGGCCCGGAGCCGTCCCGGGCGGAGCGTGGCCCAGAAAGGAGGCCGTCGTCCCGTCGTGCAGTATCCGCCCGCCCTCCAGAACCGCGACGTGGTCCGCCTCCTCGGCGAGGTCCCCCACGTCGTGGGTGGACATCAGCACCTGCACATCCCCGCGCAGCCCGGCCAGGATGTCGCGGAACACGCGGCGCTGCCGCGGGTCCATCCCGGCCGTCGGCTCGTCCAGGAGCAGGATGCGGGCGCCGTGGACGAGTGCGGCGGCCACGCCCACCCGGCGGAGCTGGCCGCCGGAGAGGCGGCCGGTCTTCTCCCCGGCCCGGTCGGCGAGTTCGACGCGGCGCAGGGCGCTCGCCGCTCCCTCCCAGGCGTCGGCCCTGGAGAGTCCCTTGAGCCAGCCGACGTAGGCGACGTACTCGCGGGCGGTCAGCGAGGGCAGCGGGGTGACGGTCTGAGGCAGCCAGGCGACGGCCCGGCGGTATGGTGCGGAGGCGAAGCCCAGCTCATCGCAGGTGACCGTCCCGGCGGTCGGCCGGATGACGGAGGCGGCCAGCTTCAGCAGCGTCGACTTGCCCGCGCCGTTCGGACCCAGCAGGATCGTCAGCCCGGCCGGGAGCCGGTAGGTCACCTCACGCAGCGCGGGGCTGCGGCGCCGCCGGCGGTACGCGTAGGTGCAGGCGGTGAACTGGAGGGTCATGTCGGGCTCCTCGGGCCGCGCAGCAGGGCGGCCAGGCCGGTGATGAGGACGAGGGCGGTGCCGAGAGCCGCGTGCGGCGCCCCCGGTGGCTCGGGCAGGATCGCCCACGCGTACGGATCCCCGGCGCTCCGGAAGCCGATCAGGACCACGGCCAGGACCCACGCCACCGGCACCATGACGGCGGGCTGCCCCGCGAAGGGCCGGACGCACAGCAGCAGCCCGGTGAGGAACGCGGAGTTCCGGCCCGCCGCCGCGACGGCGGCGGAGTCCAGGGCCGCGCCCAGCCCCAGGCAGAGGGCCACGGCGGCGAGCGTCACCGAGGCGACCAGGAGGGCGTCCATGGCCCGCACCGGGCGGACGCCGGACGCCTCGGCGGGCGGCAGCCGGGCGTCCAGGCAGAGTGCGACGGACGCCACCAGCGGGATCGGCGCGAACAGCATCACCCGGGTCTGGCCGGTGCTGCCGCTGCCGGAGATCGTCAGTGAGGGCAGCGCGGCGGAGCCGTCCTGGATCACCAGCGCCAGGAGCGCCAGCACCGTCAGGCCGAGCGGCAGGGCCACGAGCGCCCGCCGGGCCTTCAGCCACCAGATCACGCCTCCGCCCCGCAGGCCGCGGCGAGCGACCGCCGGTACCAGCGCACCTGCTCGGCCGGGGACGTTTCCAGGACCTCGGCGACCTCCGCGCGCAGGGCCTCGCCCCGGGCCCGGTCGTAGTACGGGTCCCCGCGCAGGAACTCCTCCAGCACCCCGGCGACGCCCGTCCGTTCGGCCGCCCACAGCATGACCAGCCTGCCGGTGCGCGGCTCGGGACGGGAGCAGGGGAAGTGCAGGGCCTCGTCCACCACGCGGTAGCGCACCGTGCCCTGGCGCTCGCCTGTGGTCAGACCCAGGCGCCAGGTCTCCGGAGTGGACGGCCGGGCGTAACGGCCGTCGGCCAGCGAGTCGGTCACCGTGTCCGGCGCGCGGGGAACGATGCCCAGGTCGACGAGGTCGGTCAGGGCCGAGGCCACCTCCTCCCGGACGGCGTGGACGTCGCGCGCCGTTGCCTGCGGCATGCACACGCGCGGAGCCTCGCCCGCGCACCGCATCGCCACCTGCCCGGTGGCCAGCGGCGGGTGCGTGCCCCAGTCGCGGGTCACCGAATACGCCACCGAGACGCACGCGGCCAGCAGTGCGGCTCCCAGCGCCAGGCGGGGCAGGAGGCGCAGCCCGGGAACCCACAGGAGGGCAACGGCCAGGGCCACACCGAGTGTCGGCAGCGCCTGGGCGGCCAGCGAGGTCCACGTCGCGGTCTCGCCGAACACCAGCCGGGTCGGGTACTGCCCGAGGGTGTGGCGCCGCCACGGGACCGAGGTGGCCCGGGAGGTCGCCACGACCAGCCAGACGGCAACGGCCATGACCGGAGCGACGATCACGCGGGGCAGGTGCCGCGCGGCTGCGAAGCCGACGACGGCGTGCGCCGCGCTCAGCAGCAGGCCGAGCAGCAGGGGGCCCAGGGCGGAGGGTGCGGGCAGCGCCTTGCCCTGGATCAGGGCGAGGGAGACGGGCAGGAGCAGCATGAGCCAGGCCAGCGCCACGACCGGTGCCAGGGCCTGAGCGGCCACGGCGTACCGCGAGCGCGCCGGAGCCAGCTCCCAGACGGCACCGCGGGCCAGGCGCCCGCCCTCCCAGGCACCCAGGGCCGCGGCAACGCCGTAGGCCAGGGCGTAGGAGGTCTGGAGCGCCGCCGACACGAGGGTCGGGGCGTAGCCGAGATCCTGCCGCAGCGCCGCGTCCGAGGTGACGTTGACGTAGTAGAACAACGTCAGCCCCACCGTGAACGGAAAGGCCCACAGGGCGCTGCTGGAGCGCAACAGGGTGCGAGTTCTCACGGATTCCTCATGTGACACGGCGGCGTGGGAGCGTGGGGCCCCCGGCCGCCTGGCCGGCCGGGCTGTCCGGCGGCTAGGGGGTGGTGTCGACCCAGACGTCGCTGACGAACAGCAGGCAGCAGGAGCCGCCGTTGGCGATCCGGTCGGTCTCGAAGTAGTAGCTGCCGGGCGACAGGCCGGTCCAGATCCCGGTGCTGACCTCATCGGGCCGGAAGCAGGCCGTCGCGCGCCTGGTCTCACCCTGCTGGTCGTCGGGCCAGAAGGAGATGTCCTCCCACAGCTGCACGTCGACCAGGTCCTGGTTTCCCCACTGCTGGCTGCACCCCTCGAAGGAGACCCCCGTGTTCGACTGGTCGTCCCAGCGGCGGGACTGCTCGCCGTCGGTCCAGCTGTGGATATAACTGGACCAGTCGGCGTGGGCGGCGGGGGCGTTGAGAAGCCCCAGCAGGGCCACGGCCGCGGTGGCGAGGGCCGAGCGGCGCACAAGGCGGGCAGGACGCACGGGTCACTCCAGTCGGATCGACGGGGCTGAGGACGGCTGGTCTGCACTTTTCCTTCATGACGTGAAGGGCGCGTGGGGGGCTCGGGCCGCACGCAGGTTATCCATCCAGTGACGCTCAGGCAATATCCCGTCGTCGAGAAGGTGAACAACTGCCGTGAGTTGAGGGGGTATCAGGCAAGACCGGCGGCGCCGCGCCCGGGTGACCAGGAAGCTGTTGGGCCCCGTGGTGCCAGACTGCCGCGCATGGTGGCTCTTCTGGATGGCGCCCCGGTCGGGGGCAAGGCGCTGCGGGCGCTGGCGCTCGTCAACTACGGGCACTTCACGACGATGCGGGTGGACGGGGAGGGCCGGGTGCGCGGGCTCGGGCTGCACCTGGAGCGGCTGGAACGGGACTGCCGGGCGGTGCTGGGCGCCGCGCTCGACCCGGGCCGGGTGCGGCGGGAGGTGGCGGCGGCCGTTCGGGGAGAGGCCGGGGCGGTGGTGGCGCGGGTGACGGTCTTCGACCCCGAGCTGGGAGTGGGGGAGCCCGAACGCCCGGCGCGGCCACGGGTGTTGGTGACGACGCGCGCGGCCGGGGCGGGGGAGCCGGGGCCGTTGCGGGTGCGGTCCTGCGTCTTCGCGCGGGAGGCGCCCTCGGTCAAGCACGTGGGGCTCTTCGGGGCGCTCCACCAGCGCCGGGCGGCGCGGCTGGCGGGCTTCGACGACGCGCTGTTCACCGGCCCGGACGGGCTGGTGTCCGAGGGGCCGACGTGGAACGCGGGCTTCGTGGCGGAGGACGGCACGGTGGTGTGGCCCCGGGCGGAAGCCCTGCCCGGGGTGACGAGCGCGCTGCTGCGGCGGGACGTTCCGCACGAGGCGGCGCCGGTCCGGGTGGGCGAGCGCCGCCTCGTGGCGGCCTTCGCGACGAACGCGGCGGTCGGCGTCCGCCCGATCGCCTCCGTGGACGGCCGGGAGCTGGACGCCGCGCACCCGGTGCTGGAACGCCTGCGCGCGGCGTACGGGGCGGTGCGGGCCGAGTCGTTGACGTGAGCGGGCCACGACGCCCTTGCCGGGCCGGGGCCCGTCCGCCGCTCCCGGGGACCCGGCCCCGGCCTCCGGGCTTCGGGCCCGGGCCGCTGCCCGCAGCCCCTGCCGCAGAGCGGCCCTGGCGGGCGGCCCTGCGGGCCGGCCTCCCCGCGTTGCGGTTGCCAGCCCAGGGCCCCGGGCCCCATGGCCCGGGCAGTGCGGCCCCCGCGCCCCCGCCGCCGTGCGGTTTCAGCGAGCGGCCTGGCGGGCCCGGCCCGCCCGTCCCTGTCCGGTCGCCCGGCCGTCCGGGCCCGCCCCGGCCGTCCGGCGGCCCGCCCCGCCACCCCCCCACCGCGGGCAGCGGTCAGCGCAGCGCGTACGCCCGGATGATCGTCTGTTCCACCGTGTTGCCGTCCGCGTCGGCCGCGCGGGCGCGCAGGGAGACGTGGCCCGTGTCGGGATGGTGCAGCAGGGCGCGGCCCGCGACGACGGGGACGCGCTGCCAGTGCGCGCCGTCGTCGTAGGAGACCTCCACCCCCAGGGAGGCGAGGGCGGCCGGGGCGGAGCCGGGGTTGCGCTGCACGCTCACCGGGACCGCGAACCACCCGTCTCCGCGCGCCGAGTTGGCCGCGTCCAGGCGGGGGGAGAAGCGGACGGCCTGGAACGGCAGCGCGTCCGTGCGGCCGTCGTACTCCGCCTCCCACACCGCGCTCACCCGGGTCGAGGTCTCCGCCACCGACCGGGTGGCCTCCGTCTCCACCCGGTACCGGCCCGCCGGCTGCTCGCCCTCGATCCGGCACTCGATGGCGTTGGACTCGCACACCTCAGCGCCGTCCCGCTCCACCAGGATGTGCGCGCTGTCCAGCAGCGAGGTGCCCACGGCGTCGGCGGACTGCCCGAACAGCGGGACGCGGAACGCCATCCCGCGGCACGGAATCCGCTTCGCCCAGGTCGTCTCCGAGCCCTCGGGGCCGGGGCCGGGCAGCGAGGGGCCGAAGACCGCGCCGCCGTTCCAGCGTTCCGCGTAGTGCCTGCCGGGCCGGTAGTCCAGGCCGCGCAGCTCCTGCGTGGCCTCGGCGGGCGGCGGCGGGCTGCCGGGGGCCGGCGGGTTGCCCTGGGACAGCTCCGCGAACCACCGCACGCCCTCGGCCGAGTACAGCTCCTCCCGGGTGTGCGGCAGGGACATCGGCAGCCCGCGGCCCGGCATGAGCAGCGTCGGTCCCTCCGCCGCCGTCGAGACGCCCAGGGCGGACTTGGTGGCCGAACGCCCGGAGCCCTGGGGCAGGTGCTCCGCCCGCACGCAGGCCAGCTCGGCGTCGGTGACCCGGCGGGTGCCGGTGGAGGGCCGGTCCGGCGTGAACCACGCCAGGTGGTAGGCGTAGGGGGAGTCCGCGAAGCCGCCGTCCGGGCCCCGTGCCGCGAACGTCGCCCGACGGCCGCCGGTGAAGCGGCCCGCCGGGGCGTCGGGCCCGAGCTGGGCGGTGCGCACCCGGTCCAGGTCGGGCGCGTCGATCATGGTCCAGAAGACGCCCCCGTCCTCGCCCGCCGCCGCCATGCCGAACGCGGCGTGCACCAGGGAGGCGTCCTCGCGTTCGACGTCCACGGCGACCGGCCGGGCCGTGCGGGCGTCCACCGTGAGGGTGCGGTCGCCCGCGATCTCGATCCACGGGGCGATCACCAGGTCGAGCGTTCCCCCCTGCCGCGGGTCGCCCTCGCGGATCTCCGTGGTCAGCGTGTAGGCGCCGCGCGGCAGGCGCAGGCGGACGGTGCCGCTGGGGTCCGAGACGGGCTCGACGCCGGGCAGTTGCCCCGCGTAGGCGCCGGGCATGACCGAGAAGTCGCCGGAGGGACGGCCGTCCCGGCCCAGGACGTGGATGGTCACGTCGTAGCTCTCCGCCTCGCGGACCACGCCCAGGGGCGTGGTGACGGAGGTGCCGTCCGCGCCGGTGGCCACCACGCGCGCGGTGTGCGCGCCGTCGCGCAGGCCCTCGCCGCGGGTGTCGGCCGTGACGGCAACGTCCGCGGTGCCGCCCGCGGGAACGGTCAGCCGGGTCTCGGAGAGGGTGAACGCCGCGCTGGGCGTCCCCCCGGGACCGGCCGCGTCGGTCACGGCCAGGTCGAGCGTGACGTCGGCCTCGCCGGTGTTGCGGTACGTCAGGGTGCGGGCGACCGGCTCGTCGTCGGCGTGCGGCCAGGCCGCCTGCCCGAAGGCGAGGGAGGGCTGCTCGGGGAGAACGCTCTGGGTGATCGCCCGGGAGAGGTCGGCCAGGCCGGCGCCCTGCTGGTGGGCGGAGGCGCCGGGCACGGGCCGGGCCGAGGCCATCAGCGCGGCCTTGACCTGCGCCGGGGTCCAGTCCGGGTGCTGCTGGAAGAGGAGGGCGGCGGCCCCGGCGACGTGCGGGGAGGCCATGGAGGTGCCGGTGCCGGAGGCGTGGGTCTCGTCGGGGTCGCCGAGGTTGCTGTCGGAGGAGCGGGCGGCGACGATGCCGACGCCCGGGGCGAGCAGGTCCGGCTTCACGGCGTGGTCGCCCAGGCGCGGACCCTGGCCGGAGAACGGCGCGACCGCGCCATCGCGGTCCACCGCGCCCACCGCCAGGGCGGCCTCGGCGCTGGCGGGGGAGCCCAGGGTGTACGGGCCGCCCTCGCCGCTGTTGCCCGCGCCGGTGACGAACAGCGTGCCGTTCTGCTCGGTCAGCCGGTTGACGGCCTCCTCCAGCAGGTCGGTCCTGAGGGTGTCCGGGCCGCCGCCCCCAGGGGCGGCCGACGCCTTGAATTCACCAGCGGCGAGTCGTTCACGATGCGGCCCCACACGGTCCTCTACGCACCCGCACCGTCCGCCCCGCAGGACGCCCACGCGCCCGCACCCGCTGACGAGGCTGAACCCGCGCCGCCGACGATTGAGAATCCAAGGCATGAGACGTGACCGGTGGCAGGTCCGAGCGCAATGTGACGTTCGCGGACCTCGCCGCCGTGGTGGAGTGCGAGAAGGGGCCGTTCTTCGTCAAGGCGATGCGCAATCGGCCCGGCGGCCGACGAGACTCCATCGTCCGGGAGGAGGTGATCAATCCGTTCGTGCGGGCCGTCTCGCCCGCACTGCTGTGGGCCGCCTACGACGACCACTGGATCGCCCTGGGGTTCGAGATCGTGGACGGCAGGCGCGCGAATCTCCGGCCCGGGTCGCCGGATCTGCCGGCGGTCGTCGGGCTTCTCAACGCGAGCGCCGAGCTGGAGTGTCCCGACGCCGCCCGCGACTGGCCGGAGACCCGCTGGGACCGCTTCGCAGCCACCGCGGGCGAGGCCGAGCTGTTCCGGGGCGACTCGCTGCTCCACGCCGACATCAACCACACCAACCTGCTGATCGGGGACCGGGCCTGGGCGGTGGACTGGGGCTGGCCGACCCGCGGTGCGGGGTTCATCGATCCGGCCACGCTCGTCGTCCAGCTCGTCTCCGGCGGCCACACCCCGGAGGCTGCCGAGTCGTGGGCGGCCCGCTGCACGGCCTGGTCGGAGGCCGCCCCCAAGGCCATTGACGCCTTCGCCGCCGCCGAGGTGCGGATGTGGCGCGAGATGGCGGAACGGCGCCCCGGCCGGCCGGCCCGCAGGGCCCTGGCGGACGCGGCCGAGGCATGGGCCGAGCACCGCGGCGTCGCGGGCCTGTGACGGGACCCCGCGCGGGCGAACGGCCTTTCCGGGCGGGCGTCGAAACGGGCAGTTTCTGCGGGAGTTGTCGGTTCTCGGTGACGGCGCAGACCTCGGGTTGCGGCCCTGAAGATAGCCGTCCGGCGGCGGTGGCCGCACCAGCCCACCATTAGGTAGCCTGAAGCTGTATAGTGCGACTCGTGGCGGTTGCTCTGCGCTCGAATGCCGGCGTTACGTTCCAGTGCGCCTTCCACGTGGTGTGGTGCCCGAAGTACCGGCGTCGCGTCCTAGGTGGAGGGATCGAGGCACGGCTCAAGGAGATCATCAGGGAAGTCGTCACTGAGAAGGGCGCGTGGCTGGTCGAGTTGGAGGTCATGCCGGACCACGTTCATCTCTTGGTGGAGGTCGATCCGCGGTTCGGCGTGCACCGGCTCGTGAAAGCAATCAAGGGGCGGTCCTCCCCCGTACTGCGGGAGGAGTTCCCGGCGCTGAAGTCGCGCCTGCCCACGCTGTGGACCAACAACTACTTCGTGGCCACGGTCGGCCAGGCACCGCTGGAGGTGGTGAAGAAGTACGTCGAGAACCAGAAGAACGTATGAGCTGAGAGTGGGAGTGTCCCATGCTGGCTGGCCGGAAGTATCGCTTGCGCCTCACCCCAGAGCAGGCCCGGATGGCGGAGGAGTTCGGCAGTATCTGCCGGTCGGTGTGGAATACCGGCCTCGAACAGCGCCGGGAGTACCGGCGGCGCGGGGCGTGGATGAACTACGTCCCCCAGGCCGCCGAACTCGCCGACGCCAAGCGTGAACACGAGTGGCTGCGCGCCGCCCCCTCGCACGTCCTCCAGCAGACCCTGAAGGACCTCGACAGGGCATGCAGGACCCATGGCACGTTCAAGGTCCGCTGGCGTTCCAGGGCCCGCTGGAACCCCTCGTTCAGGTTCCCCGCCGGGAACCTCATCACCGTCGAGCGGCTGAACCGCAAGTTGGGCCGCGCGAAGCTGCCCAAGCTGGGCTGGGTCGCCTTCCGCTGGTCCCGCCACCCCGGCGGTGAGGTCCGCTCGGCCACCGTCTCCCGCAGGGCCGGGCACTGGTACATCTCCTTCCTCGTCGAGGACGGCGTTCTCACCCCCGGACACCACGCGGGCACACCCGTCGGGGTCGACCGGGGTGTCGCCGTCGCGGCGACGACGAGCACTGGCAACGTCCACGACCGCGAGTTCACCACCGGAGGGGAGAGAATCCGGTACCGGCACCTTCAACAGCGCCTGGCCCGCACTCATAAGGGCTCGGCGAACCGCCGCAAGACCCTCGCGTCCATGAAGCGGAACATGGGCCGGGTCACCGACCGACGCGCCGACTTCCACGCTCAGCTCGCGAACCAGCTCACCACCCGCCACAACGTGGTCGTGCTGGAGGATCTGCGCACGAAGAACATGACCGCCTCGGCCAAGGGCACCAAGGCGGAGCCTGGCCGCAACGTCCGCCAGAAGGCGGGACTCAACCGGGCGATCCTCGACAAGGGCTGGCACCGCATGGAGCGGGCCATCCGCAACGCAGCACGCTCGACCGGAACCGAAATGGTCCTGGTCAACCCCGCGTACACATCGCAGACGTGCAACCGGTGCGGGCACGTGGACCCGAAGAACCGCAAGAGCCAAGCGGTCTTCGAGTGCACGGCCTGCGGCCACCGGGACCACGCCGACGTCAACGCCGCGAAGAACATCCTCAGCGCCGCAGGGCATGCGGTGCCAGCCTGTGGAGACCTCGCCGTTGGGCGGTCGATGAAGCAGGAACCCCCGGGACCCCGCGAGGCAGTACCGGTCCAACTCGCTTCCCAGCTCGTTGGAATCCCCCGGCGTTAGCCGTAGGGAGGAAGTCAACACAGTCGTGAGGACCCCACGCAATGAGGGAGAGACGCCGTGAACGGTGAAGCGCCGGTGGATCTGCGAACCGATCAGCCGCACTCCGCCCGGATGTACGACTATCTGCTGGGCGGCAAGGACCACTACGCCGTGGACGTGGAGGCCGCGGAGAAGGCGCTGGCCTCCTTCCCGCTGCTGCGCACCGCCGCCCGGGAGAACCGCAAGTTTCTGGGGCGGGCCGTGCGTCACCTGGTCGAGGAGGCCGGGATACGGCAGTTCATCGATCTGGGCTCGGGGCTGCCCACCGCCGAGAACGTCCACCAGGTCGCGCAGCGCGTGGACCCCGCCTCCCGGGTCGTCTACGTGGACAACGACCCGATCGTGCTCGTGCACGGCAGCGCCCTGCTGGCGAAGAACGCGCAGACCGCCGTCGTGCAGGGCGACATCCGCGACCTGGGGGCCGTCTTCGAGCACCCGAGCACGCGGCGGCTGATCGACTTCAGCGAGCCCGTCGGCGTGCTGGCCGTGGCGATCCTGCACTTCGTCGGCGACGACGAGAACCCGGCCGGGATCGTCCGCACGCTGCGCGAGGCGGTGCCCGCGGGCAGCCACTTCATCCTCTCCCACGCGACGGCGGACATCGCGCCCGAGGCGGCGCTCGGCGTCCAGACCGCCTACCGCGCCCAGGGCGTTCCGCTGACCCTGCGCACCCGGGAGGAGTTCGCGGTCTTCTTCGACGGGCTGGAGCTGATAGAGCCGGGCATCGAGGTGGTCAGCGAGTGGCGGTCGACCGTGCCGGAGGCGGAACGGCCGGCGCACGCCGACGTGTCCTGGTACGGCGGCATCGGCCGCCAGTAGGGCGGGGAATGGCTGCCGCGGCGGCTCCTGCCGGGGGCGGGGGCCGCGCGGCAGGCCGGGTCAGGTCGTCGGAAGGGACTCCGCGGCGGGCGCCCCGGCGGGCGGAGCGGCCGGGGCCTCGGCGGCCGTGGCCGGGCGCAGCAGGCGGGCGGCGACCACGCCGGCGGCGAGCAGGGCCAGCAGCGACAGGCCGGTGGAGATCCAGCTCGCGCCGAGCAGTTGGCCGCCGAGGTAGCCGATGCCGACGCTGTAGGCGGTCCAGGCCACGGCGGCGACGGCCGACCAGGGCAGGAAGTCCCGGGCCCGCCGCCGGGCCACGCCCGCGCCCAGGCTGACCACCGCGCGCCCGGCCGGGGCGAACCGGGCCAGCACCACCAGCGGGCCGCCGCCCCGGGCCAGGGCCGTCTCGACGCGGGCCTGGGCCGCGGCCAGTCGCCGCGAGCGGGCGATGACGCGGGAGAAGCGCGGGCCGCCGCGCAGCGCGAGCCGGTAGGCCAGCAGGTCGCCGGCCACGGACGCGGTGGTGGCGCACAGCACCAGCAGGAAGAGCTGCGGCAGGTGCGTGTCCGCGTCGGGGGAGGGGAGCCCGGCCACGTCGGCCGCGGTGCCGGCCGCCACGGTCGCGGCGGTCACCACGAGGGCGCCGCTGGGCAGCACGGGGACGAAGACGTCCAGCAGGATCGACAGCGCGATGATCACGTAGATCCAGGGTGCATAGAGCAGTATCCCCAAGGTCTCCTGCACGATGCTCCCCGTTGTTCTTCCAGCTGTCCCTGTGATGTCCACGTGTCCGGCACGGGGCGGGACGCATGGAGCACGCGGCGCGCGGAGGGGCGCGTGCCTTACCAGACGCGCCCTTGCGTAAGTCGGTTCCGCCGACCAGCGTACGCCCGGGTTCCCCCCCGAGCGCATGCGGGTGCGTGTGGTGGGCATCTCAGTGCCCGTCAGGTGCAGGGTGACGGATGCGGGCGAGGAGAGTTAACCCGACGGAACGGCACACGGCAGCGACCGACACCGAGGGAAGGCGACGGAATGAGGGCAGCGGCACTGGTCACGGGTGCGGCGGCGGCGATGGCGGCGGTGCTGGCCGCCTCGGGCACGGCGGCGGCGGGCGGGCCCCGGCCGGGGGTGCTGGTGGAGGGCGGGCGTTTCGCGCCCCTGGCGGAGGGCGCCCCGGTGCCCGGGGCGGTGACCTACGACACGGAGCTGGTGCCGCCGGGCGCCCGGGCCGTGGTCGCGCAGCGGGTCGCGGGGGACGGGCGGATGTCGGTCGTTCTCGCCGTCCGCGGCCTGGTCCCCGGGCACACCTACGGCTCCCACGTGCACACGGACCCCTGCGGGGCCGACCCGGCCGACGCGGGTCCGCACTACCAGGACGTGGCCGGGGAGGCGACGCCGCGGAACGAGATCTGGCTGGACGTGACGGCGGACGAACACGGCCGGGGCTGGGCCGCCGTCACCCAGGACTGGGTCTTCCGCCCCGGGGAGGCCGGGGCGTTGGTCCTCCACGAGCACGCCACCTCCGACGGCCACCACGGCACGACCCCCGGCGACGCGGGCGACCGCGCGGCCTGCCTGACCGTCCCCTTCCTGGGGGGCCCGGCGGCGGGCTAGCCGTCGCCCCACCCGGGGGGCCGGGTACCCTGGGGGCGTTCGAAGGGGAGTAGCTCTTCGCCGGAACGTCGACATACTGGCCCGCCGCCGCCCGCAGGGGCGGCGGTCGGCCCGGCGCCCGGGGCGGACGGTGCGGCTGGCGCGGGAACGCGCGGCGCGGCCGTTCGTAGCGAGACCTTCGGCCCGCAGTGTCGTTCACCGACGCTGCCGTGCCGAAGCTCTGCGCGCTCGCTCCCGCGGACCGGCGGCACGGCGGCGCCGACCGTCAAGGAGCTTTCGTGTTCAGCGTCACCACCGCCGCCGTCACCTTCGGCGTGATCTTTCTCGCCGAGCTGCCCGACAAGACCGCGCTGGCCGGTCTCGTGCTGGGCACCCGCTACCGCGCCTCCTACGTCTTCGCGGGCGTCGCCGCGGCGTTCGCCGTGCACGTGGCCCTCGCGGTCGCGGCCGGCAGCGTGCTGACCCTGCTGCCGCAGCGGCCCCTGCGGGCGGTGGTGGCGGCGATGTTCGTGGCCGGGGCCCTGCTGCTGCTGCGCGAAGCGCGCAAGCAGGGGGAGGCGGGGCAGGAGGAGGTGCCCACGCCCGGGGGGACCTCGTTCTGGAAGGTCGCGGGGAGCGGGTTCTCGCTGATCCTGGTCGCGGAGTTCGGGGACCTGACCCAGATCATGACCGCGAACCTCGCCGCCCGCTACGACGACCCGCTCTCCGTGGCGGTGGGCGCGGCGCTGGCCCTGTGGGCCGTCGCGGGCCTGGGCATCGTCGGCGGTCGCGCCCTGATGCGCCGCGTCCCCCTCCGCCTGATCACCCGGGTCGCGGCGGCCCTGATGCTCGCGCTGGCGGCCTTCAGCGCGTACGAGGCGATCACGGGCTGAGTCGCGCCCCCGCGCGGGGGCGCGCCCGTGAAGCGCGGGGCGCGCTGCGGAGTAGCGCCGCGGGCGACGAACGCCTCCGGCGCGGCGGGCGCTTCGGAACGTCCGGCGGGCTCCGGAGCGCCCGCGGCGCGGCAACGGCCTGGGAACGTCCGTCGGGGCGCCTCAAAGCGTCCGGCGCGGGAGGCGAACATCTTGGGCGCGGCGCGGGGGACGCGGCCCGGCGTGGGCCTCAGCGCGGCAGCCCAGGAGGCGTCCCGGCGCGAGCTTCGCCACGCCCTGCGCGCGCAGGGACCGCGCGGGGCGCGTGGTGGAGCAGCGGCCCCGGCGGCGGATGCCTCCGGCGCGGCGTGTGCGGCGCGCTCCTTCGAGGAGCAGCGCGGGCTGCGGGCCCGCACTGGGCCCGCGCGGCGCATGCCTGAGGCACGCGCCCGGCAACGTCCGGCGCGGGCCCAGGGCCGTGCCGGTAGCGCCGCAGGCAGTCGCAGCCAGTGACTCCGCCCGTCGGGCCGGTCGGGGAGGCGGGCGGAGCCACTTTGTTTGGGTACGATACAAAAGCGGGGGGCGGGGCGCCAGCCCTCAGGGGCGGCGGGGTGCCTCCGCCGTCGAGCCGCCCAGTTCCGCGCCGAGGGTGTGGACCAGCTCGGCCAGGTCGCGCGGGCGGTCCGGGCCCCACCAGTCGCCCAGCAGCTCGGCCAGGGCGTTCTCCCGCGCCGCGGCCAGTCGCGCGGCCACCTCCCGGCCCGGCGCGGTGGGGGACAGCGCGCGCCCGGGGCGTTCCACCAGGCCCCGTTCCGTGAGCTGCCGCGTCGCCGCCTCGATCACGGCAGGCTCCACGCCCACCCGCGCGGCCAGCGGCTCCGGGTCCACCGCGCCGTCGCGGCAGGCCCGCAGCAGCAGCCAGCTCGCCGCCGGCAGCAGGTCCGCGCCCGCCTCGCTGCCGATCCGGGCGTAGAGGTCGCGCCGCCCGGCCCGCGTGCCCAGGACCGACAGCGCCCGCGCGCACTCCTCGCAGGAGCTGCGCGCCACCGGCGTCGGCGGCACCGCCTCGCCCACGTCCGCCGCGCCGCGCACGCTGCCGCGTAGCGGGTCCTCGCGCAGTGCCCAGGCCAGCAGGTGGGCGAGGACCACCACGGGCACGGCGTACAGGAAGACGTCCGTGATCGCCGTGGAGTAGGAGCCGAGCACCCGCTCGCGCACCGCGCCCGGGAGTTCGCCGATGCCGCGCGGGTCGTGCAGCAGCGAGTCCGGCGTCACCCCCGGCGGCAGCGGCGCCCCGCGCAGCGCGTCCCGCAGCAGGTCCTCCAGTCGGCCGGTGAAGGCCGTTCCCAGCACCGCCACGCCGAAGGCCGCGCCGATGGAGCGGAAGAACGTCACGCCCGAGGTGGCCACGCCCAGGTTCGCGTAGCCCACGGCGTTCTGGACGGCCAGCACCAGCACCTGGAGGACCAGGCCGATGCCCAGGCCGAAGACGGCGAACGTCAGGCTCATCTCGGCGTCGCCGCTGCGGGCGTCGAGCCGGTGCAGCAGGAGCAGGCCCAGCGCGGTGACGGCCGTCCCGGCGACGGGGTAGAGCTTCCAGCGGCCGGTGCGGCTGATCAGCTGGCCCGAGAGCGTGGAGGTCAGCAGCAGGCCCAGCACCATCGGCAGCAGGTGCACCCCGGAGAGGGTGGGGGAGATGCCGTGCACGACCTGGAGGAACGTCGGCAGGTAGGTCATCGCGCCGAACATTGCGAAGCCGACGACGAACGCGATGCCGCAGCAGACGCTGAAGGTCCGCACCGCGAACAGGCCCAGCGGGAGCACGGGTTCGGCCGCGCGCCGCTCCACCAGGACGAACGCGCCCAGGCAGGCGGCGGCCAGGACCGCGAGGGCGGCGATCTGCCAGGAGCCCCAGGCCCAGGTGGTGCCGCCGAGCGAGGCGATGACCACCAGCGCGGCGGCCACGGCCGCGATCAGGACGGTGCCGGCGTAGTCGATCCGGTGGCGCCGCCGGGGCGCGGGGATGTGCAGCGCCGTCGCGATGACGGCCAACGCCACGGCGCCGACGGGGAGGTTGACGTAGAAGACCCAGCGCCAGGAGAGGTGGTCGGTGAACAGGCCGCCCAGCACCGGCCCGAGCACGCTCGTGGCGCCGAACACCGCACCGAACAGGCCCTGGTAACGGCCGCGGCTGCGCGGCGGGACCAGGTCTCCGACGATCGCCATGGACAGCACGATCAGGCCGCCGCCGCCCAGGCCCTGGAGGAAGCGGAAGCCGATCAGCTCGGGCATGTTCCGCGCCAGGCCGCACAGCGCCGAGCCGGCCAGGAAGATGAGAATCGCCACCTGGAAGAGGCGTTTGCGGCCCCACTGGTCGCCGAGCTTGCCCCACAGCGGGGTGCCGGCCGTGGAGGCGAGCAGGTAGGCGGTGACCACCCAGGAGAGGTGGTTCAGGCCGCCCAGGTCGCTGACGATGGTCGGCAGCGCGGTGGCCACGATCGTCTGGTCCAGGGCCGCCAGGAACAGCCCGAGCAGCAGCGCGCCGAGCGAGAGCCACAGGGTGCCGCGGGCGTCCGGGGCCGGGCGGCCGGCGTCGCCGGGCGGGCCGGGTCGGGCCGTCACGGGCGCCTCCTCGCGGGGTGGGCGGGCCGGGCGTTCCGGCGGGGGCCGAGGGGGCGGCCTCCCTCTGTCATTTTGTCCTGTTTCGCCGCGCCCGGCTTGTTGAGCAGAATGTCAGCACCGCTCGTACGGGTGGGGCATAATCGCTGCGAATCGACCGGGAGGAGGGCCGGATTGACCGACCAGCCTGAGTGTCTGATCTGCGGTCGTCCGGCTCTGCCCGGCGGCGACCCCTCCTGCGACTGCCTCACCCACTTCCTCTCCCGGCCCGTCCGCCCGCCCGAGTACGGCCCCGATCCGGCCGATGTCGCGCGTTTCCCGCTGGAGGCCCACGCCCTCCCCGGCCCCTCCGGCGCCCCGCCCGCCCCCGCCTGGGCCCGCGGCGCCGAGGACGGCGGCGCCGAGGACGGCGGCGGGAGTTACGGGGACAGGGGCCACGGCGGCGAGGACCGCGCGGGCCACGGCGCCCCGCACGACGGTGCCGAGGACCGCGGCGGCGACTACTCCGGCGGCGAGGAGCCCGGCGCCGGGGGCCCGGGCGGCACGGCCCCCGAGGCGGCCCCCCTGCACGGCTCCTACCGGGCCCCGCACCGGCCGCCCGCCTCGCACCGCAAGCCGCGCGGCCGTACCCGGATCGCGGTCGCGGCCGGCGGCGCCGTCGCCGCCATGGTCGGCTCCGCCGCGCTGGCCGCCTCCCTGCTGTCCGGGCAGTACGGCCGCATCGACGAGATACCGCCCGACGACGACCGCGACGACCCCAGCCACGCCCTCCCCGACGAGCTCCCGCCCGCTCCCGAGGACGGCGAGACGCCCAACACCGCCGACACCGGGCCGCGCGAGGCCATCCCCACCCCGGGGGCCGACGAGGAGGCCCCGGAGGGCTCCGGCCCCCCGCCCGAGGAGTCCGCCTCCCCGCCGGCCGACGTCCTCCAGAACGGCGGCGCGCCCACCGGGCCCGGCGCACCCGAGGGCAGCGGACGGCCCGCCCCCTCCACGACGCCCCCCACCCCCTCGGACGGGCCCACTCCGCCGGGCGGCGAGCCAGGGAACCCGTCGCCGAGCCGGCCGGGCGGCGAGGACCCCGACCCGGGCGGCGGGCGCCCTGAGCTGCGCGAGGGCGACCGCGGCCCCGAGGTGGCCGAACTCCAGCGGCGCCTGCGCCAGTTGAGATGGGTCTACACCGGCCCGGTCACCGGCGTCTACGACCGGGGGACGGCCGAGGCCGTGACGCGCTTTCAGATCGCCTACGGCGTGGAGGGCGACCCGGAGGGCGTCTACGGCCCGCCGACCCGCGCGGCCCTGGAGAACCACACCACGGACCCCCCCGAGGACTGACCCGCGCGCCGCCGCGCGCCCCAACCCGCCCCCGGCGCAGGCGGGTCACAGTAGTCCGTGCACGCGGGTAGCAGGGCCCTGGCCGAAGCATTAGCATCACCGCCCAAAGGTGTCGCACGGATGACAACGCGGCGAAAGCGCGCCGGGCCGTCCGGGCGGCACCCCCCGCCGCTGAGGGTGCCCCCGGGTTCCGCGGCGCGTGGAGCTCCGGCCGGTCGCCGCCCTCGCCCCGTGCGGGAGCGGGCAGCCGTCCGGTCGTTCCGCCACCGCGCGCCGCCGGGGGCCCGGGCCCGCCGCCGAGCCGCGCGGCCGGGCAGCGTCCGCGCCGCGCGCTGCCCGCGCCACCGGCCGCCGGTGCGCACGGCAGGACGCACGGAACCGCACGGCACACCGCAGGGCACCGCACGGCAAGAGGACAGCGTGACAGGCAAGCAGAGCAGACGGCGCGAGAGCGCCGCCCGGCCCGCCGGGGCACCCCCGGAGAACGCGACCCCGCGCCCGGCCCGCAAGGGCCGCAGACTCGCGCGGACCCGCCGCGGCAGCATCCGGCTGTCCCTGATCCTCCTCGTGGTCATCCCCGTGTGCGCGATGACCGCGCTCTCGGCGGTCGGCTCCGTCTACTTCTACGGCCAGTGGCGCCAACTCGTGGAAACCGAGGAGGACTTCCTCACCTCCTCCGCGGTCACCCAGCCGCTGCGCGAATCCCTCCAGGCCGAACGGCACGCCGCCCTCACGTGGATGGCCACGGGCGGCGACCGTGCCGCCCTGGTCTCGGCGCGCCAGCGCACGGACGAGCTCGTCGCCGCCTACCGCGCCGCCCGCCTGGACCGCGTATGGGCCCGCGTCCCCGCCTTCGCCCCCGTCCACGACGTGATGGAGAGCCGCCTCGCCGAACTCGACAGCACTCGCGCCGCCACCGACGACGGCAGCGCCGGACGGGCCGAGGTCTACGACCAGTACACCGCGGTCATCACCGCCGACATCGGCCTCCTGCAGCCCATGGTCCGCCACGTGGACGGCAGCGGCGACCTCAACGAGGGCGTCTTCGACCTGATATCCATGGCCCAGGTCGCCGAGTTCATCTCCCGCGAACGCGCGTTGCTCACGGCCGCCACCGCCTCGCGGACGATGACCGCCGCCGAGCGCGACGCCCTCACCTCCGCCGTCGCCTCCCGCGACCAGGTGCTCGGCGAGGTCACCCCCGAACTCCCCGCCGACCAGCGGATGCGCCTGACGCGGATCTTCGGCGGCGACGACGGCGAGGCGCTGGCCGCGGCCGAGCGCGTGGTGATCTGGGAGAGCCGCCCCGAGGAACTGCCCGCGGGCGGGCTGACCGAGGACACGGCACTCGACGTCCCCGTGCTCACCAACGCCCAACTGCGCGCCCCCGGCGCCGTCGAGGGCGCGTTCGCCCAGGAGTACCTCGTCCACATCGCCGCCCTGCTCGACCTCAGCGGCCGGGAGGCCGAGCAGGCCCGCACCGGCTTCCTGACCGCCGCCGCCATCGGCCTGGCCGGCATCCTCGGCTGCGGCATCGTCACCTATCGCATCACCCGCTCGCTGATGCTGCGCATGTCCAGCCTCCGCCGCGCCACCCTGGAGCTGGCCCGCGAGCGCCTGCCCGACCTCATCGCCCGGCTGCGCCGCGGCGACCCCGTGCCCGAGGGCGGCGGCCTGCCCACCCTGGACTACGGCACCGACGAACTCGGCCGCGTGGCCCAGGCGTTCGACTCCGCGCAGCGCACGGCCGTCGCCGTCGCGCTGGAGCAGGCCGAGCTGCGCGAGGGTGCCCGCCGGATGTTCCTCAACATGTCCCGCCGCATGCAGGTCCTCCTGCACCGCCAGCTCACCGTCATCGACGGCATGGAGCACAAGGCCACCGACCCCGAGGACCTCGCCGACCTCTACGCCGTCGACCACCTCGCCACCCGCATGCGGCGCAACGCCGAGAGCCTGACCATCCTCAGCGGCGCCGCGCCCGGCCGCCGCTGGCGCGCCGCCGTCGCGCTCACCGACGTGCTGCGCAGCGCCGTCTCCGAGGTCGAGAACTACAGCCGCGTCGTGGTCGAGGCCGGCGAGGACGCCGCGGTCGTCGGCCCGGCCGTCGCGGACACGGTGCACCTGCTGGCCGAACTCATCGAGAACGGCACCGGGTTCTCGCCGCCGAACACCGAGGTCCACGTCCGCCTCGTGCCCGTCGCGCAGGGCATGGCCGTGGAGGTCGAGGACCGGGGGCTCGGCATGCCGGCCGAGGAGCTGCGGGCCGCCAACGAACTCCTCGCCCACCCGCCCGAGTTCAGCGTCGCAACCCTGGGCGAGGACCCGCGCCTGGGCCTCATCGTGGTCAGCCACCTGGCCGCCCGCCACGACATCACCGTCACGCTGCGCCCCTCCTCCTACAAGGGCGTCCTCGCCGTCGTCCTGCTCCCCAAGGAGATCCTCGACGCCGTCGGCGCCGCGCCGCTGTCCTCCGCCGACTCCTCGCGCACCGCCCGCCACCTGGCCGCCGTCCCACGCGCCGGCTCCGGCCCGCGCCACGCCGCCCCCGCGGCGCTCCCCGCCCAGCCGACCGGACCCCTGGCGTTCCCCACCCGCCCACGCGAGGACGTTCACCGCAACGGCAACGGCAACGGCAACGGCAACGGCCACCGTCCCGGCGGCGTTCCGCACGGCGAGCCCTACGGCCGTCCGAACGCCGAGCCGCGCGCCGGGGCGTTCGCCCCGCCCGAGGCCGGCCCCCGGGCCCGCCTTCAGCCCGGCCCCCCGGCGCCGTACGCCGCCCCGAACGGCGGCCCGGCAGGGGGCGTTCCCCGCCCCCCGGCCCCGCGCGCCGCCCCGGGAACGCCCGGCGCGCCCGGCGGTGCCCCCGGCCGCTCCGGACGCCTGCCGCGCCGCGTGCGGATGACGCACCTCGCGCCCCAGCTCCGCGACGCCGCCCCGGCCGCCGAGGAGCCCGAGGAGTCGGCCGACCGGGCGGCGGCGCAGGCCCGCTCGGTCCTCACCGCGCTCCAGCGCGGCACCCGCAGGGCGCTGGCCGAGCCGCCGGAGCCCGCCCCGGGGCGCGCCCCCGGGAACGCCCCCCTGCCCCAGAGAAGGAACGCGGGCGCGGACCCCGCGTACCCCACGCACGAGGAGAACCGATGACGGCCACCCACACCGGCGACAGCGGACTGACCTGGCTGCTTGACGGGCTGGTGGACCAGACCCCCGAGACCCGGCACGCCCTGGTCCTCTCCGAGGACGGCCTGCTGCTGGGCTGCTCCTCCTCGCTGCCCCGGGAGGACGCCGAGCAGCTCTCCGCCATCGCCTCCGGCCTGCAGTCCCTCGCGCAGGGCACCAGCCGCCACTTCTCCGGCGGCCCCGTGCGCCAGACCATGATCGAGATGGCCGACCTGTTCCTCTTCGTCACCGCCGCCGGCAGCGGCGCGCGGCTGGCCGTGCTCGCCTCCTCCGCCGTGGACGTCGGGTCCATCGCCTACGAGATGAACATGCTGGTGCGGCAGGTCGGGTCGTTCCTCACCGCGGCCCCCCGCTTCCCCCGGGTGCAGGGCGCTACCGCCGCCCCGGTCGGTGAACCTGGATGATCACGCACTGGTCCGAGGGCTCCTGGTCCGGGGAGCAGAGCGGGCCGATGATCCGGCCGTACGCGATCACCCGCGGTCGCACCCGCCCCGGACGCAACGACATCGACCTCATCTCCCTCGTCACCACCGTCCGCCTGCCCGAGCAGGGCGCCCGGCTCCAGCCCGAACAGCTACGGGCGCTGCGGCTGTGCCGCACGCCCACGGCCGTGGTCGAGGTCGCCGCGCACCTCGCCCTGCCCGTCAGCGTCGTCCGCATCCTCCTCGCCGACCTCCTCGACCAGGGGCTGATCGGCCTGTCCTCGCCCGACGCGTCCACCACCAGGGACGTCCACTTCCTCCAGGCAGTGATCGATGGCATCAGAAATCTCTAGCCGCGCCGCCGGCCGGCCGGCCCCCAGCCCGCACGCGAGGACCGGCAAGATCGTGATAGCCGGCGGCTTCGGCGTCGGCAAGACCACCATGGTCGGCTCCATCAGCGAGATAGCCCCCCTCAGTACCGAGGAGTTGATCACCGCCCCCGGCGCGGACGCGGACGGCCTGGCCGGCATCGAGGGCAAGACCACCACGACCGTGGCCATGGACTTCGGGCGGATCACCTTCGACTCCGACGTGGTCATCTACCTCTTCGGGACGCCCGGCCAGAACCGCTTCTGGTTCATGTGGGACGACCTCTCGCGCGGCGCGCTGGGCGCGGTCGTCCTGGTCGACACGCGCCGCCTGGACGTCAGCTTCGCGGCGGTGGACTACTTCGAGCACCGCGGCATCCCGTTCATCGTCGCGGTCAACTGCTTCGAGGGCGTCCAGCACGAGGCGGTGGAGGAGATCTCCGCCGCCCTCGACCTGCCGCCCGGCACGCCCGTCCTGCTGTGCGACGCGCGGCAGCGCGGCTCGACGCGGCGGGTGCTGCTGGCGTTGCTGGAGCACGTCATGGACGTCGTCGCCTGAGGGCCTCGCTTGGGGCCGCCGCGGGCTACGGGTCGAAGCGGACCGGGGCGTCGAAGGCCGCGCGGCGGGTGGCCCGGCGCAGGGCGCGCAGGACGCTGCCGCCGAACGCCAGCACCAGCGCCGTCGTCAGCACCGCGCGCGGGAGGTCCCAGCCCAGGGAGGTCGCCAGCACGTAGGCGAGGTAGCGGCCCAGGTTCTCGGCCAGGGGGTCGCCCGGCACGAAGGAGATCCCGGTGCCAAGACCCGCGATGTAGGGCCAGCCCTGGAGGTTCATCACCAGGCCGTACAGCACCGAGGACACCGCCCCGTACGCCGCCAGCATGGCCAGCTCGCCCCGGCCGCGCAGGGCGTCCGCGCCCGGGAGCAGCCCGGCGCCCATCGTCAGCCAGCCCATCGTCAGCATCTGGAACGGCATCCACGGCCCGACGCCGCCGGTCAGCAGCGCGGAGGCGAACATCGTCACCGAGCCGAGCGCGAACCCGAAGCCGGGCCCCAGCACCCGCCCCGCCAGCACCATCAGGAAGAACATCGGCTGGAGCCCCGCCGTCCCCGCGCCGAGCGGACGCAGCGCGGCGCCCGCCGCCGCCAGCACGCCCAGCATGGCCACCGCCTTGGCGTCCATCCCGCCGTCCGCGAGGGTCGCGGCGACCACGGCGAGCAGCATCGGCAGCAGCAGCGCGAACAGCCAGGGCGCGTCCGCGGAGTGGGCCAGACCGGAGTCCGTGCCGGCCAGCAGCGGCCAGCCGAACGCCACCACGCCGGTCGCCGAGACCAGCGCCAGCGCGGCGGCGGCCCGGGGCCCGAGCCGCACGGGGCGCGCCTGCCGGGTGTCGTCGGCGTCCCCGGCCCTCACGCCGCGCCCCCGGCGCTCAGCGCGGCTCGCACCTGCGGCACCGTCAGCCAGACCGCGGGCGCCAGGACCTTCGCCACCTGCGGCGCGAAGGACGGCGAGGCAGTGACCACCTCGGCGGTCGGGCCGTCCGCGACCACCTCGCCGTCCGCCAGAACGACCGTCCTGAGGGCGAGTTCGGCGGCCAGCTCCACGTCGTGCGTGGCCAGCAGCACGCAGTGCCCCTCGCCCGCCAGCTCACGCAGCAGGCCGATCAGGCGGGCCTTGGCCGCGTAGTCCAGGCCCCGGGTCGGCTCGTCCAGCAGCAGCGCCGGCGGCGCGGCGGTCAGGATCACGGCCAGCGCGAGCGCGAGGCGCTGCCCCTCGGACAGGTCGCGCGGGTGCGCGCCGGGGCGCACGCCGGGCAGCAGCCGCCCGGCCAGCTCCGCGCACCGGCCGGGCGCCGCGCCCGCGTCCTCGTCGGCGGCGGCGCACTCGGCCGCCACGGTCTCCGCGAACAGCAGGTCGCGCGGGTCCTGCGGCACCAGGCCCGCGTGCCGCAGCAGCTCCCGGGGCGCGGTCCGGTGGGGCGCGAGGCCGCCCACGGCCGCGCTGCCCGCGGCGGGGGCGTGCAGGCCGACGAGGGTGCGCAGCAGCGTGGACTTGCCCGCGCCGTTGCGGCCCATCAGGGCCACGGTCTCCCCGGCCCCGACAGCGAGGGTGACCCCGCGCAGCACCTCGCTGCGGCCCCGGCGCACGGCCAGCCCGCGGACCTCCACGAGCGGGGCGCCGGCGCCTGCCGCGCTCCGCCTGCCGCCCCCCTCCGGGGCCGGCCGCCGGGCCCCGAGCGCCCACCGGCGCCGCTGCCGGGGAAGGCCGCGGGCCGCGGCCCCGCCCTCGGTTCCGTCCTCGCCCGCGCTCGAACGGCCGCCCGCAGGAAGGACGTTGACCCTCACCGCGGCGGGAGCCCCCGGCCCGGGGGCCTCGGGCAGGCGTTCCCGCAGGCTCTCCGCCCGGCGCCGCGCGTCCCGGACGGAGAGGGGGAGCGGGTCCCAGCCCGCCAGGCGGCCGAGCGCGACCACCGGGGGGCGGACGGGGGAGCGGGCCATCATCGCGGCGGGGGTGCCGAGTTCGGGCGCGGCGCCCGGGGCCGGGAGCAGCAGGACCCGGTCCGCGTACTGAACGACCCGCTCCAGCCGGTGCTCGGCCATCAGCACCGTCGTTCCCAGGTCGTGGACCAGCCGCATCAGCACCGCGAGCACCTCCTCGGCGCCGCCCGGGTCGAGGGCGGAGGTCGGCTCGTCCAGCACCAGCACGCGCGGGTGCGGGGTGAGCACCGAGCCGATGGCCACCCGCTGCTGCTGGCCGCCGGAGAGGGAGGCGATGGACCGCTCGCGCAGCTCGGCCAGCCCCATCAGGTCCAGCGTCTCCTCCACCCGGCGGCGCATCACGGCCGGCGGCAGGCCCAGGGACTCCAGGCCGTAGGCCAGCTCCTCCTCCACCGTGTCGGTGACGAAGTGCGCCAGCGGGTCCTGCCCGACCGTACCGACCACGTCCGCGAGGTCGCGCGGCGGGTGCGTGCGGGTGTCGCGGCCCGCCACCTCCACCCGCCCGCGCAGGGTGCCGCCGGTGAAGTGGGGCACCAGCCCGGAGACCGTGCCCAGCAGAGTCGACTTGCCGACTCCCGAGGGGCCGACCACCAGGCACAGCTCACCCTCGGGCACGGTCAGGTCGACCGGCCCCAGGGCCGGGCCCGGCGCTTCGGGGTAGGTGACCGACATCCGCGAGAAACGAATCACCGCCTGCTCCGCTCCGGCCGTCGCGGCCTCGTCGATTCCGTGGGCGGGCCCGGGGCGTTCTCCGGCTCCCGCGCGTCCTCCCGGGCCTCCGCCTCCTCCGGGCGCGGCGCGACCAGCGCGGGCAGCAGGCCCAGCAGGATCGCCGCAGCCACCGGGAGCGGGAACGCGGGCGCCGTCAGCGGCACCACCGGCGGGTTGAGGGCGTCCGGGTCCGCGCCCGCCGCCCAGCCCGTCAGCACCGCCACCCCCGCGCCCGAGCCCGCCACCAGCCAGGCCCGCACGCCCCAACGGTCGGGCCGGTATCGCGTACGCGGGCTGCGCCGCCCGCCCAGCCACAGCCCGCCCAGCGCCGCGCCGAGCCCGGCCAGCAGCAGCGGCAGCGCGAACGCCGCCCCCTCCGCCGCCAGCAGCCCGTAGGAGCCGGCGCACACCCCGAGCAGACCGCCCAGCGTCAGGCCCGTGGTCAGCCGCCGCACCGGCGGGGCAACGTCCGCGGTCCTGCCGTAGCCGCGCGCGTCCATCGCCGCGGCGAGCGAGACCGCGCGTTCCAGCGCCCCTTCGAGCACCGGCCTGGCCACCGCCAGCAGCGCCCGCAGGCCCCGGTCCTCCCGGCCGCGCAGCCGCCGCATGTCGCGGGTGCGCACCAGGTCGGCCACCAGGCGCGGCGCGAAGGTCATCGCCACGACGACCGCCACGCCCATCTCGTACAGCGCGCCCGGCAGCGACTTCAGCAGCCGGGCCGGGTTGGCCAGGGAGTTGGCGGCGCCGAGGCAGATCAGCAGTGTGGCCAGCTTCGCGCCGTCGAAGAAGGCGAACGCCAGCGCCTCGGCCGTCACCTGCCCGCCCAGACGCACGCCCTGCGACCACTCGGGCAGCGGCACCTCGGGGAGCGTGAACAGCACCCGGGTGCCGCCGATGGGCGAGCCGAGCGCCACGGCGAAGACGACGCGGATCGCGATCACCACGGCGCCCAGCACGAGGAAGAAGCGGAAGGCGTGCGCCCAGGGCGCGTCCGTGCGGCGGGCGGCGACCACGTACCCCGCGACCGCGACGATCAGGCCGAGCAGCAGCGGGTTGGCGGTGCGCGAGGCGGCGGCGGCCAGGCCCAGGGCCCACAGCCACCAGGCGCCCGCGTGCAGGGCGTTGGCGCGGCTGGCCGTCGGCGCGCGCAGGCGCCCGCGCCGGGGCGCGCGCGTTCCGTCGGCCGCCGTCGTCACCGTGTTCCCCGCCCGCTCAGCCGCGCCGCCGGCGGGCCCGCAGCGCGGCGGCGACGGCCAGGGCCACGACCGTGCCCACGCCCGCGAGCACGGCCACGCCCGAGCCGCCGCCGTCGCCGCTGTCGTTCCCCGCCCCGGTTCCTGCCTCGTCCGCCTCGGGGTCGCCGCCGTCCGCGAGCTGGTCGGCGCAGCCGCGCTCCGGGTACCCGGCTATGGCGCACAGCAGCGCGTCGGAGCTGTAGCGCAGCGGGCCCGCCGTCTCGGCCAGGGCCATCGCGGCGGTCGAGCCGTCCTCCAGGCGGGCGCACTCGGTCCGGGGCCCGGGCGGGGTGGCGCCGCCGGGCGCGTCCGCCTCGGTGCCGAAGTCGATCACCAGCGCCACGCGCGTGCGGTCGCTCCGCTCCCCGTCCGCGCCGCAGATGGCGGCGAAGGTGTGCTCCCCGCGCGGCACATCCGTGTCCGTCGACTCCGTGCTGACGGCGAAGCGGAACCCCAGCAGGTCCCCGTCCGAGGCCCGCAGCGTCCCGGGGCCCTGGGTGGCGTAGGTCCAGCGGCCCTCGCCCTCGTCCCAGGTCCAGAACGACCAGTACCGGTACCCCTGATCCTCGGCCCGTGCGACCCCGCCCAGGCCGCCGAGCACCAGCCACCCGGCGACGAGCGCGGCGCCCCAACGCCGGGCGTCCCGCGCCGGGTGGGCGCGTGCCGGGTGGGCGCGTGCCGCCGGGCCACCGGGTGCGGGGGCGCGGCCGGGCACGGCAGCGGCGATGCGGGGCTGCGCGGTGCGCGGGGCCCCGGCCGCCGCCGCCTCGGCCGGCATCCCCGAACCGGACGACGCGCGGGCGCGCGGCCCGGTGCGGTCCCGTGCCCCCGGGCCGGCGGGCTGCTCCCCGGGGCGGAGGTCCGACCGGACCGGCGTCAGCGCCCGGGCGAAGGCGGGGAGACTCACGCGCCCGTGGGCTTCCGGGACCGGCGCAGCACCAGGGCCACGCCCAGGGCGATGCCGATCGCCAGGCCCAGCGCGATCACCCAGACCACGGGGCTGAGGCCGCCGTCGTCCTCGCCGTCCGCCGCGCCCGCGCCGCCGGAGGCGTCGTCCGGGGATTCGTCGGGGGCGGGGCCGAGCCGGTTGAGGGCGGCGGTCAGGTCCTCGCCGCCGAAGTCCCCGGGGTCCAGGCCGCCCGCGTGCGCGGCCAGCACGAGCAGGCTGAGCGCGGTCGGGTCCTCCTGGTACCCGGTCCACTCGCCGTGGTGGTCGCGCAGCCAGCCCAGCGGGCCCTGCCACGCCTCGCGGTGCCCGCCGGCGGCCAGGGCGAGCACGGCCCGCGCGGTCGCGGAGAAGTCCGGCTGCTCCTCGCCCCCGGGCGGGGCGGAGACCAGGTGCTGCTCGCCGTCGGCCAGCAGCCCGGCCAGGTAGGCCGCGCCCGCGGAGGCGGACGCGGCCCGCGGGGAACCGGGGGTCTCCGTGGCCCCGGGCTCGCCGGACTCCGTGGGCGTCTCCTCCGCCCCGCCGTCGGCTTCGCTGTCCGTGTCGCCGTCCGCGTCGCCGGTGTCGCCGCAGTCCAGCGGCGCGACGGGCGCGGCCGGGGCGTCCGGGGCGACGAGGAAGCCGCTGCCGTAGGAGGCGAGCACCGCGTCCGCCGAGGCCAGCGGGTTCGCGGCCAGCGCCCCGTCCGCCGCCTCGTCGGGCTGCCAGGCGAACGCCCCGCGCTCCGTCTCCTGCGGCGCGTCGCAGCCGAGCTGGAAGGAGTCCAGCGCGTCGTAGGGGGAACGCTGCCCGCGCCGCACCTCGGCCGGGTCCTGCCCGGCGGCCAGGAAGGCGCCCACCACGACGGAGGTGGAGTTCGCGTCCGAGGCGTTGCCCGGGCTGTAGCCCCAGCCGCCGTCCTCGTTCTGCACGCCCGTCAGCCAGCGCAGCGCGCCGGAGACCGCCTCCTCGTGGCCGCCGGTCGCGGAGAGCGCCTGCACGGCGAGCGCGGTGGCGTTGGAGTCGGCCGCCGTCACGTCCTCGCAGGGCTGGGCCGGGTCGGCGCGGTGGGGCAGGAAGGAGCCGTCCTCGCACTGCTGCGCCAGCAGCCACTCCACGGCCGCCGAGGCGGGGGTGTACCCGGCGGCGCTCTGCGCCAGCAGCGCGAAGGACTGGCGGAAGACGCCGTCGTAGGTCGGATCCCCCTCCCCGAACAGGGCGTCCTGCGCCTCTTCCGTCTGCGCCGTGGACGGCGCGGTGGCCGGCAAGGCCGCCGCCGCGCTGGGGAGCGCGGCCGTTGCCAGCAGGGCCGCGGCGGCGGCCAGTGCGGCGAGGGAGCGCCCCCCGCCGGGTCTGCGGCCCGGGGCCGGGCGCGTGCGTGGGCGGGCGGGGGAATGGGTCACGGGGCTGCCTTTCGCTGTGCTGGCCGCCGGGCACGGCGGACGGCCGCGACGCGGCAACGCGCGCGGGCGACACCGGGCTCAGCGCCGTATTCCTCGACGGTGCCGGCCGGGCCCGCCCGGGAGGGGGGCGCGCGGCCGGGGGCCAGTGCGCCCCGCGGGCGGGCATTCCGGCTCGCGGGCGCCGCGCGCTCCCACGGGGCGCGGCGGGGGCCGCTCACGGCTGCGGGTCAGCGCCGGATTCGCACCGGCTTTCCCCGCCTGCGGGTGAACTGTTCCGGGTCACTCTATCGGCCGTGCCCCCGCCAGGAGCCCGCAGGCCGTCTCGATGTCCGTGTGGGCCTGGGCCAGCGAGATCCCGCCCGAGAGCCAGTACAGGAGCGTGGAGTGCCAGGTGTGCTGGATGACGCGGATGGCGCTGAGGTGGCGCGCCGCCTCCTCCTCCGGCAGCCCGGTGGCGTCCATCAGCAGGGTGGCCGTCAGCCGCGAGACGCCCGCCACCTCCTCGCCCACCGAGGCGTCCGCGAACAGCAGGGCCCGCATCATCGCCTCGGCCAGCCGGGGCTCGCGCTGGTGCGCGCGGAAGGCGCGTTTCAGCGTGCGCACCACCCGGTCGGCCGGCTGATGCTCGGTCAACGGCCGCTCCCGCAGCGTCGCGTGGAGCTGCTCCAACTGGTCGTGCAGAACGGCCACCAGCAGGTGGATCTTGGAGGGGAAGTAGCGGTAGAGCGTGCCCAGGGCCACCCCGGCGGACTCGGCCACCTCGCGCATCTGCACCGCGTCGAAGCCGCCCTCCGCCGCCAGCCGGGTGCTCGCGTCCAGGATGCGCCGGCGCCGGGCCCGCTGCCGCGCCGTCCGGGCGGGCTGCGCGACGGCGGGCGTGGCCCGGTCGGCCGATCGGGTGGTCATGGTCGGACTCCGGTGCCTGAGGCTGAAATGCGTCGCAGTTTACTTGCAGATTTACTCATCGTGCCCGCGTGGTGATAATCACCTGGTCCGGCTCATTCCCGCTGGCCGTAGGGGCGTTATGGTCGGTACCCGTGAGTAGCCACTGACAGTAGGGAGCGGGCGTGGCGGCTGAGGCTGGTGTGGATCGCCCCCTGAGGATCGCGCTGCTCAGCTACAAGGGAGACCCCTTCTGCGGCGGCCAGGGCGTCTACGTACGCCACCTCTCCCGCGAGCTGGCCCGCCTCGGCCACAGCGTCGAGGTCATCGGCGCCCAGCCCTACCCGGTCGTCGACGAGGGCGTCACGCTCACCGAGCTGCCCAGCCTCGACCTCTACCGCCAGCCCGACCCGTTCCGCACCCCGCGCCGCGAGGAGTACCGGGACTGGATCGACGTGCTGGAGGTCGCCACCATGTGGACCGGCGGCTTCCCCGAGCCGCTGACGTTCTCCCTGCGCGCCCGCCGCGCCCTGGCCGAGCGCCGCGCGGCCTTCGACGTCGTCCACGACAACCAGACCCTCGGCTGGGGCCTGCTGGGCGTCGAGCGGCTCGGCCTGCCGCTGGTGACCACGATCCACCACCCCATCACCGTGGACCGCCGCCTCGCCCTGGAGGCCGCCGAGAGCGCCAAGCGCCGCTACTCGGTGCGCCGCTGGTACGGCTTCACCCGCATGCAGAAACGTGTCGCCCGGCGGCTGCCCCGCGTCCTGACCGTCTCCACCGCCTCCCGCGCCGAGATCGTCCGGGACTTCGCCGTCCCCGCCGACCGCGTCCACGTCGTGCCCATCGGCGCCGACACCCGCGTCTTCCACCCCGATCCGGCCACCCCACGCGTCCCCGGCCGCATCGTCACCACCTCCAGCTCCGACGCCCCCCTCAAGGGCCTGGTCCACCTCGTCGAGGCGCTGGCCAAGGTCCGCACCGAGCACCCCGGCGCCCACCTCGTCGTCGTCGGCAACCGCCCCGTCCAGGGCCCGGTCGCCGAGGCGCTGGAGCGCTTCGGGCTCGGCGCGGCCGTCGAGTTCGTCAAGGGCATCAGCGACGCCGAGCTGGCCGCCCTCGTCCGCGGCGCCCAGATCGCCTGCGTCCCCTCCCTCTACGAGGGCTTCTGCCTCCCCGCCGCCGAGGCCATGGCCGCCGGCACCCCCCTGGTCGCCACCACCGGCGGCGCCATCCCCGAGGTCACCGGCCCCGACGGCGAGACCTGCCTGGCCGTTCCCCCCGGCGACGCCGGCGCCCTGGCCGCCGCCCTCACCCGCCTCCTCGCCGACGAGGACCTGCGCACCCGCATCGCCGCCGCGGGCCGCGACCGCGTCCTGCGCCATTTCACCTGGGAGCAGGCCGCCCGCTCCACCGCCGAGCACTACCGTTACGCCGTGGCCGCCCGCCGCACCCGCGGCGCCGCGCCCGGCCGGACCGGCGGCCCCGCGTGACCGGCGCCGCCCCGCCCGACCGCACGACCCGCAACACCTGCAAGGAACGAAGGAGCTGACCGCGTGCTGACCGTGGACTTCACCCGCTTCCCGCTCGCGCCCGGGGACCGCGTCCTGGACCTCGGCTGCGGCGCGGGACGGCACGCGTTCGAGTGCTACCGGCGCGGCGCCCACGTCGTCGCGCTGGACCGCGACGGCGAGGAGGTCCGCCAGGTCGCCGGCTGGCTGGCCGCCATGAAGGAGGCCGGCGAGGCACCCGCCGGGGCCGGCGCGATCGCCGTCGAGGGCGACGCCCTCGCCCTGCCGTTCCCCGACGACTCCTTCGACGCGCTCATCGTCTCCGAGATCATGGAGCACGTCCCTGACGACAAGGGCCTGCTCGCCGAGGCCGTCCGCGTCCTGCGCCCCGGCGGCCGGATCGCCGTCACCGTCCCGCGCTACGGCCCCGAACGCGTCTGCTGGGCCCTCTCCGACGCCTACCACGAGGTGGAGGGCGGCCACATCCGCATCTACCGCGGCGACCAGCTCCTGGACCGCATCCGGGAGGCGGGCCTGCGTCCCTACGGCACCCACCACGCCCACGCCCTGCACTCGCCCTACTGGTGGCTCAAGTGCGCCTTCGGCGTGGACAACGACAAGGCCCTGCCCGTGCGCGCCTACCACAAGCTGCTGGTCTGGGACATCACCAAGCGCCCGCTGGCCACCCGCGCCGCCGAACGCCTCCTCGATCCCGTCATCGGCAAGAGCTTCGTCGCCTACGCGACCAAGCCCCGCGCCGCCGGCCCGGCCCTGGAGCGTGCGTGACCAGCCCCGAGCGCACCGAGCGGCTCGGCCTGCCCGGGGTCCTGACCGCCGCCGAGGCCGCCGCCACCGCCGCGGCCATCGCCTCCGTCCAGCGCACCGACGGCGCCATCCCGTGGTTCCGCGGCCACCACCTCGACCCCTGGGACCACGTCGAGGCCGCCATGGCCCTGGACATCGCCGGCGAGCACGAGCGGGCCGCCGCCGCCTACGACTGGCTCGCCCGCAACCAGAACCCCGACGGCTCCTGGTACGCCGCCTACGCCGACGGCGACCCCGGCCGCCCCACCGACCTGGGCAAGGAGAGCAACTTCTGCGCCTACCCGGCCGTCGGCGTCCTCCACCACTACCTGGCCACCGGCGACGAGCTGTTCCGCCGCCGCATGTGGCCCGTCGTCGCCTCCGCCACCGAGTTCGTCCTCGGCCTCCAGCAGGACGGCGGCCAGCTCGGCTGGCGCCGCGACCCCGACGGCACCCCCGTCCCCGACGCCCTCCTCACCGGCTCCGCCTCCTGCTACCAGGCCCTGCGCTGCGCCCTGGCCCTGGCCGAGCTGGAACGCGCCCCCCAGCCCGACTGGGAGCTGGCCGCCGGGCGCCTGGGCCACGCCGTGCGCCGCCACCCCGAGCGTTTCCTGGACAAGTCCGAGTACTCGATGGACTGGTACTACCCGGTCCTGGCCGGCGCCGTCCGCGGCCCCGCCGCCACCGCCCGCCTCGCCCAGCGCTGGGACGAGTTCGTGGTCCCGGATCTTGGCGTGCGCTGCGTGCTCAGCCGCCCCTGGGTCACCGGCGGCGAGAGCGCCGAGCTGGCCCTGGCCCTGTGGACGGCCGGGGACCCCGACCGCGCCGTGGACATCCTGCGCTGGATCGGCCACCTGCGCGCCGAGGGCGGCATGTACTGGACCGGCTACGTCTACCCCGACGACGCGCTGTGGCCCGGCGAGCTGACCACCTGGACCGCCGGCGCCGTCCTGCTGGCCGTCGCCGCCCTCACCGGCCACGAGCCCACCCAGGCCGTCTTCGCCGGGGACCGCCTGCCGCGCGGCCTGGACCCGGACTGCTGCCGGGTCGCCCGCGGCTGAGCCCGCTCCCTGCCCGGACCCTGCCCGGAAACGGCGAACGGCGGTGGTGACCCCTCCCGGGGCCGGCCACCGCCGTTCGCCGTTCTTCGCGTGCTGCCCGGCGCGGATCAGCCGCGCTGGATGCCCGAGGTGTCCTGGAGCACGCCGCGCCGCCCGTCCTGGGTCTGCGCCACCAGGGCCTGGCCGCGCTGCTCCACCGCCAGGTACCAGGTGCCCGGCGCCAGCTCGGCCACCGGGGTCGGCGAGCCGTCCTCGCCGTACAGCGGGCGGGCCGCCGGGACGGCGAACCAGAACGGCTGGAAGTTCGGGTCCGTGCCGGTGGAACCCGCGGCCGGCGCGGCCGGGGCCATCTGCGTCGGCTGGTAGGCGGCGGGGGCGCCCGGCTGCTGGCCGCTGGGGTAGCCGTACCCGCCCGGCTGCTGGCCGTAGGGCGGGTTCACGCCCTTGTTCGCGCCGCCGCTCGTGGTGGTCAGCGGGACCTGGAGCGGCGGGAGGATCGGGGTCAGCGCCGCGGCGGCGGCCAGCAGCAGCGTGGCGAGGAGGCCCAGGATCAGGCCGACGCCCGTGTCGGCGCCGCTGGGGCCGCCGATCATCGTCCACAGCACGGCCCACAGCGCGGTGACGCTCAGCGCGATACCCCACTGGTTCAGCCGCAGGCCCAGGAACTCCCGGTCGGGCTGGGGCAGGAAGCGGCTCGCGATGATCAGCCCGGCGCCGATGATCCCGGAGAGGAAGACCGAGGGCAGAATCGGGAAGAGCTCGGACTCCCAGGCGTTCACGCCGTCCGAGCCGCCGCCGAACTCGCCGTAATCGACGGTGTACACGTCGAGGAAAGAGAAGATGAAGAGCAGGACCGCTGCTCCGATCACTACTGCGTCACCTCGGGAGAGCGAGCGGTTGTTCACGTCAGATCCTTCGTCGTTCTCGTCGTCATGGTCTGGTCAGACACGGGCGCGCCCCATCGTACGGATGAAGCCTTGGGGCGGGGGCGCGGGTCGGCGTTACTGTTTCGCACGCGACACGCTTGTGATGCGGCCGTGACCTTGTGCGGAAGGCGCGGGGCCGTTCGCTCAGCAGCCCGGCCCGGTCCGTCGGAGCACCCGCAGCGAACGGCACTCGGACTCCGGCGCGAACGCCCCGCTCTCCACGGCCCGCCGCCACACCCGGAACGGCGCCTGGCCGCCCTCGGCCGGGTCGGGGAAGACGTCGTGGATCACCAGCAGCCCGCCCTCGGCGAGCCGCGGCACCCAGCTCTCGTAGTCGCCCGTGGCGTGCTCGTCCGTGTGCCCGCCGTCGATGAACACCAGCCCGAACCGCCCGCCGCCGCCCCCGCCCAGCGCCGCCGCGGCCACGGGGGAACGCCCGACGACCGCGATCACGTGGTCCTCCAGGCCGGCCCGGGCGAGCGTCCCGCGGAAGAAGGGCAGCGTGTCCAGCCGCCCGGCCGGGTCCTCCGGGTCGGCCAGCTCCGGGTCGTGGTACTCCCACCCGGCCTGCTGCTCCTCGCTGCCGCGGTGGTGGTCCACGGTCACCACGACCGTTCCCGCCCGGCGCGCCGCGTCGGCGAGCAGGATCGTGGAACGGCCGCAGTAGCTGCCGATCTCCAGCAGCGGCAGCCCCAGCCCGGCCGCCGCCCCGGTGGCCGCGTCGTACAGGGCGCGGCCCTCGTCGGGCGGCATGAAGCCCCTCGCCGCCTCGAAGGCGGCGAAAACCTCGGCCACGTCGTTGCTCAAGCGTCCCCCTGGGGTACCCGGTGCGTCGCCCCATGCTGCACCACGGGGCCCGCCCCCGGGCACCCGGGGTCAGCCGACGCGCGCCACGGGCGCCTGCTGCAACGGCACGGGCTTCGGCGTGACCGGGGGCGGCGGCGCGTGCTCCCGGGGGGCGTCGGGAGTGTGCGCCTCCGGCGGTCGGGCCTCCTCCTCCGACGCCGGTGGCCGGGGCTCCGGGCCGCCGCCGAGCCCGGCCGTCAGCCGCGACACCAGTTCCGCGCCGGCGGCCGGCCCCGCGACCACGCCCGGACTCCCCACCATCCCGGGACTCGCCGCACTCCCGGGCGCGGGCGCGGCGCGCCCGGGGCGCCGGCCCGCGGCCGGCTCTTGGCCGGGGTCCGCGCCCCGTGCCGCGCCCGCTTCGGGCACGCGGGCCGAGGTGGCGTCCGTGCCGGGGCCGCCCGCGGGCGGGGCGGCGGGCCAGGTGGCAGCGTCGCCCGTTCCGTCCGGGGCGGGCGGGCCCGCCGTCGGCCCACTGCCGTGGCCCCCGACCGTCAGCAGCCGGGACGGCCGGCGGGGGTGCGTCCCGGCTCGCTGACGTGTCAGGGGTCGGGTCAACGGCCCCGTGCGCGCTGGGACTCATCGGTGCCGGGCCCGGCCGTCGGAGCGGTCGCCCCCTCGGGCTGCGCCGCGGGCGTCGTCCTCCGTCCCCCGGCGGCGGGACCAGCCGGGAACGGCTCGGTCCCCGGCGCGGGGCCGGAGTCCCGCCCGGGCCGCTGCGCGCCCGCGGCGGCGTGCGCGCCGGGCGCCGCCCTTTCGTCTCCCGCGACCGGACCGGTTCCCGCCGGCGCGGACGCCCCTCCCGGCGGGGCCGCGCCCGCGGGCGCGGCCGTTCCGGCTCCCGCGGTCTGCGGGGCGTCGGACGCGCCGGGCGTGGTCGGCCCCTGCGCAGGGGCGGCGTGTGCGTGTGCCCCGGGCGCGGGCGGGGCGTCGCCCGCCGGGGTCGGTGAAAAGTCCGGGCCCGTGCCCGGGTCCGGGTGCGCCGCCGGGCCGGAGGCCGTGGCCGAAGGCGGCGGGGCCGTGCTCGCGGCCGGTGCGTGCGGGGCGTCGGGAACGGGGAGGCGGGCCAGGCCGCAGGGCGTGGCCGGGGTCTCGTAGGGGAGGAGCAGCCAGCCGTCCGCGGTCAGCAGGCCCGTGCCGGGGAGCCAGCCCGGGGGCGCGGGCAGGTGGCGCAGCTCGCGCGTGCCGGGCTGCCACACCGCCGGCCAGTCCGCGCCCTCCGCCGTCGTCACCCGCAGCGCGACCGCGCACGCCTCCGGCAGCAGCACCTGCCCCGGCCGCATCGCGAACGGCGCGACCCGCACGCCGTTCCCCGGGTGCAGCGCCTCGGGAAAGCGCACCGGCCGGTGGCTGCCCAGCACGCCCCACCCCACGCGTTCCTCGCCCGGCGCGTCCGAGCGCACCAGCAGCAGGCCGCTGTCCGGATCGGCGGCCAGCAGGCGGTCGTTGCTGTCCTCGGCGATCCGCAGCAGCTCGGTCGGCTCGCCGCCGTGCTCCACGTCCACGGTCACCGCGCGGGTGCGGCCCGCCTCGTCGGCCCGGTCCAACGCCAGCAGCCGCCCCGCCGCGTCCAGCCACACGCCGCCCGAGCAGCCGCCCGCCAGCACCGTCACCAGCTCGGGCCCGAACGCGCCCCCGCACACCAGCCACAGCGCCGTGGCGGAGCCGTCCGGGCGCGGGGCCAGCGCGTACACCCGCGCGCCGTCGGGCGCGGGCGGCAGCACGGTGAGGAGCTCGCACTCCACGGCGCCCAGCGGGAGTTCGCCCGTCTCGGGACCCGAGGGGTAGAGCAGGGCCAGCAGGTAACGCCCGTCCGCGTGCCGGGCGATGAACACCCGGCCGTCCGCCAGCGGGCGCACCTGCGTGTCCGCCTCCTCCGGCTGCCCCGCCGGAAGCCGGACCGCGTACGGCTCCGGGCCGTCCAGCGTCCAGCGCTCGGGGCACCAGTTCTCCTCGCCGCCGACCCGGACCAGGCGCGCCGCGTAGCCGCCCCGCGCCGCGATCGTCAGGGGCGCCTGCGCCAGGGGCGCGGGGCTTAAGCCCGCCCCACCGGGGCGCGCGCCCTCGGGCGTTGTCATCTCGCTCACTCAGAAACCTCCAGCGAGGACGGTAGATTCGCACGGCCAGCCGAACAACTCGGCGTTGAGCGCCTTCATGCGTAAGGATGACGTTTGCCGGATTCGCGCTCGCGGCGCTCGCCACCTGTGCTTTTCCCTCCCTGCGCGGGGCCGCGCCCCGCCCGCCCCGCCCGCCGCACCCGCCCCGGCCGTTGTCCCCACTCCCGGCTCCCGCGCGCCGCCGGACGGGTAGCCTAAGGCCCGTGCCCGCACTCTCCGACGTGACCGCCGCCCTCGACGCCCTCTGGCCCCGCGAGCGGGCCGAGGACTGGGACGCCGTGGGCCCCGTCTGCGGCGACCCGGACGCCGAGGTGACGCGCGTGCTCTTCGCCGTCGACCCGGTGCGGGAGGTCGCGGAGGAGGCCGTGGCGCTCGGCGCCCAACTCCTCGTCACGCACCACCCCCTGTTCCTGCGCGGAACGACCACGGTGGAGGCCGGGACGTTCAAGGGCCGCGTCGTGCACACCCTGATCCGCGACGGCGTCGCCCTGCACGTCGCCCACACCAACGCCGACCGCGCCGACCCCGGCGTCTCCGACGCCCTGGCCGGGGCCTTGGGCCTGCGCGTGACCGGCCCCCTCGTCCCCGACCCCTCCGACCCCGCCGGGCGGCGCGGCCTGGGGCGGCTGGGCGAGCTGGAAACGCCGCTCAGCCTGGCCGAGTTCACCGCGCTGGCCGCCGCCCGGCTGCCCGCCACCGCCCAGGGCGTGCGCGCCGCGGGCGACCCGGACCGGCCGGTGCGCACGGTCGCGGTCTGCGGGGGCGCGGGCGACAGTCTGTTCGCGCGGGTGCGCGCCTCCGGCGCGGACGCCTACCTGACCGCCGACCTGCGCCACCACCCCGCCTCCGAGGCCCGCGAGGAGTCCCCGCTCGCGCTGGTCGACGCCGCCCACTGGGCCACCGAGTGGCCCTGGTGCGAGCTGGCCGCCGCCCAGCTCGACGCCGTCTCCGAGCGCCACGGCTGGGGCCTGCGCACGCACGTCTCACGCCGCGTCACCGACCCCTGGGGCCTCCACCAGCCCTCCCCGCACGCCACGGACGCCTCGGGTGCCTCTGGCGCCTCTGACGCCCGCCACCTCGAAGGAGCCCCCAACTGAACGCCGCGCCCGCCGATCAGATCCGCCTCCTCGACGTCCAGGGCCTGGACGTCCGGCTGACCCAGCTCGCGCACCGCCGCGAGACCCTGCCGGAGCACGCGGAGATCCGCGCCCTGGAGGGCGAGATCGCGCAGCAGCGCGCCCTGCTGGTGGCCGCGCGGACCGAGGAGAGCGACACCGCCCGCGAGCAGACCAAGGCCGAGCAGGACGTCGACCAGGTCCGCCGCCGCGCCGAGCGCGATAAGCAGCGGCTGGACTCGGGCATGGTCACCAGCCCCAAGGACCTGGAGAGCCTCCAGAGCGAGATCGCCTCCCTCGCCCGCCGCCAGGACGACCTGGAGACCATCGTCCTGGAGATCATGGAACGCCAGGAGACCGCGCAGGCCCGCGCCAAGGAGCTGGCCTCCCGGCTGGAGGAGCTGGAGGCCAGCGCCGCCGAGGCCGTGAGCCGCCGGGACGCCGCCCTGGCCGGGATCGACGCCGAGCGGGAGACGGTGGCCGCCGAGCGCGCCGAGGCCGCCCGGGGCGTTCCCGCCGACCTGCTGAAGCTCTACGAGAAGCTGCGCGAGCAGCAGGGGGGCGTGGGCGCGGCCCGGCTGTTCCAGCGCCGCTGCGAGGGCTGCCGCCTGGAGCTGAACATCACCGAGCTGAACGAGGTCCGCGCCGCCGCCCCCGACGCGGTCGTCCGCTGCGAGAACTGCCGCCGCATCCTGGTCCGCACCCCCGACTCCGGGCTGTGACGCGGCCGATGGGCGAGCTGATCGTGGAGGCGGACGGCGGGTCGCGGGGCAACCCCGGGCCCGCCGGGTACGGCGCGGTGGTGCGGGACGCGGCCAGCGGGGCCGTTCTCGCGGAGACCGCCGCGTTCCTGGGCACGGCCACCAACAACGTCGCCGAGTACCGGGGCCTGATCGCCGGGCTGCGGGCCGCCCACGAGCTGGACCCGGGCGCCGCGGTGCTGGTGCGGATGGACTCCAAGCTGGTCGTCGAGCAGATGTCGGGCCGCTGGCGGATCAAGCACCCGGACATGGTGCCGCTGGCCGGCGAGGCCCGCCGCATCTTCCCGGCCGGGGCCGTGCGGTACCAGTGGATCCCCCGGGAGCGGAACGGTCACGCGGACCGGCTGGCCAACGAGGCGATGGACGCGGGGCGGCGCGGGGAGGCGTGGACGCCGCGCGCGCCGGAGGCCGCTCAGGACGTCGCCGGGCCCGCCGTCGTTCCCGAGCCCGAGCCCGAGCCCGGTCCGCCGCCGCCCGCCGTGGGCTGGGGTCCGCGCACGGGGGCGCCCACCACCTTCCTCCTCCTGCGCCACGGCGAGACCGCCCTCACCCCCCAGAAGCGCTTCTCCGGCAGCGGCGGCGCCGACCCCGCCCTCTCCGAGACGGGGCAACGCCAGGCCGAGGCCGCCGCCCGCGCCCTGGCCGGGCTGGGCGTGCAGGCCGTGGTCAGCTCCCCGCTGGCCCGCTGCCGCCAGACCGCCGCGCCCGTCGCCGCCGCGCTCGGCCTGGACGTCCGGGTCGAGGAGGGCTTCCGGGAGACCGACTTCGGCGACTGGGAGGGGCTGACGTTCGCCGAGGTCCGCGAGCGTCACCCCAAGGACCTCGACGCCTGGCTCGCGGACCCCGACGCCGCGCCCACCGGCGGCGGGGAGAGCTTCAGGGCCGTGGCCCGCCGCGTCGCGGTGGCCCGCGACAAGACCCTGGCCCGCCACCCCGGCCGCACCGTCCTCGTCGTGACGCACGTCACGCCCGTCAAGTCGCTGCTGCGGCTGGCCCTGGAGGCCCCGCCGCTGGCCATGTTCCGGATGGAGCTGGCCCCCGCGGCGCTCTCCGAGGTCGCCTACTACCCCGACGGCAACCCCTCGGTCCGCCGCTTCAACGACACCTCACACCTGCGCCTGGGCCCGCCGCCAGCGCCGGTGCGCTGACCCCGAGGCGCTGACCCCCGACGCGCCGTCAGACCTCGGTGACGATCACGTCCAGCCCGCCGGGGCCGTTCCCCCGGCCCTTGCCGGGGCCGTTCGCCGCGCCCGGCCGTTCCTCCGCGCGCCAGCCCAGGTCACGCAACGCCCCCGCGACCCGCCCCGCGCCGCGCGGCAGCGGGCCCGCCTCCAGCAGGTCGCGCAGCAGGCGGCCCTTGGTGGCCTTGTTGAAGTGGCTGACCACCGACCGCTTCTCCACCCCGCCGACGATCCGCGACTGGAGCACCCGCACGTCCACCGTCCGGCGGGCCGTCTCCCCGGCCGGGCGCCACATCGCGGCGTAGGCCGAGGACCGCAGGTCGAGCACCGGGCCCGCCCCGGCCGTTTCCGTCAGCTCCTCCGCCAACGGCCCGCGCCAGAACGCCCCCAGCGCGCCGACGCCCGGAAGCCGCACGCCGACCGGGCAGCGGTAGGCCGGGACGCGGTCGGTGATGCGCACCGCGCCCCACAGCCCGGAGAACACCAGGAGCGAGGCGCGGGCCCGCCGCCGCGCGGCCGGGCTCAGCGTGGCCAGGCCCAGCGCGTCGAACAGCACGCCGGTGTACACCTCGCCGGCGGGGCGGGCCGGGGCCTCGCGCAGCGCGGCGTTCCGCGCGACCTCGCCGCGCTGGCCCTCGCTGAGCCCCAGCACCTCGCGGGCCTTGCCCTCGTCGCCGGCGCACAGCGCGATCAGCTCCCCGAGCACGCGTTCCCTGGCGGCGGTCAGACCGGGCAACGACAGCCTGCCGAGGTCCACCGGAGCCCCGGACGTTCCCTCGGCCTTCCCCTCGGAGGGCGGCAGCAGTACGAGCACGGCCAGCAGCTTAGGGCCTGTCCGGTGGATCTTTCCGGGCCCGCGCCGCCTGGCACCGCACCTCGCTGCGTTGTCGAATCGCCCAAGTACGCCCAGTACGAGGGCGAATCTCCGCCTTGCGATGCACGGCGCCAGACGACGCGGGCTGATCCGAAAAGATCCACCGGACAGGCCCTGGGCCCTGGCCGGGGCGCCTCCGGCCCGCCGGTCCGGCTACCATGGCCAGCACGGCGGACGAGCCGGCCGGGCGGTCGCGTCGGGGTCCTCGCGGACCCCGCCGAGGAAAGTCCGGGCTCCGCAGGGCAGGGTGGTAGGTAACGCCTACCTGGGGCGACCCACGGGAAAGTGCCACAGAAAGCAAACCGCCGGGGCCGTGGCCACACGGCACCCGGTAAGGGTGAAACGGTGGTGTAAGAGACCACCAGCGCCCAGGGTGACCTGGGCGGCTCGGTAAACCCCACCCGGAGCAAGGTCAAGAGGGGCCGCGGCCAATGCGGCCCTGCGCGGATGTCCGAGGGCGGCCCGCCCGAGTCCGCGGGTAGACCGCACGAGGCCGGTGGCGACACCGGCCCTAGATGGATGACCGCCTCCCCCGGCCCCGCGAGGAACCGGGGAGACAGAACCCGGCTTAGAGGCCGACTCGTCCGCCGCTTTGCGCTCTGACCTGCGGGGGAGTGCCCCCGCGGGGCTGTGACCTGCACCTATGGTTCTTCCGCCGCCTCGCGGGGACTTCCGGAGCCTTCCCTCATTTACCGTTCCGGAGCCCCCTCAGAACTCCCTCAGCCCCCTCACGGCTCCCTCAGCACCCCCTCAGCGGGGCACCCGGAGAGCCGGGAAATGAGGACCGCCCCGGCCGGTGAAGACCGGGGCGGCCATGGCCCACCCGGGGCGCGCCTCCCAACGCGGATCCCGGGGGGCCGTCCCTGCCCCCCTCGGTGCGCCAGGCGGTGACGCGTGTAGCGACCACCCAAACGCGGTGAGACTACATGTCAGTACAGTTACCGGCCAGACGTCCGGCATGCTCTCGCGCGCCTTGCCGCCCGAACGCGCCGCCTCCGGCCCGGAAAGCCATCCGGCCGCCCGGCCCCCTCACAGGGCACCCCCGGGTGCCTCGGACACCTGGCAGTCCGCCGCGCACGCCACGAGGTCGAGGCGGCCGAGGACGTGGTGGTGGACAACGCCCGCGGGCCGCCGCTCCTCCGGCGGCAGACCCAGGAGGCGCCTGCCGCAGACGGAGCAGTCGACACCCTGGATCTGCGCGAGGGCGAGCGTCGCGACAAGGTAGGCCACATCCGGTCCGTCCGGCACCTGTTCGGCGGTATCGCCCGTAGGCTGGTCCATGCCGCGCTCCCTCGAAGCGTTGGCCATGCCCCCGGGCCGGTCGCACGGCCGCGGGGGTCCACGTGGGTGTATAGCTCCCTGTAGCAGTATGGAGCACAGGGGAGCTTCCCGCCGCTGCACGCAGCTATACACCGCTTTACGTTGCCCGCATGGATGACGAGCTGGGCGGCCCCCTTGACCTGACGGGCCCCGAGTACGTCTACGTGCAGATCGCTGAGCGCATCGCGGCGCAGATCGCGGCGGGCCGGTTCCCGCCGGGCGCGCGCCTGCCGTCGGAGCGGGAGCTGGCGGAGCGGTTCGGGGTGTCCTACGGCACGGTGCGGCGTGCGACGGACGAGCTGCGCGAGCGGGGCCTCATCCGCACCGTCCACGGCCGCGGCACCTACATCACCCAGCCGCCCGCAGACGACGAGGGATAGGCGTGGCCTTCGGCGCTGACCGAACGCTTCCGCTCGGGCCGGGTGGGGCGTACCGTCTGGGGTTCCTGGGGGGCCGTGGCGAGCCCCGGTCTTGACCGGCCGGGGTTTCGTCGCGCTCGGGTGCCTACGCCGTCTCGGTGTAGCCGCTGAGGGTGCGGTCGCAGGCGACGCAGTAGCGGGATCGCTCCCAGGCGGCGAGGGCCTCGCGGGCTTCTTCCACGCGGTAGCGCACCCGGATCGCGAGGCCGATGCCGACCATGATGGCGACGAGGCCGAGGAGGATCGACGCGCCGCCTTGGAGGCAGAGCACGACGCCGGTCGCGCCGATGAGTGCCGGAATCCAGTACTGGGCCTCGGGGACCTCGGGCGGGGCGACTATGCCGCGGGTGGCGGCTTCTTTCGGCAGTGATTCGAGCAGCCGGCGTTTCGTCCACACGTTGCACGTTCCGTCCCCGCAAGGCCTGTCGGCCATCTCCCGCTCCCTCGTTGTCGGTTCGTCGACAAGGGGACGCTACGGGGCCGGGCGGGTAGCGGGCCAGTCATGTCCCGGACACGCCACGGCCCGCCACCCCGGAAGGGTGGCGGGATTCAGGCGTCACGCTCCTCCCGCCAGCGGGAGGTCTTGGTAGACGAACTCGATGCGGTCGGCTGGCGCGGTGACGCGCAGTAGTTCGAGTACGCGGCGCTCCGGGTCGCGGGTGATCCGCTCAACGGTCAGCAGGGGCACACCGGACCCTGTGCGCATGAGGGTCGCCTCTTCGCGGGTCGGCATCCGCCCGCGCAGAACTTCGGTGGCAGTGGCGGGGGTCAGCCCTGACTCTGCCAGGGCGCCGTAGACCCCTCCCGTGATCTTCGTCTTGCGGTCGAGGTCGGCCTGGCTCGCGACCTCCGGCGGGTACCACGCCTGTTGCACTTGCTGGACTTCGTCCGCGATGCAGGCGTGGCGCAGTCGGTAGACCACCTCGGTGCCGGGGGCGACCCCCAGGAGATCCGCGGTTTCGCCGCCTACCGGGCGCTGGTCGACGAGTACGGTCTTCATCTCGCCTTCAAGGCCCTGAGCTGCCAGTGCGGACTCCCAGGGCCCCTTGCTGCCGCCTGCCGCCAGCACGCCGCTGTACCGGCTGAAGGGGATGCGGATGCGGGTGAAGTCGCGGACGGTTGTGGGGCGCTTGCCGCGGCCGGGGTTCACGAGCCCCTCGGTGACGAGCACCTTGATGGCTTCTCGCACTGGCCTACGTGACAGCCCGTACCGCTGCACCAGCGCGTCCACGGTGGGCAGCGGGGCCCCGGGCGCGTAGGTGCCGTTCCTGATCAGCCGGCGGAGTTCGTCTGCCAGTTCGTTGTAGTCCTTCAGCCGTTCGGTCACAGCCTCTCCTCCTCTCGGCATTCGCGGCGCGTCTGAGCGTCACGAGTTAAGCATGAGAGGGCCCCCTTGACAATAAAGGGTCCCCTTCTGGATAGTGGTCCCACTTCCGCTGGATTGGGTCGCGGTCCAACGAGAGACGGCCCTCGGTGTGTCACCACCGAGGGCCGCGATTGGGTCGCGAACAACCCGGCGAACCGACTCCACTGCCCTAACAGGGAGGCCGATTCACATGCAGGATCCCACATCCCACTCTGACGGGCGCGTGAGCCCCGCCACTAACGCCCCACCTCTGCCCCGCGACGCGTGGGGCTTCCTCACCACCCCGCTCCACGACCTCCTCGACGCCGCGAACGCCACCACCCGTACCGTCGAGCCCCGCCCCCGCTTCCTCGGCGGCATCTTCCCCGCCCCCAACGGTCACCGCCTCGACCTCCCCGGCGACCTCGCCCCGCTGGAGCGCGACATCGTCGCCCGCGGCCTCCTCGCCGCCTGGTACGGAATCGACACCACCAACTGGCCTACCCCCCTGGCCATCACGCCGGAGGTGGCCCGGTGACCGCCTTCCGTGACCCGCACGTGTCGGTGCTGTCCGACGCGGACGCCGCGTCCACATCCCGCCGCGCCGCCAGCGCCCGCGCCAACACCACCATCGGCGACGCGATCGACACCTGGCGCGCCAACCTCGTCACCACCTACTACGCCACCCGCGACCACGGCGTGCGGCAGCAGCTCCTCGTCGACGCCGCCGAGTACGGCCTCAACCTCCCCGGCGAGCCCTCCCTGGTCGCCGAGCTGGCGCCCGCCCGCCGCAACGGCTGGGAGGTCGCCGCGTGAACACCCAGACCGGCACCACCCCCTGGTGGTACGACCGCCTCAACGGCCTCGCCAACAGCATCGACCTGTGGACCGGGCGCAGCGGACGGCCCCTGACCGGCCCCGAGGTCGCCGGGCACCTCGACGCGGCCCGCGACCTGCTCGACAGCCGCGGCTGGGGCTCCACCCGGCAGGCCCGGGTCTACCGGGCGCTCACCGCCACCTCGACCGGCGTGCACGACACCGACAGCCGGTCCGCCGCCGCGGCGCTCCTGGACCTGGTGCAGCAGGCCCGCACCGGGGCGGGCAGCCCCGTCGACTACGAGGCGTGGGAGGCCCGCGCGGGCCGCACCTGGCGCGAGGTCGAGGAGCTGCTGGCCGAGGCCGCCCAGTACGCCCGCGAGCACGGGCCGGCGGGGGGTGCGTGATGGGCCGTAAGCAGCAGCCCGCGCCCGCGTTCTCCGCGGCCGAGGAGACCCGCGCGGACGGCCTCGCCCGTCGGGTCGCCGAGATCCGCTCCACCCCCGGCCACCCCTCCGCCCCCTCCCTGCCGTACTACCAGTCGGCGCTGCGGGACGCGAAGAACAACGCCGCCGCCGGCCACCCGACCGCGATTCTCACCGAGTGGGAGGCGTGATGGCCGACACCACGCCCGCCACGGCGCAGCAGGCCGCGCAGGCAGCGGCCCGGGCCGAGGCGATCCGGCGCAAGACCGCCGCCGAGTTGCAGCGGCACGGGCAGGCCATGGCCGCCCTCACCCGCCCCCGCACCCGCTGACCGCCCCCCTGCCCGTCCCGGACGCCCATCCGGGACGGGCACCCAACCCCGGCCAAGCCACACCGCCTGACGGCTGACCGATCCGCCCGACCCAGCACCCCGGGCGGTGAGGAGAACCGCCAGCCCCGCACCCGACTTGGAGACCCCGTGTTCGCTCGACTTGACCGCCGCTGGCGGGACGCCCGCACCCTCGAAGACCTCGCCGGCCTGACTGCGCTGTGGCTGGAGGGCGGCCTGCGCCGCCACCCCAACGGCTACAACCAGCCCGACGAGGAGACGCGCGACCTCATCCCCGCGCTGGCCGCAGCCAACCGCGCGGGCTATCTCACCGACAACAGCCAGCCCGGATGCGACGAACCCGGATACGACGGGGCCCGCTGGCAGCAGCGCGCCGCCATCGAGGGCTGGGTCGCGGACCGGGCGCTCCTGCACCGCCTGGAGCGGGCCGCCCGGAACGCGGGCCTCCTCGTCTCCACGGACGGCGGCCCCATCGCCGTGACCCGCCGAGACGGCCGCCCCTACACCGCGTTCGGCGCCCGCATGTCCCGCCGCCAGATCAGTCACGCATGGCGCGGCCTCCACCCCGCCGCCGTCGGCGCCTTGGCCGACGCGACCCACCTCACCATCGTCGACCCCGAGTGGGGCCCCCACACCCGCCTGTGGGACGCCCTCAACGCCGCCACCCGCTGACCCGAGAAAGGACCCCCGATGTCGCCCCCGCTGGACCTGGTCGCGGTCGCCGGAGCCGTCGCCCGCCGCCTCGACGGCGTGCACCCCGCGATGCTGCCGCTCCTCACCCTCATCGCGACCGCCGCCACGATCACCGCCGTGCCCCTCGTCGCCCTCACCCTCACCCTCGCCTGCCTGCGCCGCGCCGCCATCGCCACCGCCAACTGGCAGCCCCGCCGCCGCGTCCCCGCGCCGGCCCGCGCCCAGACGGGAGGGATCGCGCTGTGAGCACCCCCACCCTCAACGGCACCCGCCGCGACGAACACGAGCACGCCCCCGACATCGACCTCGTCGCCGCCGCCGAGGCCGAGGCAATCCGCACCAAGGCCGAAGCCGAAGCCGAACGCCGCCGGATCGAAGCCCTCGCCGCCGCCGAGGCCGAGAAGATCCGGGCGCAGGGCGAGGCCGCCGCCGCGCGCCTCAAGGCCGAGCAGGAAGCCGAACGGCAGCGCATCCTCAACGAGCAGAAGGCCATGCAGCTCGAAGAGCGCAAGGCCGCGCACGAGGCGAAGATGGCCGACCTCGCCCGGAAGAAGGAAGAGGCCGACCTCACCGCAGCCCGCCTCCGTGAAGAGGCCGACACCGAGGCCCAGACCGAAGCCGAGCGGGCCGCCGAACAGCAGCGCGCCGAGAAGCTGTGGAAGTGGGGCGCCCGCGGCATCTACCTCGTCAGCCTGATCATCGCCGCCCCCGTGCAGTTCCTCGCGTTCTGGGACGAGGAGCGGCCCTTCCTCATCGCCGCCCCCGCGCTCCTCGAAGGCGTCGCCCTCGTCCTCGCCGCCGGCGCCGCCTGGGCCGTCGCCAACCGCCGCGACGTCCTGCCCTACCGGGTCGGCATCATGCTCGGCGCGCTCATCGCCGCCGCCATCAACCTGTGGCACGGCCTCACCGACGAAGCCATCGGCCTCAACGCCGGGCTCATCGGCGCCCTCGCCTCCCTCGGCGGACCCGTCGTCCTCATGGCCTACGAGCACGGCATCGCGCAGAAGGCCGACGGCATCCCCTCCTGGCGTGAGCGTCGCGCCGCCGCCCGCGCCAAGGCCGCAAGGGAAGCCGAGCGGGCGGCGAAGGACGCCGAGAAGGAGACCCAGGCCGCCGCTGCCGAAGCCGAGCGGGCGGCGAAGGAGAAGGCTGCCGAGGAGGAGCAGAAGCGCCGGGACGCCGACCGCCAGCAGCAGCACCCCGAGGTGTGGAAGGTCGCCGACGCGATGCGCTCCGCCCAGGGCGCGCCCGTCGTCAGCGAGCGGATCTGGGCCGACGCCTGGTACCACGTCACCGGCTCGAAGGTGGTCGGCATCACGCCCGAGATTGAGGCCCGCAGCCGCGCCGCGCAGGCCCGGATGAAGGCCGCTACGCAGGGCATCTACGCGGGCGCGTTCCCGCAGGTCGATTCCCAAAAGGAACCCAGCCCGAAGAGGGACCCCGGCGCCCCCGACGGGCGGCGCTTCAACGGCGGCACTCCGCCCCGCCGAACCCCCGGCGACACCCCGCCCTACAACCCCGCCGCGAAGCGGCAGGCCGCCATCGAGCAGACCCGGAAGGAGACCGCGCAGTGAGCGCCGAGCAGATCCCCGCGGGCGGGACCGTGCACTACCTCGACCGCCACCGGCCCACCATCGTCCTCGGCCGCGAACAGCCCGCAGCCGCGGTCGAGCGCCTGCCGGACGCGGCGCCGCGTGAACCCGCGTGGCTCCGCGCCGGACGCGCCGCCGCCACCATCAGCCGCACCACCGGCCTCGGCGCCGGCACCGCACTCCGCCGCGCCTGGCACTACCAGGCCGCAGGCGACCTCACCGGGCAGATCCGGAAGGCCGAGATCCTCCGCGATCTGGCCGCCACCGTGGAGGAGCGGAAGGCCCTCGACGCCGAGCTGGTGCGGCTGCGCGCCGAGCGGCAGATCGTGCGCGCCGCCCGACGGCGGGAACACCGCGCCACCGCGGCGGGCACCGCTGCCGGGGTCGTCGCCGTCGCCGTCCTGGCCGCGCTCGCCGGCCTGATCGTCCTGCCCGCTGCCGCCGCCAGCCTCGGCGGCGCCGCGTGGATTGCCGGGCGCCGGGAGCTGGCCCACCGCCGCGAGGCTGCCGCGCTCACCGCGGGCCCCGGCGACGACGAGCCGGACGGGCCCCTCGCCCTCGAACCGGCCCCCGGCCGCCCCGGCGTCTACACCCCCGACATGCTGCCCAACGGGAAGCCGTTCCCCATCGGCCATGCCCACACCGACGTGGAGGCCGCCGAGTGCATCCTCCGCGCGCTCATCAAGGAAGGCATCCCCGTCGGCGACATCTCCGGCGTGGAGCGCACCGTGTGGGGCTGGCAGTGCGAGGTCCGCGTCACCGAAGGCACCCCCGCCGCGATCATCACCCGGTCTGATGACCTGGAGACCCTGTTCGACACCGCGCAGGGCTCCGTCCGCGTCCAGCCGTCGGTCGAGCGGCGGGCCCGCGCGAAGCTCCGCATCATCCTGTCCGATCCGTTCGCCTCCGCGCCGCCGCCCGAATACCGGGCACCCGGCTCCATGTCCATCACCGACCGGGGCCGCATCGGATCATCCATCGACGGCGACCCGCTGCTGGTCACCCTCGCCGGCGTCATGGGCGAGGCAATCGCCGCGTCCGGCGGCGGCAAGACCGGCATCCTCCAGGCCCTCGCCGAGATCACCACCGCCTGCCGCGACGCCATCACCATCGACCTCGACCCCGCGGGCGACGGCCTCGAAGACCTCGGCCCCGCCGCGCGCCTCCAGGGCCGCACCCACGAGCAGATCGAGCACACCCTGCTGTTCCTCCTGATGCTGGCCAAAGCCCGCGCCCGGCTGCGGAAGCACCTCGGCATGGGCCGCAAGTGGGCCGCCAGCCGCGAGCACCCGGCGATCGTCGCGTTCATCGACGAGTACCCCAAGCTGTCCAAGCTCGCGAAGCGGCTCGCCTTCGAGCTGCTGCTCGTCGGCCGCAAGGAGGCCATCACCGTCATCCTCGCCTCCCAGGGCGGCACCACCGTCTACCTGGGCGAGAACATCGCGCAGATGCTCGCGCTGAAGATCGTCGGCCCGTGCAAGGTCGTGGACACCCGCGCCGTGTTCGGCGACGGCGCGGCGGCCGAGGGCTGGCTGCCGCACCGCCTGTCCCCGGCCACGGCCACCGACTCGCGGGACGCCGGCCACGTCTACGCCCAGGGCGTCCCCGGCATGCAGGACGCCCCCGTCGAGTACAAGATCCACGAGCACCCCAAGGGGATGCTGGCCCGCCTCGCCGACGAGCGCCGCGACGCCGGGCTCCTCGACCCCGACGCCGACTCGCTCACTGCCATGGCCGACGTCGACCTGCCCGACTACGTCGAGCCCGAGTACGACAACGAGGGCAACATCCGCAGGCCCGCGCCCGTCGAGCTCCTCACCTGGGAGCAGCTCCTCAGGTTGTGCGAGGCCGACCCGCCGGCGGCCGAGGTCACGCCGGTGACTCGGGAACGCCAAGCGGTCCGCGCCGCCCTGGACACGCTGAAGACGCAGGGCCTGGACCGATTCCGCGTCGAGACCATGGCCGAAGCGCTGGCGACGCGCTACCCGGACCTCTTCGACGGCCTGACGGCCGATGAGCTGGGGCGGCTGCTGCGCGACGCCGGCTGCGGCACCACCGTGTCGATCGGCGCCGTCGACGGCCTCGCCAACGCCCGCGGCTACCGCCGCGACGCCCTGGAAGCCGCCCTGTGAGCGCGCCCGGAACCTCCCGGTATGTCACCCGCTCGGCGGGGTGCTCAAGGGTGCTCCGCCGCAGGTCAGAGGGTGCTCGACCCCCCGCTCGCAGGGCGCTCGCGGCCCGCTCGCCGAGCACCCCCCGAGCACCCACCTGAGCGGCCCTGACCTGCGGAAACGCAAAACCGAGCACCCTCTGAGCGCCCCCGCAAACCACTACAAACCGATCACCTGACAGGAGGCCGATCCTCATGGGCTGGAACATCCAGCACCTCGACCACACCCGCTCCTACACCCAGATCGCCAACCTCATGCGGCACGCCGAACGCGAGTTGACCGTCAGCGAGTTCCGGCCCCTCGCGCCGCTTGCCGAGTACCGCACCGACTGCTGGATCGAGCTGACCAACGCCCAGGCCGGGCAGATCCGCGACGCCCTCCATCTCCTCGCCCAGCGCCTCCGCAGCAAGCGCTTCAGCCGCGACGCCCACGGCTGGGCCATCTTCGCCCGCGACCTCGCCCAGGCCGCCGACACCGCACACCGCACCGGCCGCCCCTGGAGGTGGAGCTGATGGCACGGGCCAAGTACCGCACCCAGGGCGGCGGGGTCGTCGAGGCTTACACGCCGCTGTTCGGCTCTTGGTACTGGCAGTGCACCGGATGCCGCCAGCGCCGACGCGCCGACGCTCCCCGAGTCGAGGCGGAACGCCACGCCGCCACCTGCCGCGCAATCCCCCGCCGATAACCAGAGAGGACACCATGCCCCGCATCCCCACCGTCTGGCAGCGCATCGAGAAGGCCGGCGAAGCGTTCGCCCGCAGCGCGCAGCCCGGCCGCCCCTACTACGTCATCGACACCCTCGCCAGCGGCCCCGACCGCGGCACGGAGGTCGTCACCGAGATCCGTTTCACCAAGAAACCCCTCGTCGGCCTCATGTCCGGCTCCCACACCCCGAAGTCGCTGTGGATGCAGTACGGCGGACGCGTTTACGACGACCGCGGCCACCGGGAACTCCGGAACCTTCCCACCGTCACCGAGATGGCGGAACTCGCCGAGAAGATCGGCGCCCAGATCCTCGGCTCGCCCGGCTGGGACAAGGCCGTCGGTAACGCGGCGGTCGGCACCGGATTCCACGCCACCCGCTGATCCCGCCTGGGGCGCCCCACCAGCCTGCAAGCACCGGGGCGCCCCCGCACCCACCGCACCCGATCACGAGCACGGAGGCATCCACCATCATGCCCACCGCCACCCTCGCCCGCACCCTCGGCGTGTCCGACGCCGACCTGGCGCGGCTCTACGCGGAGATCGAGCAGCACCTCGCCCAGCACGCCCCGGCCGCGCGGCCGTTCGGGCTGCCCAGCACCGACGCGCTCATCGCGCAGGCCGGGATCCGCCTCGGGCCCGCACCCCGCCCGCGGCGGCGAATCCTCGCCCGCCGCCGCACCGCCACGGTCGCCGAGCACCTGCTGGCCGTCGCGGACTTGATCGACACCTACGGCTGGGCCCAGGGCGCGCTCCGCCGCGGGCCCGCAATGTGCATCCTCGGCGCCCAGCAGGTACTCGTCACCCTCGGCCACAGCAACCGCGAAACCGCCGACGCCGCCGGACGCCACCTCAACCAGCAGCTCGGCGGCGGGCGCCCCTACTGGGAATGGAACGACAGCCGCTACCGCACCAAGGGTGATGTCGTCGCCCTCATCCGCAGCGCAGCCACCACAGCCTGAACGCAGACCGGGCGGCACGCGTCACTGCCGTGACAGCCGCCACCTCTTGACAAAGATCAGCGAAAGTGTAATCGTGAAATCCTTCGATGGGATCTCTGTCCCAGAAGGCCCAACCCCCGCCCCAGCGGGGGTTTTCGCGTACCAGGGGGGTGCCGTGGTCGCCTTCCCCAACCCCGAAAAGCTCGTCGAGATCGACAACCGCAGCCATCTCGTCTCGATCTTCGAAGCCGCCCGCGCCGCCGGAGTCCGCCCCGGCACCATCCGCGTATGGGTCCACCGCGGGAAAGTCGAAGCCCTGCCCATCCCCGGCCAGGAACTCTTCTACCTCCCCGCCATCCTCGCCGCAGCCCAAGTGCCTACAGGCCGGCCCCCCAAGGACGAGGACGAGCAGCAGGCGCGGACCGCCAGCGCGGCGTAGCTCAGCGCAGAGCAGCCGACTCATAACCGGCACAGACCCGGGCTCGACGCCCGGCGCCGCGCTGGCACCAGACGCCCCTGCACGGGTGGCCGTTCGCGACGGCACCATGGCGCCCGTGCAGAGGGTGAAGACCGGCCGCTCCGCCGCCACCCCCCGGCGCGGCGTCGAGCAGCCGACGGCTACCCGCCTGGTGAGGGCGCCGGGCGGGTAGCCAACCAGACCACCAGAGGGCTGGTGGATGCGGATGGGCACGGCGGCCCCGGGACGGGCAACCCGGGGCCGCCACCAACACCGGAAGGAGAGACGCCATGCCGCTCCCCCCCGGCGCCACCACCATCACCATCACCGACGTGCGCACCGCGCCCGACGGCACCCCCCTCACCGGCACCCTCACCATCACGCCCGAGACCGCCACCCAGACCATCACCGCCGCCGACGACGGACAGACGATCCAGGGCCCCGTCACCGCCACATGGACAGCGGGCGTCCTCACCGCCGCCGACGGCACCCCCGGCCTCACCCTCCTCGCCGCCGACTCTGCTGGCACCACCCCGCAGGACTGGACCTACCGCGTCGTCGAACAGCCCACGGGCGCCCTGCCGCGCACCTACAGCGTCCTCCTCACCAGCGACCTCGGGCCGACGGTCTCCCTGGCCGAACTCGCGCCCGTGGACCCCGAGCTGGGTGACTACGTCACCGTCCCGGGCCCGCCCGGACCGGCAGGCCCGACCGGAGCCACCGGCCCGCAAGGGCCGACTGGCGCCACCGGGCCCGCAGGACCACAGGGTGAGACCGGGCCCCAAGGCCCACAAGGCATTCAGGGCGAGACCGGACCCCAAGGGGCCACCGGCTCCCAAGGGGACCCCGGCCCGCAGGGCGAGCAGGGACCCCAAGGGCCCACCGGAGCGACCGGAGACACGGGCGCGACCGGCCCCGCCGGCGCGGACGCCGCCTGGGCACCCGCCCGCCAGGGCTACACCGCATGGACCCTCAACCCGGACTCGTGCAGCACCACGCTGGCGCTCCAGCCCGGCCGGCTCTACCTCTCCGGCCTCTACCTCCCGGCGGCCCTCACCCCCGCCGCGCTCGACTGGTACGTCTCCGTCGCCGCCACCAGCCCCACCGCCGGGCAGTGCTGGATCGGCCTCTACTCCGCCGCCGGGGCCCGGCTCGCGCAGGCCGCAGCCGAGACAGACATGGGCAGCGCCGGCGCCAAGACCCTGCCCCTCAGTGCCGGCGAACTGCCCGCCGGCCTCTACTGGGCAGCGATCCTGTTCAACGGAACCACCGGCCCCCAGATCCCCCGCGGCGCCGCCGCAACCGGCGGCCCCGCCCTCACCAACATGAACCTCCCGGCCACGGCCTACCGCGCCGCGTACAACGGCGACGCCAACACCGCGCTGCCCGCGACCCTCACCCCCGGCAGCAACACGCCCTACGTGCCCCTGTTCGCCGCCATCCGCTAGCGCCCGGTCACAAGACAATCACGTGATCAACGCCTCCCGGCTGCATACGCCATGCTGTCCCGCATGACACGCACCCGCCGCGCCGCCGCCCTGGCGCTCACCACCACAGCCCTCCTCGCCGTCGCCGCATGCGCCGACGACGACGACGCCCCAACCCGCGCCAACCGGCCCGCAGCCCAGCAACCGGCAGACGGCGACCCCGAACCGCCCGCGCCCACCATCCCCACCGACCTCGCCATCGGCGACACCCAGAACTGGGAAGACGGCGTCAGCGCCACCATCACCCACGTCACCGAGATCCCCGCCAGCGAGATCGGCCAGTACGACTACGTCGGGGAAGGGCAGACCCCGTTCATCGTCGGCATGACCATCGTCAACGACTCCGAACAGCCCATCGACCTCGGCGAGTTCACCGTCAGCGTCGAAGGCGCCACCAACGGGGGCACCGCCGAGTTCGTCTACATCGAGTCCCAGAGCGAAGTGCTTGAGGGGCGGCTCGCGCCGGGGCAGACCCGGGAGCACGAGGACGCCTACAGCCTCGATGTCGACCAGTACGGGCGCGACCTCGTCATCGAGATGCTTCGGTTCTACGAGGGGATGGACCTCGACAACCCGACCTGGATAGGCAGCATCGGCCAGTAGCCGCTCGGGAGGTGACCGTGGCCCAGTCCCCCCGCCCGGTCACCGACGCGGACCGTGAAGCCGTCCGCCGGCTGCACGCGGCCGGCCATGGCCGGAACGAAATCGCCCGCCGCCTGAAGCGATCCCCCCGCACCATCAGCGACATCGCCGACGCCCTGGGCCTCACCTTCGACCGTTCCGCGACCGCCGTCGCCACCGAAGCCCGGAAGATCGACGCCAAGGCCCGGCGGGTCGCGCTCGTCCACCGCGCGTACACCCGCGCGGAGAAGCTGTACGCCCGCCTCGAAGCCGACGAGGCCGGCGGCTACCTGTTCACCGCGACGACGGTCAACGGCATCGAGACTGAGCGCCTGAACCACGTGCCCGGCCACGAGGAGAAAGCGCTCGCCACCGCCATCGGGCAGCACCTCACCCACGCCGCGAAGCTCGAAGCGATCGACGGGAACACCGGCGAGCAGCAGGCCCGCGACCTCGTGAGCCAACTGTTCGACGGGCTCGCGGCGGTCTACCAGCAAGGGGCCGCCGCAGCCGGGCCCGGCGAGGGGGATGGTGATGCTGCGTGATGTCGCTCTCCCGCTGTCGCCGAAGCAGGTCCGCAGCGTCGTGGAGTCGCAGGCGGCGCCGCTCTCTCTGTGGTCCGGCGCCGTGTCCTCCGGGAAGACCATCGCGTCCCTGATCGCGTTCCTGGTGGCGCTGGTCCGCGCACCTGATCACGGCCTGGTCGTGATCGTGGGCCGGACGTTGCAGACGATCGAGCGGAACATCATCGACCCGCTCCAGTCGGCGCACCTGTTCGGGCCGCTGGCCCGGCACGTCCACCACACTACCGGCGCCACGACGGCCGTGATCCTCGGCCGCACCGTCCACCTCATCGGCGCGAGCGACGCCCGCGCGGAAGGCCGTATCCGCGGCTCGACGATCGCTCTCGCCTACGTCGACGAGGCCACGCTCGTGCCGCAGGCGTTCTGGATGATGCTGCTGTCCCGCCTGCGGGTGGGCGCCGAGTCCCGGCTGATGGCGACCACGAACCCGGACGGGCCGTTCCACTGGCTGCGCCGCGACTTCATCGCGAAGGCCGCCGAGGTCGGGATGACGTCGTGGCACTTCACCCTCGACGACAACCCGAGCCTGGACCCGGGGTTCGTCGCCCGGCTGAAGGTGCAGTACAGCGGCCTGTGGTACCGCCGGTTCATCCTCGGCGAGTGGTGCCTCGCGGAGGGCGTCGTGTACGGCATGTGGGACGAGGCGCGGCACGTCGTGGACATCTTGCCCCGCATGCGCCGCTGGCTGGCCGTGGGGATCGACTACGGCACGGTGAATCCGTTCGCCGCGCTGCTGGTCGGCGTCGGCGAGGAGGACGGCCGCCTGTATGTCGCCTCCGAGTACCGGCACGACAGCCGGGCCACCCGGCGGCAGTTGACGGACGCGGAGTACTCCCGCGCGGTGCAGGACTGGCTCGGCTCCTACCGGCACGCCGGGGAGAGGGGCGTGGCGCCGGAATGGATCTTCGTGGACCCGAGCGCGGCGAGTTTCATGACGCAGCTCTGGGCGGACGGCGTGCCGTCCGTCGCCCGCGCCGACAACAACGTCCTCGACGGCATCCGCAGCGTCAGCGTGGCCCTGGGCGCGGACCTGGTGTCCGTGCACCGCTCCTGCGCCGGGCTGATCGCCGAACTCCCTGGCTACGCATGGGATGAGCGCGCCGCGCAGGCGGGCGACGACAAGCCCGTCAAGCAGGACGACCACAGCGTGGATGCCCTGCGGTACGCGCTGCACTCCACCGCGCACGAGTGGCGCGGCCATGTCCGTACCGACTGGGACCTGAAGCAAGTCGCCTGAGCGCCTGGCGCCGACTCTGGAAGGAGGCGCTGTGCCGCTGCCCCCCAAGGACACGCCGTGGCCGCCGATCGCGCCCCGCGTCCGGTGCGCGCTGGAGGACTGGGCCGCCTGGTACTCCGCGGACCCGGACCAGATCGCCGCCCGCTACCTCAACCGCCCCGTCTTCTCTGGCCGTCCCGGGCAGGCGCCGCAGAACCGCCCGAGCCAGTACCGCGGCGGCCTCGTCGGCGCCCTGGCCCGCATGTTCTGGGGCGAGCCGACCCCGCTGGGTGAGAAACGCACCAAGCTCCACGTCCCGCTGGCGAGCGACATCGCCCGCACGAGCGCCGACCTGCTGTTCTCAGAGCCGCCCACCCTCGCCGTCGACTCCGCCGACACGCAGGAGCGGCTGGAGCAGATCCTCACCGGCGGGCTGCGCCGCACCCTCCTCACCGGCGGGGAGCTGGCCGCCGCACTCGGCGGGTCCTACCTGCGGCTGGTGTGGGACGCCGAGGTCACGCCCGGCCCGTGGATCACCGCTGTGGGAGCGGACGGCGCGATCCCCGACCTTCGCAACGGCAGGCTCGCGGGCGCCACGTTCTGGCGCGTCCTGGGCTGCGACGGGCCCAAGGTCGTGCGGTTCCTGGAGCGGCACGAGAAGGGCGCGATCCTCCATGGGGTGTACGAGGGCACCGAGGACAACCTCGGCCGCCCCATCGACCTGGGGGCGTTCCCCGAGACGAAGACCCTGAACGCGGTCGAGGAATTCGACATCGGCCCCCGGCTCACCGTCGCGCTCGTGCCGAACACCATGACTGCCAGGAGCTGGCGGGACGTGCCCGGCACCCTCGGCCTCGGCGAGTCCGACTACCAGGGCTCCGAGACGCTCCTCGACGCCCTCGACGAGACCATGACCGCGTGGATGCGGGACGTCCGCCTCGCCAAGGCCCGCCTGACGGTGCCTGAGGGCTACCTGCGGGCCAACGGGCCCGGCCGCGGCGTGTCCTGGGAGGACCGCGAGGTGTTCGTCCCCCTCAACGTTCCTCCGACCGAGGGCAACGCTTCCGGGCTCACGCTGCACCAGGCGGAGATCCGGTTCGCCGAGCACAAGGCGACCGCGGAGGAGCTGGCGGCGCGGATCATCCGCAACGCCGGCTACAGCTCGGGGACGTTCGGCGACGATTCCGACGGCCCGGCGGCCACAGCGACGGAGATCAAGGCGCGGCAGGCCCGCTCCATGTCGACCCGGGCCCGGAAGGCCGAGTTGTGGGCGGTGGGGATCGCCGACATCGTCGAGGCCCAGCTCGCCCTGGAGGCGACGCGCTTCCCTGGCGTCGCGGGCGTCGAGGTCGAGCGGCCGGCCGTGCAGTTCAAGGACTCCGTGCAGGACGACATCAAGACGCTGGCGGAGACCGCGGCGCTGCTGCGGCAGGCCGAGGCCGCGAGCACAGCGACGCTCGTCGCGCTGGTCAACCCCGGCATGGACGCCGACGATCAGGCGGCTGAGGTGCAGCGGATCCTCGCCGAGTCCGGCCGGGCGGTCGCCGACCCGGTCACGGCAGGGCGCGGCGACGACGACGCGGGGCCCGCGGAGCCCGAGGACGGCGCCCCGGAGGAGTAGGCCATGCCTGTGTCACCGGCCATGGCCGAGAACCTCGCCGGCGCGGTCGCGGGCCTGTACGAGGCGGCCGAGGTCACCATCATTGAGCGGATCGCGGGGGCGCTCGCGCGGGGGCTGGAGTCCCCGTTGTGGGCGGAGCTGCGGCTGGCCGCGGTCGGGTCGCTGCGTGACGCGGTGGGCGAGGTGGTCGCCGCGTTGCAGCAGGACGCGGACGGCGCGATCCGCGCGGCGGTCGCCGCGGCCTACGCGCGGGGGCAGCAGGCGGCCGTGGCCGAGCTGGGGGCCTTGTCCCCCGGGCGGGCCGCCGCGGCGAGGCGGTTGCCGGGGGCGCCGGCCGTGGACCGGCTCGCCGCCGGTTTGCTGGATGAGGTGCGGCCGGTGTACTCCCGTGTGACGCGGGTGTCGGATGACGTGTACCGGCAGGTGGTGGCGCGGGCCTCGGCGGCGCCGCTGCTGGGGGTGCAGACGAGGCGGCAGGCCGCTCAGACGGCGCTGGACCGGTTCGCGGACCGCGGCGTCACCGGGTTCGTGGACGCCCGTGGGCGGGGCTGGGACATGCGGTCGTATGTGGAGATGGCCACGCGGACCACGGTGGGCCGGGCCGCTGTGGAGGCGCACACGGGCCGGCTCGCCGCTGCGGGGATTGATCTCGTGATGGTGTCGGACTCGCCGGAGGAGTGCCCGCGGTGCCGGCCGTGGGAGCGGAAGGTGCTGGTGCGCGAGGGCCCTAGCGGGGCGCGGACGGTCGAGGTGGAGCACTCCACGGAGGACGGCCGGACCGTGTCGGTGCGGGTGGCTGGGTCGCTGGCCGAGGCCCGTGCGGCGGGGTTGCAGCACCCGAACTGCCGCCACACGGTCAGCGCCTACCTGCCCGGGGTGACGCGGACGCCGCCGCGGCAGGAGGACCGCGGGACCTACGAGCAGACGCAGCAGCAGCGGTACCTGGAGCGGCAGGTCCGGCAGTGGAAGCGGCGTGCCGCCGCGGCGCTGGACGACGACAAGCGGCGGCAGGCGAACGCGAAGGTCCGCGCCTACCAGCGGCGGATCAGGGAGCTAACTGCCGAGACCGGGCTGCCCCGCAAGTCCCAGCGGGAGCAGGCCGAGACGGCCCGCTAGGCAGCCATCGGCGACGGGCCCGTCCCGGTGAACTCCACCGCCCACAGGCCGCCGTTGATGCGGTCGACCCGCGTGGCGAAGGCGGAACCCTCCCGGCCGTCCGGCAGCACCACCCGCACAGGGCCGTCCAGCGACAGCAGCAGGTTCGGGCTGAAGCCGGGGACATCGGCGGCGGCGAACTCTGCCGCGCCGGCCCAGCCTCGCAGCACCCCCTGGCTGGACTCGGACTCGGCGTGCTCATCGAGGCGCACGGCCGGTAGCGCGATACCGGCGACCTCGGCCGGTCCTCGGTAGCTGCTGAGCGTGAATTCCATGCCGCCAGCCTCCCAGACTTCGGCCCGCCAGGCAGCGGGCCGGGAACCACCGATCCGCCAGGCGCGGGTCACCCCTCTTCGGCCCGCCAGGCGCGCGGCCACCTCTTTCTCGACGCCCGCCAGGCGCGGGCCGACCTGCCCGGAGGGCACCCATGCGCGACACCCTGCACACCCGCCGCCGCCCCCTGGCCGCGGCCCGCCTCACCGGCCCGGCGCCCGGCGCGCCCGGCTGGGCCCACCCCTACCCCATCTCGCCCTGGTCGCCGCTGCTGTACGCGGACGGCGGCGACGGAGGCGGCGACGGGGCGGCACCTGCTGGGGACCCGCCCCAGCCTGCGGCCGACACCGGGCAGACGGACGGAGGGCAGGGCGAGCCCAAGCCGCCGGCCGCGGACAAGGCGAAGACCGACGACAAGGACGCCACCATCAGCCGCCTCGAGGCGGCGCTGAAGGCGGCCAACGCCGAGCAGGCCAAGTCGCGCACCGTCGCCAAGCAGAAGGCCGCGGAGGAAGCCCGCCAGGCGCTGGCGCAGGAGATCGGCAAGGCCCTGGGCCTGGTCCAGGGCGACGAAGCCCCGGACCCGGCGAAGCTCGCCGAGGCCGTGGCACAGAAGGACGCCACGATCGCCGAGCGCGAGGCGGCGATCCGCACCAAGGACGTCGAACTCGCCGTCTGGGCCCGGGCGGACAAGCTCGCCGCCAAGGCGGGCGCGCTCCTCGACTCCCGCTCCTTCCTCAAGGCCGTCGCCGACCTCGACCCGGCCGCGAAGGGCTTCACCACCGCGCTGGACGACGCCATCAAGGCCGCCGTCAAGGCCAACCCGGCCTACGCCGCCACTCCGCCCGCCGGCCGGGCCGGAGGCGACCTCACCGGCGGGACCGGTGAGAGCGGCGCCCGGCAGCGCCCCACTTCACTGAGCGCCGCGGTCCGCGGCGCCCTCGGAACGTAGACATAGGAGGACGCCGTGCCGGTCACGCTCGCACAGGCGCAGATCAACACCCAGGCCGACGTGAACTACGCGGTCATCGACAACCTGCGGCGCAACTCGTGGCTGCTGGACCAGGTCGCGTTCGACGACACCGTCACCCCGGGCACGGGCGGCGCGTCGCTGACCTACGGCTACACCCGGCTGACCCAGGCCCGCACCGCCAGCTTCCGCGCGATCAACAGCGAGTACACCGCGGCGCAGGCCGAGCGGCAGCGCTACACCGTCGAACTGAAGCCGCTCGGCGGGGCGTTCACCGTCGACCGGGTCCTGGCCCGGCTCGGCGCGAGCGCGACGAACGAGATCACCTTCCAGATGCAGCAGCTCCTCACCTCCGTGAGGGTCCGCTTCCAGGACGAGCTGATCAACGGCGACACGGCCGTCGACCCCACCGGCTTCGACGGCCTCGACAAGTCCCTCACCGGCGCCGCGACCGAGTACCTGCCGGTGGATGAGGGCGTCACGGCCGGCTACCTCGACTGGACCCGCGGCACCATCGACACCCAGGCCGAGGCCATGGCCCAGCTCGACATCGTCGACGACTGGCTGTCCCGCATCGTGCCGTCCACCACCGGCGGCGGCGACCTGGGCGAGCCCGGCGCGCTGCCCCCGGGCCGCAAGGCGGTCCTCGGCAACACGCGCTCCATCACCCGCATGCGGGCGCTGGCCCGCTGGGCGGGCATCTACACCCAGGAGCGGGACGACCTCGGCCGCCAGATCGAGCGCTACGGCCCGTGGACGCTGATCGACTTGGGCGACAACGCGCTGGGTTCGGCGCCGATCATCCCGGTCGAGACCCGCGACCCCGACGCGGGCGGCGGCGGTGGGAACGTCACGAACCTGACGGACCTGTACGCCTGCTCCTTCGGCCTCGACGCGCTCCACGGCGCGTCGGTCGCCGGTCAGCCCCTCGTGCAGACGTGGATGCCCGACTTCCAGGCATCGGGCGCCGTCAAGTCCGGCGAGATCGAGATGGGCCCGGTCGCCGCCGTGCTGCGCAACGTCAAGGCGTGCGGCGTCCTCCGCAACATCAAGGTGGCGTGACCATGCGATTCGAGATCACCGCCCCCGCCGTGGGGTTCAACGGCGAAGTCGCCGGCGTGAACTTCAGCCGGGGCCGCGCCACCGCGGACAGCGAGACCGACGCGGCGGCGCTGTCCTACTTTCGCCGCAAGGGCTACACCGTCGTGCCCGTCGACGCGGGCGCGCCGGAGCCTGCCGACGAGCAGGAGAGCGAGCAGCGGTCCGAGGACGGCCAGAAGACCACCGGACGTCCGCCGCAGTCAGAGCCGAAGGCCGTCTGGCAGGAGTACGCCCGCGGCCTGGCCCAGTCCGACGAGGAGCTGGACGCCATCGACGGCATGACCAAGGAACAGCTCATCGAGACCTACGGGAAGGCGGACCAGGCATGACCGTCCACGGCCGGTACTCCGGCATCCTCCGCGAAGACCTCGGCTACCTCAACACCGCCGGCCGCCCCGCGACCGTGTTCCACCGGGCGAACCTGCCCCGGGTCGGACTGGACGACGTGGCCGCCGCCGCGTCCGGCGTGATGCTGTCCACGCCGATCTCGCTGGACGCCGGGGACCTCATCACCAGCCTCACCTTCATCTCCGGGGCCACCGCGGCGGGCACGCCGACGAACTACTGGTTCGCGCTCTACGGCCCGGACGGGGCGCTGCTGGCGCAGACCGCCGACCAGACGTCCACCGCGTGGGCGGCCGACACGGTCAAGACCCTCGCGCTGGCCACCGCGCAGCGCATCACCCGCACCGGCACGCACTACGCCGCGATCAGCGTGACCGCGACGACCGTGCCGACCCTGGTGGGCACGGTCGGGGCCCGGCCGGTGCTGAGCGGGGAGGGCAACCTGTCGCAGACCTCCGGGTCGTCCCTGACCGCGACGGCGCCGGCGACGATCGCGTCCCCGGCGTTCAAGCGGCAGGTGCCGCTGGTCATCGCGAGCTGACGGGGGAGACGAGATGGCTCTCACGAGTGCCCTTTCGGTGTCCGCGTCGGCGACGTTGTCGAGTGCGCTGGATCTGACGACGGCGGAGGCGCCGCTGGCGCTGCGCCGCGCGGTCGCTCTCACATCCGGCACGGGCGCGGGACAGGCGGACCTTGTGTTCTCCGACCGGCGGACGCTGGCCGCGTCGGCGTCTGAGGATCTCGACCTGGCGGGCGTGCTGACCGATGCGCTCGGCGCCACGGTCTCCTTCGCCCGGATCAAGGGCCTGATCATCTCGGCGGCGGCGGCGAACACGAACAACGTGATCGTCGGCGGCGCGAGCAGCAACGGCTTCGTGTCGTGGGTGGGTGGCGCCACGCACACCGTCACCGTCCGGCCCGGCGCCACGCTGGCCCTGATCGCGGGGCAGGCGGACGCCACCGGGTACGCGGTGACGGCCGGAACGGGCGACCTGCTGCACATAGCCAACAGCGCGGGCTCCACGTCGGTCACTTACGACGTGGTGCTCATCGGCGCCAGCGCGTAGGGGGGTGCCCGGTGAGGGTGTACGCCACGGCGGCCGACTACACCGCCGTCACCGGGCAGTCCCCGCCGTCCGGGATCGACCAGCAACTCGCGGACGCCTCGGAGATGCTCGATGCCGAGGTGTTCCGGCTGTGCTGGTACGACACCGACACCGCTGGCCTGCCGACGAATACCACGGTGGCCGCCGCGTTCGCGCGGGCCGTCGTGCAACAGGTGCGGTGGTGGGTCGAGGTCGGCGACGACATCGGCGCGGCCGGCGCGGGCTGGGGCTCGGTGGGGATCGGCTCCGTCTCCCTGTCCCGGGGCGCGGGCGGGGCGCCGGACGGGTCGGACTCCCCGGCCCGGCAGGTCGCCCCGAGGGCGTGGAGCGCGCTCCGTTCGCCTGATCTGACGCCGGCCATCTTCGTTCTCGGGGTGGTGTGCACCTGATGGGCGCGATCCCGGGCTGGCTGCTGCGGCACACGATCACCGTGCGGGCGCTCACCGCGTCCGGGGCCTACGAGGACGAGTTCGCGGACCCCGTGAGCGTGCGGTGCTTCCTCGACCAGCAGACGAAAGTGGTCCGCTCCCCGATCGGTGACGACACCACGAGCAGCAGCACGGCGTACTGCCCGCTGGGCACGGTCGCGCCACCCGGGTCACGGGTGGTGCTGCCGGACGGCCGGGAAACGGTCGTGATCAACGCGCTGCGGCGCGACGGGGGCGGCCTGCCGACGCCGGATCACCTTGAGGTTCAGATGGAGTAGGAGGTGACCGCGGTGGCGCGGGTGACGATGGACTGGCACGGCGACGAGGTCCGCCGGGCGATCCGGGACGCCGCCGCGCGCGGCCTCCAGCACGGCGCCGAGCACGTCCTCGGCGAATCCAACACCGTGGTGCCGCTGGACGAGGCGGCGCTTCAGCGGTCCGGCGTCGCCACCGTGGACGACCGCGACTTGCGGGCGGCAGTCTCCTACGACACTCCCTACGCCGTCCCGCAACACGAGCGGTTGGACTACGAGCACGCCCCGGGCAGGAAGGCCAAGTTCCTGGAGGACGCGCTCAACGAGAACCGCGCCGAGGTGGCCGACCTGGTCGCCGCGCAGATCCGGCGGGCCCTCCGGTGAGCTGGACGACAGACCTGATCCGCGGCTACGCCCTGCTCCTCGCGGACGCCGGGATCGGAGTGTGGCGCGATGACAGCGCCTACGCCGAGGGGGACGTAGGCATCACCGACAGCCGGATGCCGGACCAGCCACACCACATCATCGCCCTCTTCCCCTACGCGGTGGAGGACGACTCCGGCCTCACCGACGTCGTGCAGGGCCTCCAGATCCGCCTCCGGGGCGCGCCCGGGCCCGACGCCCGGCCGGTCCGGGACCGCGAAGACGCGATCTACGACCTGCTGCACATGCGGGAGCACACCACCGTTTCCGGTATCCACGTGGCGCTGTCGTGGCGGCAGTCCTGGGCGTGGATCGGCGCCGATACGCGGGGCCGGCTGGAGCTGACCGCGAACTACTACCTGCGGGCGGTCAGGCCCGCACCGCACCTGATCGAGACGTAGGAGGGACCGCTCCATGAGCACGCCCACGGCAACGGTACTGGCCCGCCGCTGGCGGCTGGAAGTCGACATGTCCGCCGCGCAGGACGGCAGCGACTTCCAGCTCTTCCCGGCCGTCACAGACTTCAACTGGACCGCCGAGCCCAACCACGAGGACTCCTCCGTCTACGAGGACGGCGGCTGGGCCGGGAACACCAAGACCGGCCAGGCGTGGGAGGTCGTCGCCACCTGCAACCGCAAGGCGACCGCTGACAGCACCGCCTACAGCGCCGTGCATGAGAAGGTCCGCGCCGCGTTCTTCGCCTTCGGCGACGACTCCCAGGTCCGCATCCGGTGGATGGACCGCGACGGGCTGCCTGAGGCTTACGAGGGCACCGCGCTGGTCACCTGGGCGCCGCAGGGCGGGGAGCGTACCGCGCTGGACCAGGTGCAGGTCACGTTCACCGGCAACGGCCCGCTGGAGCAGATCACCAACCCGCTGGCCGCCTGATGGCGCAGTTCGGGGCTCTGGACGAGCTGTTCGACGAGGCCCTCGACCTCCCCGTCAAGGGCCGGGTGTACCACATCCCCTCGCCGCCGGCCGAGGACGGGCTGCGGGTCCAGCGGATCACGACGCTGGCCGCGCGCCTCCTCGACGGCGGCGAGGCCGTGGACACCACCCTCCTCGACGACGCCGAGGAACTGGATCTCCTGCGGCTGTGTCTGGGCCCCGTCTACGACGAGATGCTGGCCGACGGCGTCGAGTGGGTGTGGCTGCGGCACGCCGGGCTCACCGCCATGTTCTGGATCATCAACGGCCTCGCGGCGGCCGAGGACTACTGGAAGGCGGCCCGGGACCCTTCTCGCCTGGCCCCGAACCGGGCGGCACGCCGGACGGCCAAGAAGAGTGGATCGGCCGCGGCGAAGTCGACCCGGTCACGGGGCTCTACGAGTGGTACGAGCGCCCGCAAGGCTGGAAAGAGCGCCCGAAAGACGGCGTGACCTGGGCCCAGCTCCTCGCCGCCTGGGAGCTGATCGAGGCCGACCTCCATGCGGAGTACGGCGTCGACATCGCCTCCGGCGTACTGCGGAAGCGGACGTGGCGGTGGCTGCGGCTGCGGATCATCGCGCTCCTGGCCGCGAACACCCGGACCGCGCGGCACTTCGCGCCTAAGGACCAGCCCAAGTCCCGGTAAGGGGGTGCGCGGTGGCCCTGACGATCGGCGAACTCACCGGCTACATCACCCTCGACGACCGCGGCCTGGACCAGGGGCTGGACGGCGCGCACCGCCGCTTCGAACGCTTCCAGGTCCAGCTCCTCGCCGACCTTGAGGCGTTCGGCGCCGACGCCGGGCGAGGCATGGGCGCGGGGCTCCTGGCGGGCCTCCGCGGCAGCCTTGACGACGCCGAGGACGCCGCCCGGCAGGCGGGTGACGATGCCGGGGATGGGCTTGTCGCCGGTGTCCGCGCCGCGCTGGCCGGAGCCAGCGGTGACCTGCGCCGCGCTGGGGACGACGCCGGCGGGGACCTGGGCGATGGTCTGGTGCGCGGCGCGGACGACGCGATCCAGGACGGCGAGGGCCGTATCGTCGCCGCCGCCCGGCAGGCCGGCGAGGAGGCGGGCGACGCGGCCGGTGACGCCATGGGCGACTCCATGGCGGACTCCGCCGCGCAGGGCGGGGACCAGACCGTCGCCGCCGCCGAGGGCCGACTGGGGATGCTGCGGGGCGCCGCGGCGGGCATCGGCCTGGCCGCGGGTGCGCTGCTGATGCAGGGCATGACCGACGCCCTCGACCAGGGCCGGATCGTCTCCCGCATGGAGGCGACGATGGGCACCACCCCGGAGCTGGCGCGCCAGTACGGGAAGGTCGCCGGGCGCCTGTTCGCCGACGCGGTCACGGAGGACTTCCAGACCGCGGCGGACGCGGTCGCCGAGACGATGAACTTCGGCCTCCTGCCCGTCGACGCGACGATGGCGCAGATCGAGGCCATGTCCACCGGCCTGGCGGACGTCGCGAACCTGATGGGCGAGGAGATCGGGCCGACCGCCCGCGCCGTCGGCAAAATGATCCGCACCGGGCTCGTTGACGACGGCGCGGAGGCGCTGGACATCCTCACCCGGGGCGTCCAGCTCGGCGCGAACGAGGCGGAAGACCTTCTCGACACCTACAGCGAGTACTCCACGCAGTTCCGGCAGCTCGGCCTCGACGGCGACCAGGCCATGGGCATCCTCGTGCAGGGCCTGCGCGCGGGCGCGCGGGACGCCGATGTCGTCGCCGACAGCCTCAAAGAGGCGACGCTGCTTTTGCAGGAGATGGGCGAGGGCGCTTCCTGGGCGGTCGAGGAACTCGGACTGTCGGCGCGGGGGGTGCAGGACGCCATTTCGGAAGGCGGCCCGGCGGCGGCGGGCGCCATCGACGACATCCTGGACCGGCTGCGGGCGGTGGAGGACCCGGCGGACCGGGGCGCGCTTGCGGTGGAGATCTTCGGCACGAAGGCCGAGGACATGCAGGATGCTCTGGAGGCGTTGGACCCGTCGGAGGCGGCTGCTGCGCTGGGGGATTTCGAGGGCGCTGCGGAGCGCGCGGGCGACACCCTCAGGGACAACGCGGCAACGCGGGTTGAGCAGTTCAAGCGGAGCTTCCAGCAGGGGCTGGTGAACTTCCTCGGCGACGAGGTCATTCCTGCGTTGCAGGATCTGCGCAGTGAGTACGGGCCCGCGCTCGACGGGATGGGTGAGCGCGCCCGCGCGGCGTGGACCCGGCTGGAGCCTGTGCTCCGCGAGGTGCGCGACGGCCTCAGTGGCTTGCGCGACGGGTTCCGCGGTGTCGCGGACGGCTCGACTCAGGACATGGGCGAGACGGAGCGCGCCGTCTACCAGGCGATGATGCAGCTCGGCGAACTCATCTCCACCGGCACGCAGTTGGCGCGGGAGGCTTGGAACGCGTTCGGCGAGGACATCGTCGCGGTCGCGCGCCGCTACTGGGGCCACATGGCCGAGGAGGTCATGGGCGCCTTGCGGATCATCGGCGGCTTTCTCCAGATCTGGGCCGGGATCTTCTCTGGTGACTGGTCTCGGATCTGGGAGGGCATCAAGGACGTTTTCGGCGGGGCGCTGGACATCATCAAGGCGCGCTGGCAGGACGGCCTCGGCAACCTCCGCAGCATCGCCTCGGGCGGGATGGCGCTGGTGACGGGCGCCTGGAACGCAGGCTGGGAGGGCATGAAACGCGGCGCCCGCGCGGCGTGGGACTGGATCTGGGGCGACACGCGGGACTACGCCAGCCGCATGGTCGAACGCGTGCGCGAGGCCGCGGCCAACTTTGTCAGCACCTTCACCGGGCTGCCCGGCAAGTTGATGGCGGTGTTCGGCAAGGCGGGCGAGTGGCTGGAGGGAGCCGGGCGGGCGATCATCGCCGGGCTGATCCGGGGTTTGGATGCCGCGACGTTCGGCCTGATCTCCAGGCTGACGTCGCTGGCGAACACGGTCCGCTCGTTCTGGCCGTTCTCGCCGGCCAAGCGAGGGCCGCTGCGGCAGTACCCGATGGACGAGGCCGGGCACAACCTGGGCGCCATGCTGGCGGAGGGCCTGGGTGCCTCCACGCGGGACATCGCGGCGGCGGCGACGGCTGCCGCGGGTGCTGCGGTGGCGCCGATGTCGGTCCCGGGCGGGCCGGTGGCGGGCGGTGTTGCGGGCCCGTTGCGGGGTGTGCTGACGGTGCGGGTGGTGCACGACGTGACCGGCGGCTCAGACGATCTGGCGAGGGTGATCCGCGGCTGGGTGCAGGACAACGGCGGTGGCAACGTGCAGATGGCTCTCGGGGGGTGAGTGGTGGCGTCTGATGTGGGGCTGGAGATGCAGCTCTCGACCGGGGAGTGGGTGGATCTGACGCCGCGGCTGCGGACGGACGCGCCGGTCACGATCCGGCGGGGCCGCGCGGACCGGGCGGGCCAGCACGACCCGGCGCGTCTGACGTGCACGATCAACAACCGCGACGGGGCCCTCTCGCCGGAGAACCCGAACGGCCCCTGGTACGGGCTGTTCGGGCAGTACACGCCGGTGCGGGTGACGAAGCGCGGCCCGGCGCCCTACCTGCGGGTGCCGGGCACCGCTGGCCGGGCCCGGGTCCTGAGCACCAGCGCCCTGAACATCGCAGGCGACCTCGACGTCCGTGTCGAGCTCGCGCTCGACCGCATCCCCGCCCAGTGGGGCGCCACCCCGCCCATCGCCAACGCCCCGTACAGCGGGGCTATTCAGGAGCTCATCGGACGCCACACTCCAGCCGGGCGGATGTGGCGCCTCATCCTCGCGCAATCCGGCCGCCCGTCCCTGGATTGGTCGGTGGACGGAATCGTCTTCCAGGAAGTGCTGGCGACCGACCAAGTGGCGTACATGTCCGGACAGCGCTTCGCTCTCCGCGCCACGCTCGATGTCAATGACGGCTCGGGGCAGCACGTGGTCACCTTTTACACCGCAGCCAGCGTGGCCGGGCCATGGCAGCAGCTCGGCGACCCGGTGGTCCGCCCCGGCACCACGAGCATCAACACCACGGGCACCGCCGACTTGGAGGTCGGGAACCTCAACTCCATCGGTTTCCGGCCCGGCGCGGGCCGCTACTACAAGACCGAGGTCCGCAACGGCATCGACGGAACCGTCGTCGCCAACCCGGACTTCACCGCGCAGGCCGTGGACGCCACCGCGTTCACTGACGGGGCAGGCCGCAGTTGGGGCGTCGTCGAGGGCGCCGCCATCACCGACATGTACAGCCGGTTCGAGGGGGACGCTGAGGCGTGGCCCGCGTCCTGGGGCCGCTCCGGGCAGGACGTGTACGTCAACCTCCGCGCGTGGGGCCCGCTCCAGCGGCTGCGCGGCACGCAGGATCTGCACTCCACGCTGCGCCGCACCATCCCCTCCAACACCGCCGTGCTGGCGTACTGGCCGCTGGAGGACGGGGCCGACGCGGTGACGCTCGCCTCCGGCCTGCCCGGGGGCCAGCCCGCAGCGACCTACGGCCTCAACCTGGCCTCCGAGTCCTCGCTGCCCTCCAGCGCGCCGCTGCCGCGCCTGGGCTCCGGGACGTCCATGGTCCGCGCCCCGCTGCCGTCGCTGCCCGACCCCAGCCTGGGCTGGCGAGTCGAGATGGTCTACCGTCTCGACGCCCTGCCCGCCTCCAACCTCGGCTGGATCCGCGTGGCCACGAGCGGCGGCGGGATCGCCACGATCACCGGCTACATCGGCGGCGGTCAGTCCCGCATCGTGCTGCGGGACGGCGAAGGCAACACCGTGGCCGACGCGACCGGCACCAATCCCGACGCCCTTGCCGCCGCTGCCTCCGGCTGGGGCCGTGTCCGGATCGTGGCCGAGCCCAGTGGAGGATCATGGGCCTACCGGGTCTGGTGGACCCCCATCGGGCTGTCGGAGAACTGGCATGTATTCACCACGATCAGCAGCTTTACCAGGCCGGTCCGCTTCGACTCCGTGTGGTCGAGCGCCAGCTCCGGGATGCCGATCGGGCACATCACCATGGTGAACAACCCCGACACCGACGTGTACGGGGCGGGGACGGGCGGCCCCGACGACGCCTACGCGGGCGAGACCGCCATGATCCGCATCCGCCGCGTCGCCGCCGAGGAGCGCATGCCGATCAGCGCCCCCGGCTCCAGCATCTCCGCCAACTCGGAGCGGGTCGGGCCCCAGCGCATCGCGGGCAAACTGGCGCTGGTCGAGGACGCAGCCGACGTCGACGGCGGCGTGCTGTACGAGTCGATCCAGGCCCTCAGCTACCGGCCCCGCGTCAACCTCTACAACCGGCAGCCCGCGATGGTCATCGCCTACGGGCAGTGCCGCCACCTCCAGCCCACCACACAACGGGACATCGTCAACGACGCCACCGTGAGCAGGGTCGGCGGCTCCTCCGGCCGCGCGGTCCTGGAGGACGGCCCCCTCAGCGTGCAGGACCCGCCGGTCGGCGCCGGCCCGCACACCCGGCCCCGCACCATCAACGCCTACTCCGATGCGCGGCTGGAGCAGATGGCCGCGTGGGACGTCGCGCAGGGCACGTGGCCCGGGGACCGCTGGCCCACGGTGGAGCTGTACCTCCACCGCGTGCCCGCCGAGCTACGGCAGGACGTGCTCGACCGCCTCGACATTCAGACGCGGGTGCAGATCACGGACCTCCCGCCGTGGGTAGCCCCCGGCCCGGCCGACCTCATAGCCGAGGGGTATGAGGAGGTCATCCGGCCCCAGGCGTGGACGATGACGATCAACGCATCCCCGGCGGGCCCGTGGACCGTCGCGGAGATCGCCGGGGACGACCCGGCGGCCGACATCGGCCGCTGGCCCGACACCGGCGGCAGCGAACTGGACGCCGACATCGACACCACCTCCACCCGCCTCCTGCTGTCCCCGACAGCGGGCCTGCCGTGGGTCACGTCCACCGGCCCAGCCCCCACCGGAGACGCGGACGACTTCCCCCTGGATCTCCAACTGGGCGGCGAGACGGTCACCGTAGCCAGCATCGAGCCGCTGGCGTGGGACGACTTCGACCGCCTCGTGTCCAACGGCTGGGGCACCACACCGTCCGGCGTCTCCCCGACGCCGGCCTGGGCGCTGTCCGGCGGCGCCGCGAGCGAACGCAGCGCCGCGGGCGGCCAGGGCATCGTCGTCGTGAACGACACGACGACGCCCCGATTCCAGTTCCTCCCCGAATGGTCGATCCCGGACGGCGAGGTGCTGGTGGCGATCAGCCCGCAGGCCGTCGCGACCGGCGCCGCGCTGCGCGCCGGGCTGACGCTGCGGATCACCGGCTCCACCTACTACCTGCTCCGCGCCGTCTTCCAGACGAGCGGCGCCGTCGGAATCGAGATCGCGCACACCACCACCTCGCTGACCGGGGTGGTGTCCACGCTCACCACGTACAGCGCGGCGTCCCGCGTCTGGCTGCGGGCCCACATGGAGGGGCAGCGGCTTCGGGGCAGGGTGTGGGCGGACGGGGCGTCTGAGCCCGGTGGCTGGCAGGTGGACCACACCTTCACCACCTCGCTGCTGACCGCCGGGCCGCTGGGAGTGATCGCGTCGCGCGCCTCCGGCAACACCAACGCGGGCGCGATCTTCGCGTTCGACGACTTCGAGACCGTCACCCCGCAGTACGCGGCCGTCTCGGCCCGCTCGGTCAACGGCATCGTCAAATCTCACCTGGCGGGGACGGCTGTGCGGCTGGCCGATGTCCCGGTCATCCCGCTGTAGAGAGAGGAGCAGCCGGTGACGAGTCCTCCCCCGGGCATGCTGGCCGGGCAGCGCCCGACCGTCGACCGCATCAACGTCGCCTTCCTCACGGGGCGGCTGGTGTTCGCGGCGTACCGGGACACGGCCCAGTCCATCAGCAGCACCACCGTTGGGGAGACCGTCAACGCCCTGTCGTGGGACAACGTCGTGGTGGACCTGCTGGGCGGCTGGTCGGTGTCGACGCCGACGCGGTACACGCCGCCGATCGCCGGCTGGTACCACTGCATCGGCTCGGGGTCGATCGACGAGTACGGCGCCTCGTCGGGCACCCTGCGCGGCGCTTCGTGGCGGCAGAACGGGTCCCTGCCGCCGGCGGGTACGTCCCGGGCGGTGGTGTCCACGGCCATCGCGGACACCTACGTCACGGTGGCCGCGCCGGACCTGCCGTTGCAGTTCAACGGCACGTCGGACTATCTGGAGTTGTGCCCGTTCCAGAACAGCGGCGCCTCGATCAACACGGCGACGGGCTCGGTGCGTCCGTCGATCTCGCTGTACTACGCGGGGCCCGCCTGACCCCGCCCATCCCGCCCCGGATCTGTCTGGCCCGGGGCTGATCTATGTCCGCAGAAAGGGGGGCCGCGTGACGGCTTGGTACCCGGGCGCGTCCCGGATGACGCTCCAGCCGGAGGCGTCCCAGCAGCCGGCGATCCGCCCGACGCAGATGATCGTGCACAGCATCGTCGCGCCGTGGACACCCCGCCGCCTGTACGAGTACTGGCGCGACTCCACGTCGCTGGAGTCGCATTTCGGCCTGGGCTACGACGGCAGCCTGGGCCAGTACCTGCCGGTGACCACCAGGGCCGACGCCAACGCGTCCGCCAACAGGCGCCCGGACGGCACTGGCGCGGTGAGCGTCGAAACCGCCAGCAACACCAGCGCGAGCGACCCGTGGACGGAGCAGCAGGTTGAGGCCCTGATCCGGCTGGGGGTGTGGCTGCACCAGGTGCACGGCATCCCCCTGCGGATCTGCCGCACCCCGGACGACCCCGGATACGGCTGGCACCGCCTGCACGCCGCGTGGTCCACCGGCGGCACCGCCTGCCCCGGCGCGGCCCGCGTGACCCAGTTCCGCGAGGTGGTGTTCCCCGGGATCGCCGCCCGCGCCACCGGCCAGACCACCACGCCCGGACGGGCACCCGAGGAGGACGACATGGCACTGAGCGATGAGGATGTGGCGCGTATCGCTGCGGCGGTGTGGCGCACGGACGGCATCCTGCGCTCCCCGTCGACAGCGGCGGAGGGCAACACGCACTGGACGGCGGACAGCTACCTGCGGAACCTGCATTCGCTCGTGCGCGGGCTGCCGGAGGCCGCGGCCCGCCAGGTCGCGCTGTACAAGGACACCCGCCTCGACCCGCGGGATGCGCGGCAGATGTGGGACGACGCGGCGTCCCCCCACCACACGTGGCAGTTCCGGCCGGACGGCTCCGAGCGGGACGCGTGGGGGCTGCTGACGGCGACCGCGGCGGAGGTTGCGGCGCTGCGCTCGGTGGTCGCCACGCTGGCCGCGGGCGGCGGGCTGGACGCGGCGGAGATCCAGGCCGCGGCGGAGGCGGGCGCGCGCGCCTTCGCGAGCGAGCTGGGCCGCGAACTCACGGACGGGCGCGGCTGATGGCCGCGCCGGGCCGTGACGAGCCGCCGACAGGCTGGGTGACGCCCGCTCTGACGTGCCTGACGGACGGCATCTACTACGGCTGGATCGACGGTGTCCCCAACCCGGTGTTCTGGCACTGGTGTGAGCCGTCGGGCCGCTGGCTGGCGGTGGGCACGGCCGCGCACACGCTGGTGGCCCGGGAGCCGCTGCATCTGGAGGCGTCGCTGCTGTGGACGTGCTGCGGCCTGCATGGCTTCGTGCGCGACGGCAAGTGGATCCCCGCCTGACCTGCGGGCCCGTCCGGGTAGATCGCTCGACGGGCCCGCGTCTACTGAAAACGCTTCTCAAGAACGGATGCATCATGACCAGCAACTTCCCCACCCCCGACGACGTGACCACGGTGGTGCGCACGGCCGGGACCTACGCCCGCGACCTCGCGGAGCGGGTCGTCTTCACGTTCCTGGCCACGGCGGCCGGGCTGTTCGTCGCGGCGGAGCCGGCCGACATGTTCGAGGTCGGGTTCTGGCAGGGCGTGGGCACCGCCTCGTTCGCCGCCGTCGTGTCCCTGGTCAAGGGGCTGATCGCCCGGTTCCGCGGAGACCGCAACAGCGCGTCCCTCGCGCCGCGGGTGTGAGGTGCCGGGCGGGTGGTGGGGGGCGCGCCTGGGGCGGCGGGGGCAGATCCTGCTGATCGCCGGGGTGGGCGAGATGTCGTGGGGCGCCGGGTTCCTGGCGGAGCCCGCCCCGAACCTGGGCGGGCTGGCGATCCTGGCGCGCCACGGCGGCGTGGACCGGTGGGCGTGGGTGTGGGTGGCGTGCGGCCTGGCCGCCGTGGTCGCCGCGTTCGTGCGGATCGGCCGGGACTGGCCCGGTTTCGCTGCGGCGTTGGCGCCGCCGCTGGTGTGGGCGTTCGCGTACATGGCGGCGGCGCTGGTGGATGACTACACGCGGGGCGCGTGGGTGGCGGTCTGGTACCTGAACTGGGCGTTTTTCATCATGTGGGCGAGCGCGGTGCCCGAGCATTCGGTGCCCCCATCTCCGCGTGCCCGGAGAGGCAGGGAGCCGTGGGCGTAGCTGAGTGGATCGGGCTGGTCTCGGCCGGGTCGGGCCTGTTGGGGGGGAGCGGGTTTTTCGTGGCGCGTGCGACGGCGCGCGCGGCGGCGGCCACCGCGCGGGCGAATGAGGCCGCCGCCAAGGCGATGGCGGAGCCGAACCAGCGCGCGGCGGACCTCGCGAGCTTCCGGGAGATCCGCGACGACATGCAGCGGCGCCTGGAACGCGTGGAGGAGCGGGAACGGTCGCTGCGCGGCCTGGTGCGGGCGTTCTCGCGGTATGTGTCTGATCTGACGGCGCAGATGCGTTCCCACGGGATGGAGCCCCCGGCGCCCCCGGACGAGGTCCGCGAGTACTACCGCACCGGGGCGTAGCACCGGGGCCCGGCGTGGTCAACGCGGTGTGCACGATACGCAAACGAGCCCCCGTCGCCTGCCTGATGGCGGGCGGCGGGGGCCTTCGTCGTGTCCGGGTCAGGGCGTCTCGCTGAGCTTCTTCCGCCAGCGCTTCACCGTGGTCACCCCGACCCCGATCCGCTCGGCTGCCGCCCGGGACGGCACATCCCGGGTCTGCTCAACCGCATCCCGCATCGAGTCGTACCCGGCCGCCCGCGCCACCGCTTCCAGGCGCTCCCGGCGCGCGGCGTTCGCCAGCGGCAGCGTCTGGGCCGCACCCCGCCGCCGGGCCTCCCGCACCGCAGGCAGGTCATCGGTGCCCGCGCGGGCATCCGCCGAGCGGCTGGCGATCTCCTCCGGCGGCGGGGCGGCCTCCCGCATCCGCTTCACCACCTCCGGGTCCGTCTCCATCAAGGCCTGGCGGGTGCGCTGGAGATCGGCGCGGGTATCGCGTGCCATCAGAGCAGTGGTCGCGGGCAGTTGGTGCTCGGCGCGGTACTCGGCTGCGGTGGTCTGGTGGGCGCGGGCCAGGTGCGGGCCCAGCGAGCGGAAGCGGCGCCCGCACGAGAGGCAGGTGACCAGCCCGTCGGGGTCGGCGCCGTCCGGGCCGCGCAGCGTGCCCCGGGTGCGGGCTGCGGCGGCGCGCAGCGCGTCGAGGTCGTACAGCAGGGCGCGGGCGCCCCGGGCCCGGCAGGCGACCGGGGCGGGCCAGCGGCCGGGCTGCTGCTGCATCACCACTTTCAGGCTGCGCGGGGCGTAGCCGAGGAGTTCCTCGGCCTCGCTGCGGCTCACCAGCTCGGTCACGCCCGCGCCGCCTCTCGCACGGCGTAGACGATGGACAGCGCCGGGACCTGCTGCGCGACGCGGGCAACCACCATGCGGTGCCAGGAGGCGGGGAACTCTGCGTCCGGGTGCGCCGCCCGGTATTCCTCGTCTGAGCGGTACGTCTCCACGACCGCGTCCCCGGGCTCGTCGCGGGTGTTCACGCTCCTGGCGACGGCGTCCACGAACTGCGCGGTGCGCTCCTCCAGCTCCTCCAGGGTCAGGCGCACCCCGTCGGGGACAGGGAACCTCCCGGACTGCCAGTGCTGGATCGTCTTGTAGGACACGCCCAGGTAGGAGGCGAGCCAGGGCCCGGACAGGCCGAGGTATTCGCGGACGGTCTGGAACTCGGCGGGAGTCATGCGCTCGTCGTCGGGCATCCCGGGCGGGTCGGTGTAGGTCGGCATCGGGGCTCCTGGCGCGGGTGGGCCCCCGGCGGTCGGCCGGGGGCCGGGTTCGCGGTGTGTCAGAGGGTGGTGTCGTGGCGCTCGACGATGGCCCAGTAGGCGTCGGAGTCGATGGTGTCGATGTCGACGTGGCCGTAGGTGCCGGTGATCTCCGCGACGATGCCGTCGATGTCGAAGTCCTCGATGTGGTCGCCGAGGGTGGTGGAGACGGCGTGGGCGATGTCCTGGGCGTTCATGGCCGGGTCCTTCCGGTCCGGGTCGGGGGCTGTTCCCCTGACCTCGCGACACCAACACTACTTCCTAGAATAGGAAGTTGGCAACCCCTCGCGCTGTCCGACCCCCGTGTCATGCTGCCCGGGTGACCGATGTGGCGGTGATGGTCGGCGGCCGGGGCCGGGTGCGGCTGGAGCTGGTGGTGGAGGCCGTGGCGGTGCTGGTGGACCCGGCGCTGCCCGGCACGCCGTGGACCGCCGGAGAGATCGCGGAGGCCCTGCCGGATCTGCTGGAGATGGCTGCCGGGGGTTCGCTGGCCGCGCCGGCGACGACGTTGCGGTGGCTGGGCGCGATCTGGGCGGGCGAACCACTCCCCGAGGAGTAAGTACTGCACGCGCGGCGTCATCTGCCGCACGCGGGCGTATGGTCGGGGCTGTCCGCGAGAGCTGTCCCCCCGGGTCCCCGCCCCCAACCCCTCCCCCGGGGCGGGGACCCCACCCCGCTACGGCACCCGGGCCCGGCACGCCGCGCACTCCTCGATCCGGCCGCCGTGCTCCGCCACCACCGCCCGCACCTCGCCCGCGCGCAGGTCCGGGCCGCCCGGCAGCCAGCAGCCCGCCCGGTGCAGCACACCCCGCCACGGCGCCCCCGGAGGCGTCCGCCGCCACTGCACCCACCAGCGCGGCGCCGCCGCGTCCTCCGCGGCCTCCAGCTCGGCGTGCACCTCCGCGAGCTGCGCGACCAGGTAGCGCTCGATCACGCGGAGCGCGGGCAGACTGCGGGGCAGGTCGTTCACGTGTTCGAGGATAGAGGGCGGCGCGAGCCCTGTGAGGCGTTCATCAATCGGTCGTTCCGTGAACTTCACGAACGCGCCCCCATCTGAGGCGAGTTGCCCGTTTCATCCGTTCGTTTTGGCGTTCATCAACTGGTAGCCTTCATCATGCCCCTACAGGACGTATTGCGAACGGAGGTGGGGGGCTTGGCCCTCATCGGGCTCGTCCGCGTCAGCACGGACGGCCAGAAGACCCAGCGCCAGCACGACGCGCTGGACCCGATCTGCCTGAAGGTCTTCGAGGAGAAGGTCAGCGGCAAGCTCACCGTGGACGAGCGGCCCGGGCTGACCGCAGCCCTGGAGTACATACGCGACGGCGACATGCTCTGCGTCCAGGAAGTCGACCGCCTCGGCCGCAACCTGCTGGACGGCCTGATCGTCCTGACCGACCTCTTCCAGCGCGGCATCGCCGTCAAGGTGCTGGAAGGCATCGCGGCCGGCGAGCACACCGAGCGCTCGCTCATCCTCGACCTGGCGCTCGCCCTCGCCGAGGACCGGCGCCGCGACATCGTCCGCAAGACGAAGAACGGCCTGGAAGCCGCCCGCGCCCGTGGCCGGGTCGGAGGCCGCCGCCCGGTCGTGGACGACGACAAGCGCGCAGCGATCTTCTCCCGCCGCGCGAGGGGCCAGTCCATCCGCGAAATCGCTGCCGGAGTCGGCGTCTCCGTCGGCGTCGTCCACAAGACGCTGACCGCGGCGACAGGCGACAAGGCCGAGAAGGCAAGCGCGTAGCTCCCAACGCGACGAAGGCCCCGGATCCGATCAGGATCCGGGGCCTTTTCTCGTAGCGAGGACAGGATTTGAACCTGCGACCTCTGGGTTATGAGCCCAGCGAGCTACCGAGCTGCTCCACCTCGCGTCGCAGGCTGGAGTCTACGGCATCCCGCCGGGTGTTGATCACGCCGCAACGGCCCGGCGCCGGGGCGCGGCAGGCAGCGCGGCGGCTTCCTCCCGCCCGTAGCGTGCCCCGCAGCCGGGGCAGTGGTAGGAGTCGCGGTCGCAGCGCCAGTGGATGACGCCGCCGCAGGGGCAGGCGCGGAGCCGTTCGGCGGGCCGCCCGTCGGTGGCGATCTCCAGGCGCCGGTGGATACGGCGGAGTTCTTCGATGAGGTCGTCGATGGCGGTGAAGTCGTGGCAGGCCCAGTCGAGGCGGAAGCGGAGCCACCCGCACAGTGCGCCCGCTTTGCTGCGGGGCTTGCCGTTGTCGTCGCGGTCCCAGCGTGCGGGCAGCTCGTCACGAATCTCCTTCTCGGCCCGCGCGTCCGCCAGCGCCCGCGCCCAGGAAGCGAGTTGCGGGAGGACGGCGGTGCTGCCGCCGGTCAGTGCCGCGCGGTCGAGGTCGACGCCGGGCGGGACGCGGGAGCCGGCGGGGGCACGGACCCCGTCGACGTGGATGGCGGTGTAGCCGAGGCCGTCGTCGAGGCTCGTGTACATGCCGGGGATGGCCTTGAGCCAGTCCTCGGCGGCGGTCTGGCAGGGGGTGCAGGCCAGGCGGCCCTGCTGGGCCTCCCAGGCGGTCAAGAGGCGGGGGCAGGCGGCGCAGTTGGTGTGCGGGTGGTCCATGGTCGGCTCCATGCGCGGTGGTGCGGCGGGGTGTGGGGCGCCCGGGTGGGGGCCGGGCGCCACGGGGGGCTAGTGGGGGGCGGTGCAGGGTTGGGTGGGCGTGGCCCACCACAGGGCTGCGGTCAGCACTGCTCGCCCGCAGCAGCAGGTGGTGAGGAACAGGCCGCACCGGTTGTCGTCGACCACGCCGCAGTGGGACGCGCCGTCGCGGTCGCGGACGACGAGGATGTGCTCGCCGACGGGTGGTACCCAGCCGCTGGCGGTCGGGTCGCCGGGGCAGGTCTGGGTGAAGCGCCAGTCGAGATCAAGGTCACAGCCGTTGTCGCTCACGGCGTGGGCTCCTTCGGGGCTGGGAGCGTCTCGGGGGGTTAGTGGCTGATGTGGATGGTGGCGTTGGGGTGGGCGAGGCACGCGGCGCGCAGGCGCCGCAGGTAGTCGAGGGCGCCGTCGTAGTCGCCCCACCCGTTGGGCGGATTCATCGCCTCGTACTTCGCGGGGTCGGCTTCCATGGCGGCGACGGCGCGGGTGAGGGCGTCGATGCAGTTCCTGGCGGTGCGGTCCTTGAGGTCGGAGAGCCGGTGGCCGAGCGCGTCGACCCACATGCGGCCAACGTTGCTCGTGTAGTTGCCGATGTCGGCGAGTTCGATCTCGACGGGCTCTGGGCCGCCGGTGTCGACCTTCATCCACAGGCTGATGTCGTAGCTCACGCGCGGGTCTCCTTGGGGGTTCGGGGGCAGCCGTTGGTGTGGTCGGCGGCGGGGTCGGTACAGAGGGCGAGGCAGTGGGCGTCGTGGCCCCCGGGGCGCGGGGGCTGGCAGTCGCAGTCGGGGTCAGGCGCGTCGCTGTACCGCTCGACGCGGTGGGCGCAGTCGCATGCCGCGCCGGGCCCGCCGTTGGCGTCGCAGTGCTGGTCGCGGGGCGCGCGGGCATCAGCCGCCGCGCAGCAGCGGGGGCACACCATCACGCCTCCTGCGTTTCGTTGTGGCACTCGCAGACGCACAGGGCGCCGGTGAATTTGTGGTTGCGCCGGCACCGCGCGTGCAGCCGCTCGGCATGCTCGTCGAGCCCTTCGGCGGCGAGGGCTTGGGCGGTGTCGCAGGCGGTGGACAGGTACTGGCGGGTGGTGATGCGCGCGAGGATCTCGGGCGGCAGTACCTCACCGGTGCCGCCGGGCGGGTTGACGGCGAGCGCGGCCTCGGCCGTCTCGGCGCGGTCGCGCCACCGGGCTACGGTCTGCTCGCTCTCGCCCAGGTCCCGGCGGAGGTCGGGAACGACGCTGCCCTGGAGGTAGTCGCAGCGGCGGGCAGCCTCCTCGGCGCGGCGGGTCAGCCGGATCGCCTGCGCGTTCATCTCGCCGACGACTTCCTCGTAGCGAGCGAGATCGGATTCCAACTGCGTCTGGGCATGGGCGAGTTCGTCGGCGCGGGCGCGGAGGCTTCCGGCTTTGCGCTCGGCCTCCCGGGCGTGCGCGGCAAGGTGCGCCTCGACCACGGCAAGGGCGGCGTCGGTGGCAGCCGCGAGGTCGACGCAGCCGCCTCCGGCGACGATCGCCGCCGCGATCTCCTCGCGCAGCCCGCCCGGCGCGGCGATGGGCTCCGGGGAGGGCGGCGTGGTAGCAGCGGCGGCAGCGGGCCCGAACGCCCAGCGATAGACGGCGGACCGCTCCCACTCGTCGCACGTCCCGGGGTGCCGCTGCCCGCAGTCCGCGCAGGCGGGCAGGGTGGCGAGGACCCGGACCAGGTCGGCACGCAGCGCGGCTCCCCGGCGGTCGGGCGGCGGGGGCCACGGCAGCGGGCCGCTGGAGGAGGCGGAGAGGCTGGCCGCGATCGCCGTTCCGATGTCGGTCGGCGGCGCCTCGGCGGCGTCCTCCTCGCCGTCCACCACTAGCGCGCCGGGTTGGGCGAGGCGGAGGCGGCCGGTGATGCAGCGGGCCCCCCGCAGCCACGCCGGGTCCGCGCCAAACGCGGCGGCGTCCGCGATGAACTCGTCGAGCTGGTCAGCCAGGCGGGCCGGCTCGGTGTGCGCGGCGAGTTCCAGGGTGATCGGGCCCCCGGCGGCGGCCTGCTGCTCCGCCTGGTCGAGTGCAGCCAGGACCGCGCGGGCGGCCGAGTCCCGGGTGGACAGCCGCAGCCAGTCGCCGGACGCCCGGACGGCGGCGCCGAGGGCGTTGAAGGCGACCGCGAGGCGGATGTCCGACGCCAGACGGCGCGGGGGGTCGGCGGGCTCGGGCTGCTGCGTCGAGTCGTTGTCGGTCACGGGGTCTCCTTGCGGTGGGCGGTCTGCTGGCTGATGGGGTTGGGGCGGCGGGCGCAGGCCGCGCACACCGGCAGCCCGGCGCCGTCACCGGTGACGGCGCCGCTCTTGCGGCACGGGGTGACGACGCTGCTGCCGCCGGCCCGCGCCTGGCGGGCGTAGTGCCGGACACGGCCCCCGGAGAGCTGCACCAGCAGCGGGTACCGGGCGGCCGGGTTCCAGACGAGGCGGGACAGGTCAGGCACAGGACGGCTCCTCGGTGGGCGCGGCGCAGTTCGGGCAGCCGGGGCGGTTCCAGCCGTTGCTGGAGTGCGGGCCCTGCTTGCCGCAGGCGGTGCGCACGGTGTCCCCGCCTGGTTCCCAGCGGGCGCGGTGCCGGTACGGGTCGCCGAGGAACGCGACGGTGAGGGGGAACTCGGGCTCAGGCACGGCGGGTCTCCTCGCGGGCGTGGTCGGGGCACAGGTCGAGCAGCGGCCCGCCGCGCGGGTGGCGCCGGGTCCGCCAGCCGTCCGCGCTGCGCAGGCGACGCAGTTCGGTGTAGGTGTCGACGTGGTGAGAGGTGTGGGTCTCCGCATAACAACCCGCCACGTCGCAGCGGATCGCGAGGTAGGCGTAGGTGCTCATCGCCGGTTCCTCCGGTTGCGGTTGCGACGTGCTGCTGCGCGGCGTGCGGCGCGGTTCGCGCGGGGCGGCTCGGCGCCGTCCGGGGCGTACTCCTCGCCGGTCGAGACGAGTTCCGTCTCCCAGGCGGCGCCCGGCGTGCCGTTGCGGTCTCGGCGCGGCGTCGAAGACGGGCCGGTCACGACGTCACCCCCGCCGGGTTCGGCGCGTCGAGCAGCGGCTCCCAGATCGCCCGAACCGTTCGCGCCCGCTCGGCCAGCCACGCCCGGACAGCAGGCTCGTCGGCCTCGGTGACGACGCACTCGGTCGAGCGAAGGATCGCCTTGCGCTGGAGGACCCAGAACACCTTCAGGGTGTCCGGCGGCACCTCGTCGCCGTCGGGGTCGGGGCGGTGCCAGTCCCAGCGGAAGACGAGGTTCAGGTCCGGGTCGAGGTCGCCCCACTCGGCGTGGAAGGCAGCCCAGGAGTCGTAGAGGGTGTGCAGTCCGTCGACGGGGCGGGCGTAGTAGTTGCCCTCGGTGCAGTAGTACGGGTGGTCGGTTTCCCACAGGCGGGGTGTGCCGCTGGCCATCACGCCACCTCCGCCGGGCTGTTGCTGATTTGCAGGAGCACCGCCGCGTGGCAGTGGTCGGGCACGCCGGGCGCGGGCAGCGGACACCAGCAGGCAAGATCGCGCCCGGCCAGCTCGGCGCGCGCGGCGGCGCGGAGGTCGGCCTGCTCGGGCTGGCGGATCCACGCCCGGTACGCCTCGGTGGCGAAGCGGCGGGCCCCGGCCGGGTCCGGCCAGGTGCCGACGCCGGAGCCGTGGTCGGTCTCGACGTGCCAGCCGCCGCTGTCCTTGCGGTAGACGACGCGGCTCGGGTTGCCCCAGCGCGTGCCCCGGCCGACGTACCGGGCGCCGGGCGGCATGCCGGGTTGCCCGGCGCGGCGGGTCCGCTGCACACGGCGGGGGGCGGTCACTGGTCCCACCCCTGCGGCATGTGGGCGGCGACCAGGGCCGACACCCACGCGGGCCACTCGTTCAGGCGCTGGTAGAGGTCGCGGGTGATCTCCTGGCGGCCGACGCGTCCGGAGGCGAGGCGGCGGGCGCCGGTGACCTGCACGATGGTGCGGCCCGGGGTGAACCACGACTGGCGGTGGGCCGGAGGCTGCCACTCGTAGGTGATCTTGAGGGTGTGGGGGGCGATCGTCGGCCCGTAGGCGTTGGGCAGGTCGGGTGCGCCGGTGACGCGGAGGGTGAGGATGCGGGTCTCGGCGGCGGGCTCAGCAGTCACGGCGGGGGCGGCGAGGCTCTGTGCGCCCGTCTGCGGCCCGTTCAGACCCCCCGGTCGCTCCTCGGTGCCGGAGGCGGGGGGTTCGGCGCTCTCAGGGCCGTACAGCGGCGCTCCCGGGCCCTGAGTCGGGTAGTCGGTTCCTCGGGTCATCAGTCTCCAGTCCCTTCGGTGTCGGTTTGCGGGGGTTCGAGGCCGAGCTGGACGGCGGCCAGGGCGACGGCGTCCGAGATCGACAGTTCGCCGTCGGACGCGGTTCGCAGAGCGAGCGCCCGGACGTGGAGGTCGTCGGCGATCCGCTGCTGCTCCGGGGTGAGCACGGGGCGGCCGAGACGATCGACGCGGCGGGGACGGGCGGCCATCACGCCCCACCCCCAGCGGCGGCGCTGGCGGCCAGCTCGCCCGCCAACGCCCGCACCTCGGCCGCAGTCACCGGCCCCGAGACCGCCCCGTCCGGGTACACCAGGCCGGCGACCCGGTGCTCCGTCTCGTACAGCCCCGCGCTCCACGCCCGGGCCGCGTCGAGCGACTCGGTCCGCAGCAGCCGCAGCCACTCCGCGCGCCACGCCTCGAAGCCGCCGATCGCCGCCCGGTGGATCAGGTCGCAGCCGAAGGACGGCGGCACCCCGAGCCGGCCGCGGCTCCCCCCGGCCCGGGCCCGCAGGGCGCTGGTGCGCACATCGTCGCGTTCCAGCGCGTCGGCGAACCGGTGCAGCGTGGCGATGACGGGCCCCAGGTCGCCGCGGCGGGCCTGGCGCAGGCGGCGGGCGGCGAGGAGCCGGGCCCGCAGCGCGTCCAGATCCGGCGGCGTCGGGGTGTTGGCGGCGTCGGTCACTTGGCACCCCCAGCGTCGGCGGTCCGGCACGGCCACGCCACGACGGCCACGAACTCGCCGTCGTCGGTCTGCGTGGAGCACCCGGCGCAGACCTCCTCGACGCGGATGTGGGAGCAGCGCTCCACGCCCGGGTCGTCGTGGCCGTCCTCGGTGGCGTACTCCTCGCACTCGCGCTCCAGGCACTCCACGGGCCCGGCGAAGATGAGCAGCGGCGCGTGCGTCATGGTGGTGGTGTCGGTCATGTGGCCCTCCAGGGCGGTGTCGTGGTTCGGTTGACGGGTGCCGCCCCGGGTTGAGCGGGGCGGCACACCAGCGGGCGCGGTCATGCGGGGAGGTCCGCCGCGGCGAACAGATCCAGGTCGGGCCCGGCAGCCAGGGGCCGGTTGGACCACAGCACCTCCGTGCGGCCCTTCGCGCCGCGCGCGTTGCCGGTCATGGTCTGCCGCTCCGCGCGGTGCCAGCCGGCGTACAGCGAGGCGTACAGCGGGGAGTCGTAGCCGGACAGGACGACCGCGGCGCGGCAGCCGGACAGCGCGGCCGCAAGGTCCCGGTGCTCCGCCTCGTCGCGCATCTCGACGCGGTAGTTGCTCCACGGCCGGGTCGAGCCGAGGTAGGGCGGGTCCACGTACAGCAGCACGCCGTCGTGCTGGCCGTACTTCCGGATCAGGTCAAGGGCAGGCAGGCACTCCAGCGACACGTGCGCCAGACGCTCCGCCGCCGCGGCCAGCCGGTCCCGGTAGGCCTGCATGTAGCCCGGCATCGACATGCTCGACCCGGCGGGGTCGATGTAGTGCCGCCACCCGGTGTTCCGGAGCGTCCCGGCGCGGCCCTGCGCGAGCCGGCACCAGATGCGGCGGGCCAGCTCCAGGTCGTCACCCGGCGGCGCGGGCTCGTGCGCGGCGGCGAGTTCGGCGCGGGAGTGCGGGGTGAGCATGCAGGCGCGCAGCAGCTGCTCGGGCCGGTCGCGGAGGACACGCCAGAACGTGACCAGCTCGTGGTCGAGGTCGTTCGCGGTCTCCATCACGGACGGCTCCTTGGCGAGCAGCACGGACAGGCCGCCGGCGTAGGGCTCCACGTAGTGCCGGTGGGCGGGGAGCTGGCTGACGATCCAGTCGGCCACGCGCATCTTGGAGCCGAAGTACGGGACGGGCGAGCGGGTCATGCCGGGTCCTCTCGGGTTGGCGGGGCGGGGTCATGCGGCAGGCGCCGGACACGACACGGGCGGGCCAGCGGCGGCTTCCGGGGCGCGGGCCAGGAGCAGCCGCAGCGCGAGCACCGCCTGGCGGGGCACCACGCCGTTACCGATCGCCCGCAGCTGCGCCTCCCGGTCCAGGCCCGGCACCGCCGTGGCCCGTGCCCCCCGGCCCTGCGCTTGTCCGGGTGCTGCGGGCCGCCGTTCTTCGCGAGCTGGGCGGTAGGGGTCTTCAGCAGCGGGCCACGCGAGGATGAACTCGCGCCACCGCTCGTGCGGCGCTCCGATGCGGGGATCACTGGCGGGCAGGCCCAGCCATTCCGCATCGAACCCGAGGTCGGCCAGGTCGCCGAGTACGGCTCCGAGTGCCCGAAGAGGTCCGGGTTCGGACTCCGCCAGAGGCGTGCCGCCGGGTCCCATACCGCGATCGGCTGGCTGCGAGAGGAGTCCTCGGACATTTTCGATCACCACGATTCGGGGATTGAGGGCTTGGATGGCGCGGGCGACGTGCGCCCACAGGCCGGAGCGGGTTCCGGGTGCTATGCCAGCGCGGAGGCCGGCGACGGACACGTCCTGGCAGGGGAAACCGGCGGTGAGCGCGTCCACGGGCTCGACGGTCGTCCAGTCGGTGGCGGTGATGTCGCCGAGGTTGCGCACGGTGGGGTGGTGGTGGGCGAGGATCGCCGCCGCGCCGGGGTCGGGGTCGGCGACCCACGCCAGCTCGCCGCCGAGCACCTGCTGGACGGCGTCGTCGAGGCCGCCGTAGCCGGTGCACAGCGACCCGATACGGGGGCCGCTCACCGCGTGCCTCCGTCCGCCGCGCCAGGCGTCCGGACGGGCGCGCGGTCGGCGGCGGATCCGGATGCGGCCTCGTGTCGGGTCCATGCGGTGATGCGGGCGGGGTGCAGGCCGGTCATGCGCCTGCCGCGGCCCGCGGTGGTGCAGGCGATGTGCGGGGCGGCGTGGCAGTGCGGGCAGGCGACAGCGCGGGCCGGGTGCCGGCGGGCGCCACCGAGCAGGGCGCGGAGTGTGGTCAGGCGGGTCATGAGGCGGTCCTCGCGGTTTGGGTTTCGCAGGCGTGGCAGATGGTGCGGGGCCGGTCGCGGCGGGGGATCATGCGGCCGTCGCAGGTTTCGCAGCGGGTGGGGTCGCGGGGCCGGGTTGGCGGCGGCGGCGCGGCAGGGTCGTGGCCGTCTTGTCCCTGGGATTGATCGAGATCTGTTCGGCCGGGGCGACCATCCACCTGTGGTTGCTCGACAAGGCCAGCCATCTCTTGGGGTAGTTCCATGGCTATCCCTGGGTTGTTCGGGCCGCGGTGGCCCGAACCAATCGGGCCGCGGTGGCCCGAACTCATAGGGGCCGCGGTGGCCCGAACTTTGTCCGGCTGTTCCTCCGAAAGTTCGGGCCGCGGTGGCCCGAACTCATAGGGGCCGCGGTGGCCCGAACTTTCCTCACCGCGCTCCCATGGCGGAGGCGTCTTCCCCGCCGAGCGCTGACTTGCCTTCAATGAGTCTTCGGCGGCGGCCCACAGCGGGGTCGGGGCCATCAGGAGGACGTACAGGGAGGGCCGCCCGCGGCGCTGCTGCCCGACGACGCCGACAACCCCGGCGGCGATCGCGGCGTTCAGGTAGCGCCTGGCATCTTTCTCCCGGGCGCCCGCGGCCTTGGCGATGTCCTGGATGCGGATCGGCTTGCGGTCCCCGTGGAAGCGGAGTTCGCCGCTGGCGTTGGCCATGGCGCGGAGGGCGTAGAGCAGGGTGAGGAACCCACCGCGGCGCAGCGCGGTGGGCAGGGCGGGCGCCCACTTCCAGGCCAGGGCGTTGCCCCAGGAGTTGGGGACGCTTCCGCTCGCCGGGCGGTCCTCGGGTGTGCTCACGGTCTCTCGTCTCGCTGCGGGGTGTCGGTGGGCCGGATGGGGTCGGAGTGGGGTGGTGGTGCGCGGCCGGCGAGGAGGGCGGGCTGGTGGCGGTCGCAGCGCCAGCCGCAGGGGTAGAAGCGGGCGGGGGCGCCGCAGGGGGTGCGGCCGTGGTTGCAGCGCCCGTCGCGGCGCGGGGCGTTCACGCGGTCACCCCCGCCCGGGTGTTGAGGGCCTCGCGCCACACGACGGTGTCTTCGTGGTGGTGGCGGGCGCAGGCGTAGCCGGGCTGGTCCCAGGTGTGGGCCCACAGGGCGCAGCGGCCGGTGGGGCAGGCGTAGGTGGCGTCCCAGTAGGCGCAGCCCAGGAGCCAGGCGCACCAGTCGCACGCGGCCTTGCGGCGGGGCGCGAGGCGGTAGCGGACGCCGTTGGCCTGGGCGTAGCGGGCGTTCGCGTCCGGGGTGGCGTAGACGTGGACGAGGAGGTTCGGCGCCCAGGCGAGGCGGGTGGTGGCGGGGGTGTGCCCGCAGTGGTCGCACAGGCCGGTGATGTCGGCGGCGTCGAAGAGCGTGAGCGTGGTCATGAGCGCCTCGCCTTCTTGGCGAGGCGGGCGCGCTGGTCGGGAGTGGTGGCGCCGCGGATGCCCTGGCGCTGCGAGGGGCGCAGGCCGGCCTCGTCGCGCAGGGTGGTGTCCAGGCAGTTGCGTCGGACGGGGCAGTCCAGGCACCAGTTGTAGGCGCGGCGGCCGTTTGCGGTGGCGATGGTGTCCTGGTCCCACCAGGTGGGGTCTGCGTCGGGGTGGAGGCACAGGCCGTGCTGCTGCCAACGGGCGGGGTCGATCCGGGCGGGCCGGGGCGCGACCGGGGGGGTCATGGGTGCGGCGTGCGTGAGGTGCGCGAGGCACAGGGGGATGCCGCAGGCGGGCCGCGGCCTGCCGTGCGGGGGCCGGCCGTGGGTGATTTCCCACCATGCGGTGCGGGCGGAGCCCTCGCGGTGTCCGTAGCGGACGCGGGGGCCGCGTTCGCTGATCGGCCCGGTCCAGATGAGGTGCCCGTCGGGAGTGCGGCGGGTGCGGGCGGTCATGTAGGCGCGGAGGCTGGGTGCGGGGGCGCACCCGGTGGGGACCGGGGGGAGCTGTAGTGCGCGGCGGGCGCGGGCGATGGTCTTGGCGGACACGTGGGCGCGGGCGGCGATCTCGCGCACGGGCAGCCCGGCGCGGATCAGGTCGGCGACGTCGGCTCGGATCCTCACGGCGTTGCCTCCCTGGACTGTCGGCGCCAGCGGGTGACGGTGCGTTCGGCGATGTTCAGGCGGCTGGCGATGTCGTGGGCGCTCCAGCCGCGTGCGGTGGCGGTGATGGCGGCGTGGCGCCGGTCGGCGGCGGTGAGGGGCGGGAGGGGCCGACCGTGGTCGAGGGCGCGTTCGACGGCGACGAGGTCGACGGGCCCGAGGGGGTCGGTGCGGATGGTGGCGGGGCCTGCGGTGTCGGGCTGGACGGAGAGGATCGCGGTCTCGGTGCGGGGGGCGATGGTGCGGACGTCGCCGTGGGCGAGCGCGGCGACGGCGCGGCGGGAGGTTGCGGCGACGTCGGCGATGTGGGTGTAGAGCCAGCCGGCGGCGAGGAGTTCGCGGACGCGCTGAGCGGCTGGTGCGGCGTCGACGCGGCGGCGCTGGCCGCGGTGGTGGTCGAGCTTGAGGCGGGCCATGTAGTGCTGGTGTGCTTGGCGGCATTCGGGGCGGCGGCAGCCTCGGAGGTAGCAGGCGCGGGTTCCGTGCTCGGGCAGGGTGCGGGTCACAGCTCTTCCTCCTCACGCTCGGGCCAGGCGGGGGCGTCGGGCCACAGGGCTTCGCAGGTTTCGAGTTCGCGGAGGCGCTGCTCGACGCGGACGGCGAGCCACGTTTCGGCCTGGCGGCGGATGCGGGCCTCGCGCGCGGCCTGCTGGCGGTGGCGGGGGGCGCTGTCGAGGACGACGGCCAGCGCCAGCACGGTGGCGCCGACGAGGGCCAGGTAGGCGCAGATCCAGGCGGTGTCGCTCACGCTGCGGCCCTCCCCTCGGCCGGCGGGGCGAGCCGGTAGACCGCTATGCGGTGGCCGTGGGTGCTCGCCAGGGTGGAGGGCACGTAGGTGCCGGTGTGCTGGAGCAGGCCGGAGGCGGCCAGGGCGCGGCATGCGGCCCCGACGTATCCGGCGCCCTGGTCGGGGAGCAGTTCGCGGAAGTCGTTGGCGGAGAAGGTGTCGAGGGCGCGGCCGTGGGCGAGGATGGCGCGTTTGACGACGGCCAGGTCCCAGGCGCTGGTGTCGGCGATGATGCGGGCGAGGGTGGTGTCGCGGGCGTCGGCGGCGAGGCGTTCGGCGGGGGTGAGGCGGCGGGGCCGCGGGCTGTCAGCCATGTGTGCTACTCCTTGGGGTGGTGCCGACCCGCCCGTGTCGGGCGGGCGGGTACGGCGTCAGGGGTGGTTGCGCTTGGCGCGGCGGTCGGCCAAGGGGGCGATCGCGAGCCAGACGGCGACGGCGATGCCGATGCGTAGTGCCCAGGCGGCGAGGTCGGCGGCGGTCACGCGGCGGCCTCGTTCGCCTTGCGGCGCAGGCGGTCGCCCACGCCGAACACGCCGTGCTGCTCGCAGTGCGCGTCCAGCTCGTCGGCCGCTTCCCGCAGCACTTCGTCGCGTACCTGCGCGTGGTAGGCGTTCAGGAGGGTGTCCGCTGCGGTGTCCGTTCGGGGGCGCATGCAGGCGGCGCGGCCAGTGAGGTAGTCGTGGATCAACTGCCGGGCGGTCATCGCGGGTCCTCGCTCTCGGCGATGGCGCGCAGCCGGGCCAGTTCGCCGCGCCGGAAGAGGGCGATGGCGGCTCCATAGGCGGGGAACGCGTCGGCGAGGCGCGCGGCGTTCGCGTCGTCGGCGGACGTCCACGCGGCGAGGAGCTTCGTGGTGAACGACCCGGCGGGGTAGCCGCCGTGCCCCTCGTGGAACAGGACGTGGGCGGCGACCTGCGGCGGGATGGTGACGGGCTGGCTCATGGGTGTTGGTCCTCTCGGGAGTGGCGGGTGTGTGGTTGGGGGTTCCGCCGCCCGGCCTGTGGCATCCGGGCGGCGGAACCGTGGGGCGGATCAGTCGGGGTCGGGGTGCCGCCGCGGCGCGGGGAAGGATGGGCGGCACCCCGGGATCAGGGGCCGTCGGTGACGGCGTGGCGGCGCAGCACGGCAGGCAGCAGGTCCGGGTCGAGGGGGGTGAGCATCCGCACGCCCTCGAACGGCTCCCTCGGCGCCAGCACGAGCTGGCCGGGCGGGTCCGGGACCGGCTGCGGCTCCGGCCCCGGGCCGTCGTTCTCGTGCCGGTACTCGATGCAGCGCCACAGGTCCGGGCCGTCCGTCGCGAACCACTGGATCGGGGTCCGCTCGGCGACCAGCGCGATCATCGGCAGCGGGCAGCCCGGGCCCGAGACCGGGTCGGTGCGCTGCTCCCGGTCGTGGATGCACGTCCGGCAGGTGCGGGCGATCCACTCATCCCGCTCGGTGCCGCAGCTGAACGGCGGCTCGGGCCGGGCCTCCGCGGCCAGCGCGTCGTAGTCGTCGAAGTTCACCGCGCACCGCCTTCCGGGGAGCGCTGGGCAGCAAGCACGGTGGCCAGGTCACCGCGCTCGGGCGGGGGCACGGGGCCCGTCTCCGCCCCAGCCATGCAGGCGCCCAGCACCACCGCCGCCACGCCCACCGCGGCGACCGCGGCCAGGCACAGCCACCCCGCCATCACCGCGCACCGCCCGTCACCGCGTCGTACACGTCGCGAGCCCACACGGCGTCGCCGAGCGCGGTGTGCGCCACGTCCTCACCCGGCGGCTCCACGCCCACCGCGCGGGACAACTCCCGGGAGGAGAACGGCACCCGCGGTTCGGGCTGCCCGACTTGCCGCGTCGCGTAGACGTGGCCGGCGGCCAGGGTCGCGATGTCCACCGGCCGGTAGCGCCACGGCACGTCCGGGCCGGAGACGCCCAGCAGTTTGGCGAGGAACGCCGCGTCGAAGCCGGGGTTGGAGCCGACCAGGACCGCGCCGCGCAGCATCTCCTCGATGCAGGCGTGCAGTTCGGCTGCGCCGACCGGGTACTGCTCGCCGTCCGTGCCGGTGGGCATCGCCATCGCGTACTTGCCGTGAGGGACGACCGCCCGCTCATAGTGGCGGCCGACCTTCAGTGCCTCCCGGTCGGCGGCGGCCAGTTGGAACGGGGTGAGGCGGATCTGCCACAGCCGCTCGATGTCGTGGTCGTTCTCGCGGCGGATGACGGCGATCTCCCACGCCTCGTGCCGCTGCGGGTCCAGGCCCGACGTCTCGCAGTCGACGAACGCCAGGGCGGTCATGACGCACCGCCCGTGCGCTCGTTGTAGATCCGGCGGCCGAGCGACTCCAACGTCTCCGGCTCGCCCGTCTCGTTCGAGACACGGGCGCCCATCATCCGGAGGTTGCTCAGCTCGTAGCCGATCTGCTGAAGCCGGCCCGGGCTGGTCTTCGGGTCGAGGATCTCGTCGCGGTACGACTCCGCAGACCGGGCCGGAGCCTCGATACCGCGCTCGATCCGCTCGGCGTCCGGGTCACGGTCCCCCGTCGGGATCAGGCCGCCGGTCAGCAGCAGCGTCCGCAGCGCGACCGTCTGCGCCTTGGTGGTGCTCTTGTCGGAGGTGTCGAGCGCCTCACCCGCCGACTGGAGCGTGAGCGTGTCGCCCTTGGGGCCCATGACGTGCCACGTCACGACCACGGAGCACTCACGCATCTTGCTGCCGGCCTTGGTCAGCTTCTCCCCGTACTGGGCTTCGACGCGGACCGGGAGGACGTGCACGCCGTGCTTGAGGGTGACGGGCCCAAAGTGCTGCACGACGGTGTCGGCGCCGCGGTAGGAGTAGCGGGTGCCGCGCTCGTTGTACTCCTCGCCCTTGCCGATGGCGCGGACGTCGCGACGGACGCGGAGCCACGCGATGTGGACCGGGACCATCTCGGGGTCGCCGTCGCCGGGCTCGTAGTCGGCCATCGGGTCGGCCGCAGGGGCGGTGAGGGAGAATTCGTCGGGCTCGGCGGCGGGCGATGGCGCGCCGTCGCGCCCCGCCGCCGCGGCGGCCCGTTCAGCCAGAGTCGTCATGCGGCATACCTCTTCCGGATCGCGGTGGGGATGGTCAGGCGGCGGTGGGTGCGGTCCTCCACGCACGCCGCGTAGGCGTCGGGGAACTCCGCCCGCAGCCGGGAGACATCGACGTGCTCCCGGGAGGCGGGCTCGTAGGCGTAGGCGATGCGGTCGCCGACGAGGGCCTGCTCGGCGTTACCGAGGCGGGCGACGAGCCGGGCCTTCGCCGCGGTCTTCCGCTTCTTCGCGTCGGTCTCGTCGGCGGCGGCCTGCACGTACTCGGTGAGGTCGTCGTGCGCCTGCTCCTCGCGGGCGATCTGGACGAACCCCCCGTCGCGGTGCGGGTGGAGCTGCTCGTACAGGGCGAGGAGGACGTCGGGGTCGGCGTCTCCGGCGAGGGCGGGCGGGGTGCGCTGGGTGATCTGCTGCCAGGCGTTCGCGCCGGCGGTGCGCAGGTCGGCGATGAGCTGCTGGTGGTCGCCGACGCGGACGACGAACTGCCGGTAGTCGTTGCCGCCGATCAGGACCGCTACGTGCAGATGGTCGTAGCCGCAGACGTCGGCCTGCCAGAGGGTCTGCGCGAGGACGTCGTCCGGGCAGCCGGTGCGCCACTGCGGCGCCTTCATTTTGTCGCGGCACTTCACCTCAAGGGCGCACCGCTCGCGACCGTCGGCGAGGGGGCACTCCAGCACGCGGCGGTCGAGGGTGCACATCTGCCACGGGCGGTCGATGTTGGCGACGAGGCCGACGCGGCGGACGACGGAGCGGTTGCGGCGGGCCCATTCGCGGGCGACGGTCTCCTCGTTCAGCCGCCCCCACAGGGCGGGCTCGGAGTCGTCGCTTTCGAGGGGGAGGCCGCCGATCTTGTCGTAGTAGACGGACAGGGCGTTGCCGAATCGGCTGATGCCGAGGATGGCGGCGATGTCGCTGGAGCCGAGGCCCTGCCTGCGGGCGTTGAGCCAGGTGTCGCGGTCGGCGTCGGCGGGGAGGATGAGGCGGCCGGTGGGGGTGGCCCTCCGGCCGGCGCCCGGGGCGACTGCCCCGGGCTGCACGGTCGTCGTCATGCCGCTGCCCTCGCTTCCTGCGGCGCGCAGGCCGCGATTCGTGCCGCCAGGCGCCTGGCTCGGCGGGCCCGCATCCGGGCGAGGATCTGGGCGTCGGTCGGGGCCTGCCAGGCGTGCCAGCCAGCGGCGGCCGTCCACCGGCGGGCGTGGGGGCGCTTGGGGATGCCGCACCAGCGGCAGCCCGACGGCTGCGCCGCCGTGCGCTCGGACAGGGCAGCGTCCTCTTCGGGAAGGCGGTTCATGCCGCGGTCCTCTCGTGCGTGGCCGCCGCCTCGTTGAGCGCCTGCGCGATGCGCACCGCCTGGGGGACGGTCGTCATCAGCGCCCCGTGCTTCTCGGCCAGGGCCTCGATCCGCTGGTCGACTTCGCGGCGGCCGTGGGCGCGCTGCATGTCGGTCGTCGCGTCGTGGGTGGCGTATTCGTCCCACTCGCGGATCTGCTGGAGCGTCTCGGCGTCCTCGGTGACGAGGTCGCGGATCACGCGCTTCAGCCAGGCGGACACGTCGACCTTGGCGCCGAGCGTGGTGGGGGTGATGTGGATGGGGTGGGGGCCGCACGCGGCCCGGATCGGCCCGCTCACGACGCACCCCCAGCGGCCTCGACGCCGCGCGTGGGGTAGGTGGCGGGAGTCCGGCGCATCCCGTCCCGCACCACGGACGTGATCGCCGACAGAATGCTCGGCCCGTCGTAGGCGGCCAGCGCGCCAGCCACATGCGTCGCACGCATGTCCAACAGCCGGGCACGGGCCTCCGCGCCAGCCACATCCACCGGCTCCGGAAGCGTCAACGCCTCCCGGACAGCCGAAATCAGGTCCGCCACGGCGGCGGCCGGGACCGTATCCTGGCCGCGGCCAGGGGTGATACTGGGAGCCACCACGGGCTCCTCCTTTCGATCGATACAGCCAGATCAGCGATCGGATGGGGGGAAGGGCGGTCCCGCTGCCGGGCGGGACTGCCCGCAGGGGCGCGTCAGGCGGCGGCGGGCGTGGTGTGGCGCGGCACCCGGGGGCGGGACGCGGGGCGCGTCGCCTCGGCCGGGCGCATCGCGGCCTGCCGCGCCTTCCGGCGCCTGGCCAGCTGCTCGGCCTCGAAGCGCTCGACCTCCGACAGGGGGAAGAGGAGCTTCCGGCCGTCTTCCAGAGCCTCGGGGGCCCTGCCGCGGTGCCGGCGGGTGTAGATGCCCTGCGGCGTGGTGTGCCACCTCTTGGCGAGCTGCTCGACGGTGAGGTGGGGGGACTCGTTCATGTCGCCTCTCTTCCTGTGGTCTGCGCGATCTCGGCGATCGCGTCCCTGGTGCGGCTGGCGTCCTGGAGAGCCAGGGCTATGCGTTTGAGCACGTCAGGGCTGGGGTTGGCCTTGTTTCTCTCGATCCGGGAGAGCCACGAGGGCGAGACGCCGGCGAGGCGGGCGAAGTCCCGCAGGCCGTAGCCGCTCTCAATGCGCCGGCGCCGGATCGTCTCTCCTCGCGCTTGCATGGGGGAAACATTAGGAAGAAAGAGGAAGAAGAGCAAGCGCTCGATGAGAATTTGTAGGAAGCTACAGGAAGCGAGTGTCCATCTGGCGGGATGGGGTCTGACTCAAGCGCGTACCAGCGGGTAGGCTGTTGCCTGTTGTTTCCTGCTGTTGCCTGTGGCTGTGGAGGCGGAAGATATGACCTGGGGCCCCGAAGCGTGGAAGCGCCTGGGGGACGCCATCCGCGATGACCGCATCCGCCAGGGCATCACGAGCCGCGAGGAACTGGCTGAACGGGTCAAGCGGCAGGGCGGCTCCGTAACCTCCCGCTCCATCGGCGACCTGGAGCGGGGCCTGCACCGGTCTACCGGGAAGAAGCCGCGGACCCTGGAACCCACAGTGGCGGCGCTCGGGTGGCCCTACGGTGCGTCCGACCGCATCCTCAACGGCGAGGAGCCGGCGGTCGTTCTGCGCCAGGAAGTGCGCCCCGAGGCCGAGCAAGCCTCAGGCCGGGAGGCCGTGCTGGAAGCGCTGCCGCAGGTGTACGCGTTCAGCCGTCAAGTGGCCGCCCTCGGCGGCGATCCCGACTTGCGGGACCAGTTCGACGACCTAGCCCACCGCCTGGTCCGCTCCATCCCCGTGGGCGGCCCTCAGGGGCGCTTCGGGCTCGCCGCGTATCGCCCCCACGCGCCAGGGGAGGGCCCGGCCGATGATGACGCCGAGCGCATCCGGGAGTTCTTCGAGAGCGGCGACCCGTCAGCCGGGTGAACTCCTGTACAACCTTCGGCATATGCCGTATGTCTCATTGGGTACCCCGTAACCCGCCGCCGGGCCGGGCTTGCTGCCGCATGCCCCAATTTGCCCGAGCATGGCATGGGTTGATGAATTTTTGATAGATTCCTAGCGGCGGGCACACGGTTGCGGTACATATGGTGCCGAGCGGCGCGCCTCCCACCCACGCACCTCGTACCCGGGGGAGACGTATGTCCAATACGCAGGTCGCAGCCCTGGCGACACTCGGCCTCGCCTACTCGCCCGTGTCTGTCCTGGAGCAGCTGGCCATACCGGTCGTGCGCATGTGGATGCGCGATACCTGGGCAGTCTGGTGCGCCTCCCGCCGTACAGTGATCCTCGCCTCTGGACTCTCGGCCACCCAGGAGCGATGCATCCTCGCGCATGAGGTGGAGCACGTCCTGATCGGCGATGACGGGTGCGCCCCCGGGCCGGCGGCCGTGCGGCAGGAGCGGTACGCCGACCGCGAGGCCGCCCGCAAGCTGATCGCCATCAGCGACCTCGCCCCGGTCGCGCAGTGGGCGCCGGACATCCGCGCCGCCGCCGCAGAGCTGAACGTCACGGAGCGCATGCTGCGCATCCGACTGCACGACCTGGACGGGGAGGGATGGCCATGGCCGACAAGGGCTACATCGAGGACCGCTGGCTGACGAAGCGGCCCAACCCCAAGACCGGGAAGAGGGAGCGGACCAAGCTCTACGGCAGCAAGACGAAGCGGTACCGCGTCTGCGGCATCCCCGGAGTCCGCAAGCGGTCATTCGCCGCCCTGGAACCCGCGAAGGCGTGGCTCAAGCAGGCCGCCACCGACGCTTCCCGCGGGGACTTCTACGACCCGCGGGCAGGAGAGACGACGCTCCGCGAGTACGTCGAGGCCACCTGGTGGCCCACGCTCCGCCGCGCGCCCGGGACGAAGGAGTCGATGCGCTCCGGCGTTTTCAACCACATCCTCCCGCACATGGGCCACCACCGGCTCGCCGACATCGGCGCCGATGAGATCAAGTGGTGGCTGACCCGGGTCGAGCGGGACGTGGATGTCGGGACCGCCCGCGTGATCTGGAGCTACTTCTCCTCGATCATGCAGGCGGCCAGGGGCGCCAAGAAGATTCCCGCCAACCCGTTCCGCGACCCGGACCTCATCCCGCCCACGAAGCCGAAGTCGAAGGCCAAGGCGTGGCCGCAGGCCACCGTGGCGGCTGTCCGCGGTCAGCTGGCCCCCCGCTACCGGATCCTGGTGGACGTCGCGGTCGGCGCCGGCCTGCGGCAAGGGGAGGCGTTCGGCCTCTCCCCGGGTGATGTGGATGGCGAGGTCGTACACATCGCCCGGCAGGTGGTGAAGATCAGCGGCAAGCTGGCGTTCGCCCCGCCGAAGCGCGGGAAGGAGCGGGATGCGCCGTGCCCGCCCGAGCTGGCCGAGGCCATCAAGGCGCACATGGAGGAGTACCCGCCGGTGGAGGTGACGCTGCCGTGGGTGGACCCCGACCGGCCGAGTCTGGCCTGGGATGAGCGGCCCATGAGGACGGTGCTGCTTCTCACCACCACGCCGCGCACTAAGGGCAAGTCTGGGGGGGCCATCAACCGCACCACGTGGGATGAGAAGCAGTGGAAGCCGGCCCTGGCCCGGGCCGGCGTTATCCAGGCCCCGGAGCGGACCCTCATCCCCCGCCAGGGGCAGGAGGCGCTCCGGCGGACCACGTGGGCCATGCCGCGTGAGGACGGCTTCCACGTGCTCCGGCACACCTTCGCCTCGGTTGTGCTCCAGGCTGGCGAGACGATCGACCAGGTGGCAAAGTGGCTGGGGCACTCCGATCCGGCGTTCACGCTCAGGACGTACATCCACTTCCTGCCGGACGCCGGGCGCCGCGGGGTTGCCGCGCTGGGCGCCTGGCTGCGCGGCCCCGAGACGCCTCAGACGCCGGTAGCGGCTGGAACTCCCTCACAACCCCCTCACGGCGGTTGAGCGGCGACAGATCCGCCGTCTGGGCAGGTCAGCCAGGGCATCGCTGAGGGAGATGATCAGAACCCGGCTTAGAGGCCGACTCGTCCGCCGCTTTGCGCTTTCGCGCCCGCCAAGCCGCCCCCCGCCGCCGGGCACACCGGCCCGTCGCCCGGCGCGTTCTCAGGCCGGGCCCGTTGGGGAGCCCATGTCGGAGCTGAGCCAGTGGGTGGGGGTCAGGTGGATGACGACCTGGGGGCCGAAGTCGCGGGCCATCGTGAGGTAGGCGTCCAGGGGGGCGCCCGTCAGGTAGCGGGAGGCCATCGTGCGGTGCGTCGCCTCGTCGGCGGGGGTGAGCTCGGCCGGGCCCTCGACGGAGACGTAGCGGACCGTGGGCTCCAGGCGTTCGACCATCAGGCTGAAGCGGCCGGCGGCGCGGATCAGGCGCGCCTTGCGGGAGTCGGCGCCGGTGAGGACCCAGGGCCGGCCGCCGGGCTCGTACGCGTACCAGATCGGGACCACCAGGGGGCCGCGGCCGGGGCCCGCGTCCACCGCGAGGGCGGCGATGTGCGGCGCGGCCAGGAACTCTTCGCGTTCGTCACGAGTCAGTGCCATGCCCCCGACTGTAGGCACGCCCACTGACAGACCCTCGCGACGGCACGCGGCGCCCGGGCGTGCGCGCCGAATGGACTGCAAGAAGAGGTTGTTGGCTACTTGTTTTCAAAGTAGCGTCGGGGTGTGGAGAGCGTGAGCGAGATCCCCGGCATACCCCTGTCCGTGGCGCTGCCCGTGGCCGTTCTGGCCGGGCTGGTGCCCCTGATCGGCCTCGGCGTGGTGACCGCCGGAGCCCGGGCCGCCGGCCTGCCACGGCCGTTACGGCTCGGCGCGGCGGTCGCCGCCGCGCTGGCCGGCTGGGGGCTGCTGCTGGTGGCCCTGACGGTGAGCGGCGCGGTCTTCGGCGAGGTCCGCACCTACACCGGCGTCGCGGCCGGGCTGGCCTGGCTGCTGCCCAGCGTGCTGATCGCGGTCGCGGCGCGGCGCGTTCCAGCGCTGCGCGCGGCGCTGGGCGGCCGGGCCGGGCCGGTGCTGCTGACGGGGGTGGAGACGGCGCGGTGTATCGGCGCGGTGTTCCTGATCCTGCACGGCCGCGGCGACCTGCCCTCCGGTTTCGCCCTGCCCGCCGCCTGGGGAGACATCGCGGTGGGCGCGACCGCGCCGCTCGCCGCCTGGGTCGCCTGGGCCCGCCCGGACGACCTGCTGCGCCCGGGCTCGGGGTGGCGCCGCGCGTTCCTGGCCTGGCAGTTCGCCGGGCTGGCCGACATGTGGATGGCCGTCACGCTGGGCCGGCTGCACGCCCCCGGTGCCGGGCAGGTCTTCGAGGGCCCGCCCGACACCGCGGCCTTCCTGGACCTGCCGATGCTGCTCTTCCCCGGCTACCTCGTGCCCTTCGCGACCGCGCTGCACTACGTGGTGCTCGCCGGGCTGCTGCGTCCGGGGCGCCGGGACCGCCCGGGCCGCGCCCCCGGCAGGGGGCTCGGCTACGCTGCGGCCTCGTGAGCCGACGAACCTACGGCCAGTACTGCGGCCTCGCCCGCGCCCTCGACCTCGTCGGCGAGCGCTGGACCCTGATCATCGTGCGCGAACTCGCGCTGGGCCCCAAGCGGTTCGGGGAGCTGCACGCCGGGCTCGCCGGCCTGGGCACCAGCCTGCTGGCCGACCGCCTGCGCCACCTGGAGGAGCAGGACGTCGTCCGCCGCGCCGCGGCCCCCCGCCCCGCGGGCGGCGTGGTGTACGAGCTCACCGACCGCGGCGCCGTGCTCGCCCGCGCCCTGGCGCCGCTCACCATCTGGGGAGCCACGCGGCTCGACCCGGAGCCGGGGGAGGGGGCGTTCCGCGGCGACTGGCTGGCGTTCGTCCTCGGCTCCTCGCTCCGGCCGATCGGGTCGGTCGGGTCCTCCGCCGCGGACGGTCCGGGGGACTGCTACGAGTTCCGCCTCGCCGGCGGGGCCGTGGTGTGGGTGGTCGTCGAGGGCGGCGCGCCGGCGGTGGCGAGGGAACGGCCGGCGCGCGAGCCGGACGTGATCGCCACCCTGGACGTGCCCACCCTGGCGGACATCGCCGTCGGACTGCTCGACCCCCGGCAGGCGGAACGAGAGGGCCGCGCCGCATTCGCCGGGGACCCGGCCGCGGTCGAACGCGCCCTGGAGCTGCTGACCGGCACGGCGGCGGGCGCCGCCCAAGTTCCCCGGGCGGAAGGCCGTTCGGACCCCTCCTAGGACGCGCGGCCAGGCGCGGACCGCGCGGACCGGGCACGCGAGGGCCCGCCCCGCCGGCGTGGGGGGCGGGCCCTCGCAGTCTCTCAGCGGGCCGCGGGCGTCCGCCGCTCCCGCGTCGCGCGGGAGCGGGACCCCGCCGACGCGTGGACCCCGCGGCGGAAGGACATGGCGTTGTCCACCGGCCCGTGCCGCAGCGTGACCACGTCCCGCAGGTAGTTCATCCGCAGCCGCCACGGCGCCCGGGACCCCTGCTTGGGGAACGCCTGCACCGCCCGCAGCACGTATCCCGCCGCGAAGTCCAGGAACGGCTCCTCCCGCACCGAGGCGTCCCGCTCCGGCACGCACTGCCGGTACCCGTGCCGGTCCATGTGCGCCAGCAGGCGGCACACGTACTCGCTGACCAGATCCGCCTTCAGCGTCCAGGAGGCGTTCGTGTAGCCCACGGTGAAGGCGAAGTTGGGCACGTCGCTGAGCATCATGCCCTTGTACGCCATCGTCTCCGGCAGCGAGACCTCCCGCCCGTCCACCGTCAGCCGGATCCCGCCGAAGGCCAGCAGGTTCAGCCCCGTCGCCGTGACGATGACGTCCGCCGGCAGCTCCTCGCCCGAGGTGAGCAGGATGCCGTTCTCCGTGAACGTCTCGATCGTATCCGTGACCACTGACACCTGCCCGCGCCGCAGCGCCCGGAACAGGTCCCCGCCCGGCGCCACGCACACCCGCTGGTCCCACGGGTCGTAGCGCGGCCCGAAGTGGGTGTCCACGTCGTAGCCCTCCGGCAGCAGCCGCCGGGCCTGCTTGCGCAGCAGCGACTTGACCAGCTTCGGGCGGCTGCGGCTGATCTTGTAGAAGGCGGTGTGGCTGACGACGTTCTTCCACCGGGTCACCGCGTAGGTGGCGGCCGTTCCCGGCAGGACGCGGCCCAGCCCCTGCGCCACCGGGTCCCGCTGCGGCATCGCCAGCACGTAGGTGGGGGAGCGCTGGAGCATGGTGACGTGCCCGGCCACGCCCGCCATGGACGGAACGAGGGTGATGGCCGTGGCGCCGCTGCCGATGACGACGACCCGCTTGCCCGCGTAGTCCAGGTCCTCGGGCCAGTGCTGCGGGTGAACGATCGGCCCGGTGAAGCGCTCGCTGCCGGGGAACGCCGGGGAGTACCCCTCGTCGTAGCGGTAGTAGCCGCTGCACACGAACAGGAAGTCGCAGGTCAGGCGAACCGTTTCCCCCGTGTCGCCGCGCTCGGCCGTCACCGTCCAGCGGGAATCCTCGCCCGACCAGGCCGCGTCGTTGACCCGGTGCCGGTAGCGCACCGCGCGGTCCACGCCGTACTCGGCGGCGGTCTCGCGGATGTAGTTCAGGATCGAGGGCCCGTCCGCGATGGCCCGCGAGTCGGTCCACGGCCGGAAGCGGTAGCCAAGCGTGAACATGTCGGAGTCGGAGCGGATGCCCGGGTAGCGGAAGAGGTCCCAGGTGCCGCCCATGGCCTCGCGGGACTCCAGGATGGCCACGCTCTTGCGGGGGAACGACCGCCGCAGGTGGCAGGCGGCGCCGATGCCCGAGAGGCCGGCGCCGATGATCAGGACGTCCACGTGCTCGGTGGGCGCGGCCCCGTCCCCGGCGTGCTCCGAGGCGGCGGCCTGCTCGGCTGTGCTCATGAGGTACCTCTTCCTGGCCTGTCCCTGGCGCGTCGCCGCCGCGCGGGGCGGGGCGCCTGCCTGCGGTGTTCCCGCTCCGCTCCAGGGCATCTGGAACGCGGCCGTGTCACTGTTGCATCTGGTACCGCGCAGTGTCAATATCGGCCCGATGAGTCCCCGGACACCCCGACCCGCCGACCGCGACGGTCCCGCCGGCCGCCACGGCCGCACCTACCGTGGCGCGACCCAGCGCGAACGCCAGCAGGAGCGCCGCGCCCGCCTGATCGACGCCGCGGTCGAGGTCTTCGGAACGGCCGGCTACCGCGCCGGGACGGTGGACCGCATCTGCGCCGAGGCCGGCCTGACCAAGCGGTACTTCTACGAGTCCTTCGCGGACAGCGAGGCCCTGCTGCTCGCCGTCTACCAGCGGGTCAGCGACGACCTGCGCGCCCGCGTCCTGGCCGGGGCGGAGAGCGCCGGGCCGGGCGTCGAGGACCTGGTGCGGGCCGCGCTGGACACGCTCTTCCGCGCGATCGAGGCCGACCCGCGCCTGGCCCGCATCGCCTTCGTGGAGGTCCTGTCCGTCAGCCCGGTCGTGGACCACGCCTACCGCACGGTCAACACCGCGCTCGTGGAGGAGATCCTGCGCCTGACGGGCCCGGCCTTCGACGGCCGCGAACTCTCCGGCGCGCACCCTCAGTTGCTGGCCACCGGCCTGCTGGGGGCGATCGTCTTCATCGCCCACCAGTGGATCCTCTCCGGCCTCGACCACCCGGCCGAGACGGTGGTCACCAGCGCCCACGCGCTGGTGATGGCGGTGGTGACGGGCGCGGCCCTGCCGCTGGAGGCGCCGCGCGCTTAACGCCCGGCCGGGCGTGGGCCGTTGGGATTACCCGGCCCGGCCGGTCCCGTCCCCGCCGGCGCGCGCCGCCGGTTCAGTCCCCCAGGGAGCGGTCCGCGACGCGGCGCAGGTGGCTCTCGAAGACAGCGCGCGCGTCGGGGCTCAGCGTCGCCAGGGTCACCATGCCGGTCAGGATCACATCGCACACCTCCTTCTCGACGTCCGCCCACGTGTGGCTCGCGCCCTTGCGTGGATTCGATCCCATCGCCCCGTGCACGGCCTCCGCTACCTCCCCCGCCTCCTCCTGGATCTTCAGCACCCGCAACAGCCGCCTCACCTCGGGCGGATGAGCACTGTGCGCGTCGAGCCACGCCACGAGACGGCCGATCGTCTCCCAGGCCGCGGAGTCCATGCGTTCCCCCTCCGGGGAGTCGGTCGTTCCGCGCGGGACCCTACCAAGGTCGGGGCGCCCGGCCCCGGCGGGGAACGACGCGGCGCAGCGCGTACAGGACCGTGGCCGGAAGCAGGGTGAACGACTCCCCGCTCTCGAACTCCAGCCGCCGCGCGCCCCTGGGCAGCGCCGCCATGTTCCTGATGGTGAACACCTGCCCACCGATGGTCAGTTGATCCCCGAGCATGACCGTCGCCGCGTCGATCGTGACCGTGACGAGGACGCCGTGCCCGGCGTCCGGCCTCCTCACGCCTCCTCCGTTCGGGTGAACGGAGGCTTCCCGTGCAGCAGGTCCAGATGCCGGCGGACGGCTTCCGACAACTCCTCGAACCGCTGGTCGAGTTCGTCGCGCGGCGGCGCGTCGTCGCTTGCCGCGCCGGGGCCGGGGGCGGCTCCGTCGGGTCGCTCAGTCATGGCTCACCCACTCAGTAGAGCTGTCGATAGGACTTGCGGGCCGGTACGCTCCGTGCTTGACCCGTTACCAACTAACCGGATGCGCGCCCGCGTTGAGAACGTTGAGTCGGAATTTCTCAAAGGTCACGGGCGGAAGCGCGGACAAGAGGCCAGGTCAGGGGATGGACGAAGCGAACTCGGAGCAGCCTTTGAGCGCTCTCGCGCACTTCGGTACGGAGGTCAAGGAGGCCCGCAGGGCGCGCAATCAGATGTCGCAGCGTCATCTGGCCCAGGGCACGGGCTACTCGATCGCGTACGTGAGCAAGGTCGAGCACGGGACCCTGCTGCCGTCCGTTCGTTTCGCAGAGAACTGCGACAAGGTCTTCGGAACCGGCGGCCTGTTCGCGCGCCTCCGGCGAAGGATCGACGAGGGCGAGGCGCCGAGTTGGTTCGTCCCGTACCTGAAGCTGGAGCCCAAGGCCGCCCGCATTCTCGACTACTCGGTCAACTGCCTGATCGGGGTGCTGCAGACGGAAGAGTACGCGCGAGCGATTCTTCGGGCGGGCAACCCCCAGGAACGGCCGGAGATCATCGACGGCAGGGTCAAGGCGCGCATGCGGCGCCGGGACGCGCTGAACACCGAGCATCCGCCCGGGCTTTGGGTCATCGTGCACGAGGCGTGCTTGCGCACCGTCGTGGGCGGTCGGGCCGTGATGGCCGAGCAGCTCGCCCACTTGGCGGCCGTCGGGCAGACGCCGCGCGTCGACCTGCAGGTTCTGCCGTTCGCGGCCGGCGCGCCGGGCGCGCACATTCTGCCCTTCACCCTGCTCGTCTTCCGGGACGCGACCCCGTCCACCCTGTGGACGGACGGCCCACTTGGCGGGCGCCTCTTCCAGACCGAGTCGACGGTAGCGTGGGCCATGGAGCACTACGAGCGACTTCGGGCACACGCCATGTCGCCTGACGATTCGCTCGACTTGATTCGCAGCATCCATAGGGAGTTTCGATGATCGACCTGTCCTCGGCCGCGTGGCGCAGGAGCACCTACAGCGGCAACGGCGGCAACTGTGTCGAGGTGTCCGACGACTTCGTTGCCCAGGCGGGCGTGGTGCCGGTGCGCGACACCAAGCAGACCGGAGCCGCTCCCCTGCTGCTCGTCCCCGCGCGGGCCTGGGGCGCGTTCCTCACGGCCGTCAAGGACAGCGGCCCGCGCTGATCCGGCGCCGGGTGCGGGCTTCGCGCCTCCGTGACGGAGCCTCCACCCGGCCTGTGGGCCCGCGTCGTTCAAGGCGCCGCGCACGCTGATTCCGCCGATCCGGAGGGCCCTGGATGTCGCAGAGCATCGGTGACTTCGCGGCGAGCTGGTGGCGGCCCTGGCTCGATCTCGTGCGAGAGGTCACCGCCCAGGGAGTGTCCATGCGCCGGGCCCGCGTCGTCTCCGAGCCGCCGTCCGAGTACATCCGGTACGAGCACAGCTTCACGTTCACCAACGTAGCGGCCGGCGCGACTTCTGGCTCTTCGACGAACAGATCGTGCAGTTCAACATCTTCGACGGCGACGGCCGTTGGACCGAGACGGACCAGACCGAGGACCCGGCGGTCGCGCGTGCCTGTGCCGCCGCGTTCGAGGCGGTCTGGGAGCGCGCCGTTCCGCACGCGGAGTACCACGTCTGACGGATCGGCCAGCAACGTCGTGCTGGCATGGCCGTGCGAGCGCGGGCCGGGCCCGGCCGGGGGTTGACCAGGGGAAACGGGATTGATCGGGGGCTCGGGAGGGGGGTGCCGGTCAATGGTCGGGGCGGTGGAATCGGATCCGGGATAGCGCCGGGGGGTGTGCCCCCGGCCGAGCCGGAGATGAGAAGTATGGACAGTGCTGTCATTGCCGCGGCCGGGGCAGGGGGGCTGGGTCGCGACGCGTTTCTGCGCAGGAGTGCGGACCTGGCCGCGTTTCTGCGTCAACTCGGGGTCAGTCCGGCCGACTGCGTCGGGGTGTTCATGGCGGCGTCGCCCGACTTGATGGTCAGCGCCCGCGGCATACGCCTCGCCGGCGCGGCCTGTCTGCCGCTGCCGCCCGCGCACCCCGCCGAACGGCTGCGGCGCGCCATGGAGGACGCCCGCGCCCGGGTCGTTCTGGCGGACGCGGACCTCGCGCCCCGCCTGGCCGGCCTGGCTCCGCCGGGGACGTGGGTCGTGCTGCCGCCCGCCCGGCCGCGCGTGGACCATCAGCCCCCGGCCGCAGAGGCGTTGGGGCCCACGCCCGCCCGGCAGGCGTTCTACCGGCAGGTGCTGGCGTTCGTCGTCGCGCACCTGGGGGACCCGGACCTGTCGCCCGGCGCGATCGCCCGCGCGCACCACGTCTCCGTGCGCACCCTGCACTGCCTCTTCCAGGACCACGGCACGACCGTCAGCGGCTGGATCCGCCGCGAGCGCCTGGAACGCACCCGGCGCGACCTGGCCGACCCCGCCCTCGCCGGCCTCCCGGTCCACCGGATCGCCACCCGGTACGGCCTCCCGCACTACGCGGGCTTCAGCCGCGCCTTCCGGGCCGTCTACGGCATGCCGCCCCGGGAGTACCGCCGCCACGCCCTGGCCGGCGCGGCCCTTCGCTGAGCCCGCGCCGGCCGGCGCCTGGCGGCGCGGGCGCAGGCTCCGCCCCCCTCGTAGCGGAGCCTGCCGGGGATCCCGCGCGGTGGGGGGAGTGTGGACGGGGGTGGCCGGGACCGGTCCCGTCGCAGGGCGGGGGCGGTGGGGCGTTAACCTCGGGCGCCCGTGGATCACCCCTGGGGGTGGCTTGCGCGGCGGCCCGGCGGGCAGTTTCTCCCGGTCCGATGACGTGCGGGGGTGCCGATGGGTCGCAGGAGCTTGTCCGTGGGGAACGCCCCGTGCGGGGGTGCGTGGTGAGCCGCGGGCCCGGGCGGCGGTCGGTCGCCTCGGGGATCGGCCTGGGGCTGGCCGCCGGGGCCGCGGGCGCGCCCGCCGCGTCCGGCGTTCCGGCGCAGGCCGAGCCCGAGGAGCGGCTGCGGGCCGATGTGGAGGCGGTGGCCGCCACCGGCGTGGTCGCGGTGGTGGCCCGCGTGGAAACGCCCGGGGGCGCCGTCGCCGCGACGGCCGGGGAGGCGGCGCTGGGCACCGGACGGCCCGTCCCGCCCGGGGCGCTGGTCCGGGTCGGCAGCACCTCCAAGCCCTTCCTGGCCGTGGTCGTCCTCCAACTCGCCGAGGAGGGCGTGCTCTCGCTGGAGGAGCCGGTCGAGCACCGCCTCCCGGGCCTGCTGCGCGGCGGGGGCAACGACGGCCGCGCCCTCACCGTCCGCCAGCTCCTCCAGCACACCGGCGGCGTCTTCGACTACCTCTCCGACGCCGAGGCCATGCCGCAGTGGCGCAGCGCCGAGGCGTTCCGCGCCCTGCGCTTCCGCCGCTACGCCCCCGCCGAGCTGATCCGCATCGCGCTGCGCCACCCGCCCGACTTCCCGCCCGGCACCGGCTTCGCGTACTCGAACACCGGCTATCAGCTCCTGGCCCTGATCGTCGAGCAGGCCACCGGCCTGCCCTGGGAGGCCCAGGTCGCCCGCCGCGTGCTGCGCCCCCTGGGCCTGCGCGACACCCTGCTGCCCGGCGACGACCCGGCCATCCGCGGGCCCCACCCGCGCGGCTACTGGCGTTTCCCCGACGCGGCCGGGCTCACGGACGTCACCGTGGTCAACCAGACGATGGCCGGGGCCTGCGGGGCGATCGTCAGCACGGCCGCCGACATCACGCGCTTCTTCGGCGCGCTGCTGGGCGGCCTGCTGCTGAGCCCCGGCACGCTCGCCGCGATGCGCTCCACCGTCCCGGCGGCCGGGGACATCGCCGCGGCCTGGCCGGGGTCCGGCTACGGACTCGGCCTCCAGTGGGTCCCCCAGGGCGGGTACTGGGGGCACAACGGCGACACCCTCGGGTACTCGACCCGCACCGGCGCCACCGCCGACGGCTCCCGCCGCTTCTTCGCCTGCGTCACCGGCTACGCGGGCCCGCCCACCGAGGAGGCCCTGACCACGCTCGCCGCCCGGGCGCTGGGCGGGGACGCCTCCGGCGGGTAGCGCCCCGGGCGCAGGGCCCGCCGTTCACGGGGCCCGGCGGCGGTGGCGGTCGTAGTGGCGGGCGGCGCGGGCCCGGTTGCCGCAGGCCGCGGAACACCACTCGCGCCGGGGGTGCCGCTTGACGAAGTACAGGACGCACCCCGGGGCCAGGCAGGCCCGCAGCCGCAGCCGCTCGGGCCGGCTGAACAGGCCGACCGCCTCCTCGGCGATCGCGGAGACCGTGGCGTCGGCCGCCCGGCCGCTGGTGCGGGCCAGCCGCGCGGGCGTCTCGCCCGGGGTCCAGGCCAGGGCCGACCATCGGGGCACGGCGCCGGCGGCCTCGTTGACGGCGGCCACGGCGGCGGCCAGGTCCGCGGGCTCGCCCGGCGCGGCGGCGGCCGGCCGCGGGTCGCCGGTGGCCTCGGCGGCGAGCCGCCGCAGGGCGTTCCGCAGGCCGCGCAGGCGCTCCGCGAGGCGCGCGAGCTCCGCCTCGTCCGGCGCCTCGGGGCCCGCCGCGGCCAACAGCTCGGCGCGGGGGGCGACCGCGCGCAGCCAGGCGGCCGTCCCGGCCGGTTCGGTGAGCGCGTCGTGGACGCCGTCGCGGTCGGCCCAGATCGTGTTCATCAGCTCCACGGGCAGCGGTTCGCCCAGCAGCGGTGCGCTTGTCTGCACCTCCTCACCCTACGCCACCTCTGGCGTTTTTCTCACGGTTGCGGCGGCCCTCTTCCGTTGACGGCGGGGCATGAGGCGTGAGACGGTTCTAATGGTTTCCGGCGCGTCCAAGCGTTGGATATGAGAGAAGGTGCAGGTAGCCATGACGGCATTCACCCCGGTCGACCCCGCCGCCGCCACCGGCCCGGCCGCCGAGCTGCTCGCCGAGGTGCGGCGGACCCTGGGCCTCACCCCGAACATGACCAAGGCCATGGCCAACAGCCCCGCGCTGCTGAGGGGTTACCTGGCCCTGTCCGGCGCCCTGGCCGGGGGCGTGCTGCCCGCGGGCGTCCGCGAGCGGCTGGCGATCGCCACCGCCGAGTACCACGGCTGCGCGTACTGCCTGTCCGCCCACACCTACATCGGTGCGCACCTCGCGAAGGTCGAGGAAGAGGAGCTGGACGCGGCGCGCCGCGCGCAGGCGTCCGAGCCGCACACCGCGGCCCTGCTGGCGCTCTCCGACGCGATCGCGCGGGGCCGCGGCGCGGTGGGGGACGAGGCGCTGCGGGCCGCCCGGAGCGCGGGCGTCACCGACGCGGAGATCGGCGAAGTCGTCGGCCACCTCGCGCTCAACGTGCTGACCAACTACTTCAACCTCCTCGCCGGGGTCGAGAACGACTGGCCCCCCGTCACCCCGCACGCCCCCGCCGCCTGACGCCCCCAGGGCCGGCCCGCCCCGGCCCGCCCCCGCCCCCGGCAACGAGAAGGACGCCACTGCCATGTCCCGACTCCGCCCGCCCCTCCCGCCCTTCGACCTCGACGGCGCCCTGGCCAAGGTCCAGGCCGCCGAGGACGCCTGGAACACCCGCGACCCGCAGCGGGTCGCCCTCGCCTACACCGAGGACTCGCTCTGGCGGAACCGGGACGCATTCGTCACCGGCCGCGAGGAGATCGTCGCCTTCCTCACCGCCAAGTGGGAGCGCGAGCTGGACTACGTGCTCCGCAAGAGCCTGTGGGGCTTCCGCGGGAACCGCATCGCCGTCCGCTTCCAGTACGAGTGGCACGACGCGGACGGCCGGTGGTTCCGCTCCTACGGCAACGAGCTGTGGGAATTCGACGAGCGGGGGCTGATGAGCCGCCGCGAGGCCAGCATCAACGACGTGCCCATCGAGGCGTCCGAGCGCCGCTGGTTCGGCCCCCGGCCGGAGAACGAGCGCGGCGGCGGGCACGACATCCCGCTGAGGTAGCGGCGCCGGGCGGGGCTGCCCGGCCGGCGGAAAGTCATGGGATGATCGGGCGGTTTCCCGCGCGACTCCCGGAGGGGTGCATGCATCAGCCAGGTCGGCCCCGCCCGGGTGGCGGCGTCTCCGGCGAGGACCCCACCGCCGCCGCCATACCGACCGCCATACCCGGCCCCACGGACCCCGGCACCACGGACCCCGGCCCCACAGATCCCCGAACGGCGAGCCCCCGGCCCGTCCCCCCGACGCCACCGGCCGCGGGGAGGCGGGCCGGACCGCTGCTGGTCCTCGTCCTCGGCAGCCTCACCGCCGTCTCCCCGCTGTCCATGGACCTCTACCTGCCCGCCCTCCCCGACATCGCGGACGACCTGGGCACCGGCGCCTCCTCCGTCCAGCTCACCCTCACCGCCTGCCTCCTCGGGCTGGCCCTCGGCCAGCTCCTGGCCGGCCCGCTGAGCGACCAGTTCGGCCGCCGCCGGCCCCTGATGGCCGGGATGAGCTGCTACGCGCTGGCCTCCGTGGCCTGTGCCCTCGCCCCCAGCGCCGGGGCCCTCACCGCCTGCCGGCTGCTCCAGGGCCTCACCGGCGCGGCGGGCGTGGTGATCGCGCGGGCCGTGGTCCGCGACCTGTACGAGGGCGTTGCCATGGCCCGCTTCTTCTCCTCCCTCATGCTGATCTCCGGCGCCGCCCCCGTGCTGGCCCCCGTCGCGGGCGGGCAGTTGATGCGCGTCACCGACTGGCGCGGGATCTTCCTGGTTCTGGCCGCCGCCGGCGTCCTGCTGGTGGCCGCCGTCGCCCGCCTCCTGCCGGAGACCCTGCCGCCCGCGCGCCGCAACCCGTCGGGCCTGCTGCCCGCCCTGCGCACCATGGGCGGGCTGTGCCGGGACCGCGTGTTCACCGGCCACCTGCTCGTCGCCAGCCTCACCATGGCCGCGGTCTTCTCCTACATCTCGGCCTCGCCGTTCGTCGTCCAGGAGATCCACGGCGCCTCGCCGCAGGCGTTCAGCCTGCTGTTCATGCTCAACTCCCTGGCCATGGTCGCCACCAGCCAGATCAACGGAAAGCTGCTCGTCGGCCGCTTCCCCATGCACCGGATCACCGCCGCCGGGCTCGGGCTGATGCTGCTGGCCGCCGCCTCGCTGCTCGTGATGACCAGCGGCGCGCTCGGCCGGGCCGGGCTCGTGCCGGTCTCCGCCGGCCTGTTCCTGATGATGGGCGCCATGCCGCTGGTGATGCCCAACGCCAACACCGAGGCCCTCACCCGCACCCCGCACGCCGCCGGGTCGGCCGCCGCGCTGCTGGGCGCCGCCGCGTTCTTCGTCAGCGCCCTGGTCACCCCGCTCGTCGGCGTCGCCGGGGAGGACACCGCCGTGCCCATGGCGCTGGTGCAGCTCGGCCTGGCCGTGCTGGCCATCGCGGCCTTCCTGCTGCTGTGCCGCCCCCGGCGCACCGCCCGCCGGGGCGCCCGCGCCGGCCGCCCTATCCTGGGCCCGTGAACCCCGGCCCCACGACGAGCGCCCCCACCGCCGCCCCGCTGCGCGCCGCCCTGGACGCGCTGCTCGACGGCCTGCCCCCGCGCCGGGCCGCCGCCGCGGTGGACCGGCTGATGGCCGGGTACCGCAACCGCGAGGCGCCCGTCCTGCGGGACCGGGCGGACGCCGTGGCCTACGCCGCCTACCGGATGCCGGCGACCTTCGAGGCGGTCGCCGCGGCCCTGCGGCAGCTCGCCGCCCGGCTCCCGGGCTGGGTGCCCGACGGGCACCTCGACCTGGGCGGCGGCACCGGCGCCGCGGCCTGGGCCGCCGCGGCGGTCTGGCCCGCGGCGAACGCCCCCGGCACAGGCCGCGGCGAACGGCCGACGCTGGTGCTGGACCGCGCCGGACCCGCGCTGGACCTGGGCCGGGAGCTGGCCGCCCGCGCCCCCGACCCGCACCTGCGGGCCGCCGAGTGGCGCCGCGCGAGCCTGGACGCCCCAGGGCCCCTGCCGCCCGCCGGCCTCGTCACCGCCTCCTACGTGTTGAACGAACTGGCCCCGCCCGCCCGCGACGCCCTCGTGGACGCCGCCGCCGCGGCCGGGACCGCCGTCGTCCTCGTGGAGCCCGGCACCCCCGACGGCTACCTCCGCGTCCGCGCCGCCCGCGACCGGCTGATCGCGGCCGGGCTGACCGTGCTGGCGCCCTGCCCGCACGACGCCGCCTGCCCCATCACCCCCGGCGAGGACTGGTGCCACGTCGCCGCCCGGGTCGGCCGTTCCGCCCTGCACCGCCGGGTCAAGGGCGGCGTCCTGCCGTACGAGGACGAGAAGTTCGCCTACGTCGCCGCCGCGCGCCCCGCCGTCACCGGCACCGGCGAGGGCCCCGAGGCCCGCGTCGTCCGCCGCCCGCTGCTGCGCAAGGGGCTGGTCCTGCTCGACCTGTGCACGCGGGAGGACGGCCTGCGCCGCCAGGCCGTCTCCAAGCGGCACGGCGCGGACTACCGGGCCGCCCGCGCGGCCGAGTGGGGCGCGCCCTGGCCCCCGGACCGGGACGGGGAGCGGGACCATGAGCTTGGTCACCCCGGCCGTCACGATTACCCATCCCGTCCCGCGACAGGGCAGGATGAGCGCGAAACGCGCGGTGGTGAAACGGCGGCGGAATAGCGGAATAAAACGCGGGGCCGCCACGCTGCAGGGCGTATCGATGCATCGACCGGATCCGGCATCCGGCCCGTGGGGACGTGCGGGCGGGGGACGGACAAGGCGGTAGGAGGCTCATGGAACGCGAGAGCAGGTTTCCCCGCTGGCTGCGTCGGGGCGCCCGCGGCGCCGCCGCCGGAGCCGCCGCCGCACGGGCCCGCGAGGAGCTGCTGCTCGCCGCCGCGGGGGCCGGGTTCCCGCTCGCCCCCGCCGCGCACCCGCAGGGCTATCGATGTTCCTGCGAACGCATCGGGTGTCCGAGCCCCGCCCGCCACCCCGTATCGCTGGCCTGGCAGACCCAGGCCACCACCGACCGCGACCAGATCCTGCGCTGGCTCCGGGCCGACCCGGAGGCCAACTTCGTCACCGCCACCGGCCGCGCCCACGACGTGCTGGACGTCCCCGCCTCCGCGGGCTACGCGGCGCTGGACCGGCTGACCGCCCAGGGCGTCGAGATCGGCCCCGTGGCCGTCACCGACCCCGACCGGATGCTCTTCTTCACCGCCACCCGCGGCACCCCGGACGACGAGGACGAGTGGTGGCCGTGCGAACTGGACTGCCACCCCGAGACGATGGACGAGCACCCCGGCCTGCGCTGGCACTGCCGCGGCAGCTACGTCCTGCTGCCGCCCTCGCGCGTGATGGGCTCGGAGACGGCCGGCACGGCCGCGGGGGTCCGCTGGCTGCGCGGCCCCGAGCACCCGCTGCCCGAGCCGCTCTCCCTCCTCGAATCCCTCACCGACGCCTGCGCCCAGACCGCCCGCCTGGAGGCCGAGACCGAACCGGCCGCCTGGCCTGCGGGCTGAACGGCCCCTCCGGCTGAACGGCCCCTCCGGGATTGGGTCTTCACGAGCCGAAGTCCCCGCGTGGCCGCGCCCGCGGGGGACCGTTGCTGACCCGGCGGGCGCCCGCCCAGGACGTCGCGCCCGCCCCGGACGTTATTCGCCGGTGGCCGCGACCACGCCGATGTCGCGGGTCAGGATGGAGATCTCCGCGTCCTCGCCCGGGGGGATGACCGCGGCCTGGGTGGCGACGCGCTCCAGGGTCAGGGCGGTGCGGGCCTCGCCCTCCATCAGGGGCTCCAGCTCCCGGGGGACCTGCACCGTCTCGCCCTCGGCCACGGTGGTCCGCTGGTCGTGCGCGGTGGCGAACAGGACCAGCGCGCCGCCGTCCTCCGTGCGCACCGCGATCGCCTCGTTGCCCGCACCCTCCGCCGGCCGGTCCTGGAACTCGGTGAGCGCGGCGGCCGAGTTGTTGGCTTCCTCGCGCTCGGCCACCACGTCGGAGGTGAACGTGCCCTCCGCGAAAGGCCCCTGGCCGGTCCGGAGGTACTCCGCGTAGCTCTGGGCCAGCTCGCCCGGCTCCACGGCCAGGCCGCTCTCGCCGCCCTCGGCCGGGGTGGGCAGGTCCTCCAGGTGGCCGCCCTCGTCCACCGCCGGCTCGGGAACGCCCTGCTCCGGCAGGATCGCCACGTACGAGACCAGCCACTCCTGGCCGACGGAGGAGCGGGTGAAGACCAGGAGCTGGCGCGCGTCCTGAAGCCGGTTGGTGCGCACGTCCGCGAGGAAGTACTTCGGCCAGCCCGCCTGTTCCGGTATGTAGAACTCCACCTGGCGGACCTGGAGGGGCGCGAAGTCGGGGTTGCCCGCCGGGCTCAGGGCCCGCGCCGAGCTGAGCGCGGCCTGGCGGATCGCGCCCTTGGGGCCGGTCTCCGCCTCGGCGTTGCGCTCGGGGTCGTAGTCCGCCAGCGCCTCGTTGCTGATCTCGACGTACCGGTCGAGGGCGTCCTGCGCCTCCTCCTCGGTCAGGGCCTCGACGACGGCGGTCTCGCCGTTGACCGTCATGCAGGCCGACAGGGACGCCACCATCGTCAGGGCCACGGTCAGCCCCGCCGCTGCCGTCGTCAGCCGTCCTCGCACCCGCATTCCGGAGCCCTTCCGTCGTCCTGCCCTCGAACCGCCGTGGTCGCGGCCGTCGTTCCCGCTCGCATCGGTGCAGGCATGGTATCCATCCCGCGTCCCGTGCCGCGCCCGGGTGCGCGAGGGGGTGGGGGCACCGGGGAGCATGGCAGGATGCCCGGCATGGCGGGGAGACCTGGCGCGGCCGAGACGGCCGGCACGATGACGTACACGGCGGCGCTGCGGCGGCTGCGGGGGGCGCAGAAGACGGCCAAGGGCGTCTCGCTGTACTCGCGGCTGGTCAACCGCCCGCTGGGGCGGATCCTCGCCGCCGCCGCCTACCGCGCGGGCCTCGGCCCGAACCAGGTGACGCTGCTCTCCGCCGCCGTCAGCGGCACCGCCATCGCGGCCGTCGCGCTGGTACGCCCCTCCTGGCCGCTGGCGTTCGGCGTGTGGGCCGGGCTCGTGCTGGGCTTCGCGCTGGACTCGGCCGACGGGCAGCTCGCGCGGCTGCGCGGGATCTCCAGCCCGGCGGGGGAGTGGCTGGACCACTTCGTGGACTGCGCGAAGATCACCGCGCTGCACGGCGCGGTGCTGATCTCCTTCCACCGCTTCTTCGAGCTGCCGGCGCAGGGCTGGCTGCTGGTGCCCCTGGCGTTCCAGCTCGCGGCCGTCCTGATCTTCTTCGGCGGGCTGCTCACCGACAAGCTCAAGCCGAAGCGGGCCCCCGGAACCGGCAACGCCCCCGCCGCGCCCCCCTCGCGGGTGCGGGCCGTCGCCCTGCTGCCCGTGGACTACGGCGTGCTGTGCGCGCTGTTCCTGCTGCTGGGCAGCGAGCGGGCGTTCCGCCTGGGGTACGCGGCGTTCTGCGCGGTCTACGTGCTCTTCTGCGCGGCGTTCTCCGCGAAGTGGTTCCGCGAGCTGTCCGCGCTCGCGGCGCCCGCCGGCGCGGAGAGCGCGTCCAGCGCGCCGCGCAGCTGAGTGCTGGAGGTGTGCACGGTGTACGGCAGGTAGACGATCTCGACGCCGATGCCGCCGAAGTCGCGCTCCAGCTTGTCGCCCTTGGGCGTGCCCCGCCAGTCGTCGCCCTTGAACATCACGTCGAAGCGGACCTGCTTCCAGGTCTCCAGCTTCTCCGGCACCGTCTCCACGAAGGCCGCGTCCACGAAGCGGATGCTGCGGACGATCTCCAGCCGCTCCACGAGCGGGATCACCGGGGGGCGGCCCTTGGCCAGCTCGGCCATCTCGTCCGAGACCACGCCCGCGACCAGGTAGTCGCAGCGGCTCCGGGCGTGCCGCAGGATGTTCAGATGCCCGACATGGAAGAGATCGTAGACACCCGGGGCATATCCCACGATGTGCGCCATATCACCCAACCCCCCATCTTTCGCAAGGAACACAGAGATTACACAGGCCCCACCGGCCCTTCACCCTCTTCACCGGGGCCGGAGTACCGACCTTAGCGCCACAGGGCGTGCATTCTTGCGGATAGTCTGGATACTTACCGCTGTCCAGGGGCGGTGCAGGCAGGGGGAGGAGTGTCCGGTGCGTGAGCGTCTTCTGCTCGTTTCCACCAACTACGCGCCCGAGCAGGCCGGCATCGGGCCGTATGCGACGCAGATCGCCGAGCACCTCGCCGCCGAGCGCCGCGCGGAGGTCCACGTGCTCGCCGGCATGCCGCACTACCCGGCCTGGCGCGTCGACCCCGCCTACGACGGCAAGTGGCGCGCCCGCGACGAGCGCGCCGGGGTCGTCGTCCACCGCCGCCGCCACACCGTTCCGCCCCGGCAGACCGCGCTCAGACGGGCGCTGTACGAGGCGAGCATCCTCGGCCACGGCCTCCTCGCCCCGCCCCGGATGCCCCGCCCCCACGCCGTGCTCGCCCAGGTGCCCAGCCTCGCCGGCGGCGTCCTCGCCGCCCGCCTCGCCCGCCGCGCCGGCGTCCCCTACCTGCCCGTCGTCCAGGACCTGATGGGCGCCGCCGCCGAGCAGAGCGGCATCGCCGGCGGGGACCGCGCCGCCCGCGCCGCCGCCGTCGTGGAGCGCCGGATGCTGCGCGGCGCCACCCTCGTCGGCATCATCCACGACACCTTCCGCGAGCGGGTCCGCGCCCTCGGCGTCCCCGCCGACCGCATCCGCCTGGTCCCCAACTGGTCGCACGTGCGCGGTGCCTGGGACAACGGCGACCCCGCCGCGGCGGCCGGGGCCCGGGAGCGCACGCGCGCCCGGATGGGCTGGAAGAGCGGGCAGACCGTGCTCCTGCACGCGGGCAACATGGGGCTCAAGCAGGGCCTTGAGGTGCTGATCGAGGCCGCCCGGCACGCGCCGGAGCTGCGCGTGGTGCTCATGGGCGACGGCAGCCGCCGCCCGCACCTGGCCGCCCTGGCCGCGGACGTTCCCAACGCGGAGCTGCTGCCGCCGGTCGCCGAGGAGGAGTTCCCCGAGGTGCTGGCCGCCGCCGACGTCCTCGTCGTCACCCAGCGGGCCGCCGTCCTCGACATGAGCGTCCCCTCCAAGCTCACCTCCTACTTCGCCGCCGGGCGCCCCGTCATCGCCTCGGTCGCCGCGGCCGGAGGCACGGCCGCGGAGCTGCTGCGCGCCGAGGCCGGGCCCGTGGTCGAGCCCGAGGACCCGGCCGCGCTCGCCGCCGCCGCCCGCGCGCTGGCCGCCGACCCCGCCTCCGCGAACGCCGCCGGCGCCCGCGGCGCCGCCTACGCCCGCACCCACCTCTCCCGCGGCGCGGGCCTGGCCCGCATCACCGCCCTCCTCGACGAGGCGCTGGCCTTGACCCCCGGCCCCCGCCCGAAGCCCGCGCCCGCGCGGGTCCGCGCGACGGAGGCGCCGACCGCGCCCGGCGGCAGCCCGGACGTTGTGCCAGGCCAGCCGGAGCCCGCGCCTAACGGCAGGGCGGAGCCTGTGGCCGGTCGGGGGCCGGAGTTTTCCTCAGGCGCCGTGTCCGACCACCCGGCGGAGCCGGATCGCGTGCCGGAGGCCGCAGCCCTGCCCGGCGCCGCGTCGGACGCCGTCCCCGATGGCGTGCCGGAGGCCGCACCCGGCCGGAGGCCGGAGGCCGCGGCTGTGCCCGGCGGCAGGCCGGACGTTGCCCCCGGTGGCAGCCCCGAACGCGCGGGCGCCGAGTCCGCTTCCACGCCACGAGAAGGACGTACCGCATGAGCGCAGCCCGCGAGGAGGTCAAGGCAGCCGCTGGGCAGCAAGTCGCCGGTGGCCATCCCTATGACGAGCCGGACCTGCTGCGCGACCAGTTCCGGCAGTTGCTGCGGTACCGGCTGCTGATCGTCTGCGGGATTCTCGTCGGTCTGGTCGGCGGCGCCTGGCTCGGGCTGACCGCCAACCGCAGCTACATCGCCACCAGCGAGGTCCGCGTCCGGATGCAGGGCGCCGACCCCTTCGAGCCCGCCACCGCCGCCGACCGCGTCGTCATGGGCTCCGAGCGCCGCACGGCCGTGAGCACCGTCGTCGCCGAGGCCGCCGCCAACCACCTCGGCTCCCCCGGCCAGGCCCGCGAGCTGCGGCGCGGCCTGACCGTCACCAACCCGCCGAACACCGAGATCCTGCGTTTCTCCTACTCCTCCGACGACCCCGAGCTGGCCGCCGAGCGCGCCAACGCCTTCGCCGACGCCTACCTGGCCAACCGCCAGACCGACGCCGAGGAGATCATCGCCCACAACGTCGCCTCCCTGGAGGGCCAGCGCGAGCCGCTGCTGGAGCGCCGGGAGCAGCTGGACGCCCAGCTCGACGCCACCCCCGCCGGCACCACCGACTACGACACCACCGTCGCCGAACTCGCCAGCGTCACCGGCGAGATCTCCTCCCTCCAGTCGCAGATCGCCGGCCTCCAGGCCCGCGACACCACCGGCGGCGACGTCATCACCGCGGCCAACCCGCCCGGCAGCCCCTCGGGCCCCGGCCTGCCGCTGATGCTCGGCCTCGGCTACGTCGTCGGCATCGGCATAGGGCTCCTGGCCGCCTGGATCCGGCTCGTCTTCGACCCCACCGTCCGCTCCGCGGGCGACGTCACCCGCGCCCTGCGCGCCCCCGTCCTCGGCGTCCTGCCCCGCACCGGCCGGGGCCACCCCGACCAGCTCCTCGCCGAGGGGCGGCTGGCGGAGGAGTACCGCTCGGTCGCGTTCCGCCTCGCCTACGACGACGACTTCGCGCGCCGCCGCCGCCTCCTGGTCGTCGCCCCCCGCGGCAGCATCGAGACCCCGCTGGCCGCCTCGGTCAACCTCACCGCGGCCTTCGCCGAGATGGGCATGGACGCGCTGCTGGTCGAGGCCGACCTGCGCACCCCCACCCTCAGCGACCAGCTCCACCACGCCGACGGCGTCCGCCCCGGCTGGGCCGCCGTCCCCGGCCGCCCCGAGGGCACCTGGCCCGCCGGGGTCCGCGTCCCCATCGACGCGGGCGAGTCCGGCATCTTCGACCTCGTGCCCGGCCGCCGCGTCCGCAACGTCCCGCGCGCCCTCACCTCCCCGGCCGCCACCCAGCTCCTGGGCCACGCCGACACCAAGGGCGCCGTGGTCGTCGCCCTGGCCCCCGCCGTCCTCTCCTACGCCGACGCCATCGCCCTGGTCGACCGCGTCGACGGCGTGCTCGTGGTGTGCGACCCCAGCCAGGTCCGCCGCGACGACCTGGCCCGGGTCCGCGAGCTGGTCGTCGGCGCCGGCGGCATCCTGCTGGGCGCCGTCCTCCACTCCTGGGGCAGCGGCGGCGAGCAGACCCCCGCCCCCGGCACCGGCGGCGAGGCGCCCCGCCCCCGCATCACCGAGGCCACGCCCCGCGCCATGGCCCGCGAGCGCGACCGCGCCGACCGCGAGGCCCGCGACACCCGCGCGGCCCGCGACTACCGCGACATCGGCTCGGAAACGCTGGGTCTGCGCGTGCTCGACCCCGCGGAGCTGGAGGAGGGCCCCACCCGGCAGTGAGCAGACCCGCAGCCCCCTCCCCCCGGGCCCCGCGCGCCGCCGCCGCTGCCTCGGTCGCCGACCAGGCCGTGGCGGCCTTCACGAACATAGCCGTCGTGGTCGTCGCCGCCCGGCAGTCCACCGCCGGTGACTTCGCCTCCTTCGCCGTCGTCTACACCGTCTTCGCGCTGCTCCTCGGCGCCGCGAGCGCCTACGTCGGGCAGGCCCTCGCCCTGCGGCGCGGTACCGACGGCGAGCTGGGCCGGCACGCCCGCGCCTCCGCCGCGTTCACCCTCGGCGGCTCCGCCGCCCTCGGCGCGCTGCTGGCCGCCGCCACCTGCGCGCTCCCCGGCGGCATCGCCGCCGGCCTGGCCGCCCTCGGCCTGGTGCTGCCGATCGCGCTGACCCAGGACGCCCTGCGCTACGCCTTCGCGCTGCTGCGCCGCCCCCACCTGGCCCTGGCGGCCGACCTGCTGCGCTGCGGCGTCGCCCTGCCCGTCCTGGCCGCCCAGCCCTACGGCACCGGGCCCGGCCGCATGGTCCTGGTCTGGGGCCTGTCCGCGCTCCCGGCCCTGCTGCTGGGCGCCGCGCTGCTGGCCCGCCTCACCCGCGGCTGCGGCGGCTCCGCCCTCGCCGGGGCCCGCACGATGCTCGGGCCCGCCCACCTCGGGCGCCGCTTCGCCGTCGAGTTCGGCGTCGGCAACGGCGCCTCCCAGCTCGCCATCGTCGGCCTCGGCGTCGTCGCCAACCCCCTGGCCGTGGGCGCGCTGCGGGGCGCGACGACCCTCTTCGGGCCGATGAACGTCCTGTTCAACGCCGCCACCGGCTTCGGCCCGCCCCTGCTGGCCCGCTACGGCACCCCCCACCGCCAGGCCCGCGCCGCCGCCTCCGCGGGCGGCGTCCTTGCCGCCCTCGCCCTCGCGCTGACCGCCGCGCTCGCCGTCCTCCCCGACGCCGCGGGCCGCGAACTCCTCGGCGACACCTGGGCGCTGGCCGTGGACCTGCTCCCGGCCACCGGCAGCCAGTACGCCGCCATGGCCATGGGCACCTGCGGCCTGCTGGTGCTGCGCGTCCTCACCCCCCGATCCACCCTCCCCATCCAGGTCGTCTTCTCCGCCCTGTCCGTCTGCGCCCTCCTCACCGGCTACGCCCTCGCCGGCATCACCGGCGCCGCCTGGGGCCTGTTCGCCGGCTCCGCCGCCAAGGCGACGGCCGTCTGGCTGCGCGCGGCGATGGAGCTGCGCACGGTGGTACGCGGCTGATCCCTGGCGGGCCGCCGCATGGCGGCTGAACGTCCGGAGTGGGGGCGGCCGTTGGGCGAACGCCCGGAGCGGGGTCCGGCGGTCCGCATCCCGCCGTGGGCCGACGGCGCCCTCCCCGCGGGGACCGCGGCGTCATAGCCTGTGGTCGTCCAGGTGCGCTGGGGCATTCTGGGGTGGGACGGGTCGGGGGTGTGTGCGGGGTGGCCGAACGGCGGCTGACGCGGCGGGAGCTGGTGCAGCGGCAGCGGGCCGAGGGGTTCGTGGGGCGGCGGGCCGAGCTGAGCGCCTTCGCGGACAACCTGGGCCGCGACCCGCAGGACGCGGCCTTCCGCTTCCTCTTCCACGTCCACGGCCAGGGCGGGGTCGGCAAGACCACGCTCATCCGCCGCTGGGAGCAACTGGCCCGCGACCACGGGGCCGTGACCGTCATGGTCGGGGACGGCGTGCACAGCGCGCTGGAGGCGATGGAGGCCGTCGGCGTCCAGCTCGCCCGGCAGCAGTTGGTGTTGAAGGACTTCGACAAGCGCCTTGCCGAGTACCGGCAGCGGCGCCACGAGGCCGAGACCGCGCTCGCCCTGGGGGGCGAACCGGCCGCCGAGGGCCCGCCCGCCTCCCCGGGCAGCACGCTCGCCGCCCAGGCCGGCCTGGCCGCCCTCAGCGCAGTGCCCGTCGTCGGCGCCCTCGCCGGGGCCCTGGACGCCCAGCAACTCGCCCAGGGCGGCGACCGGCTGCGCGCCGCCGCCGCGCGGCTGCGCCGCCCCGAGGACGTTCAGCTCGTCACCGCCCCGCTGAAGGTCCTCACGCCGCTGTTCCTCGAAGGGCTGGCCGAGGCGGCGCGCCGCAGCCGGCTGCTGGTGCTGTTCTTCGACGTGTACGAGCGCACCGCCCCGGTCCTCGAACCGTGGCTGCCCGAGGTGATCTTCGGCGGCGCGCACGGGGACCTGGAGGCCAACGTCGTGGTCGTCCTGGCCGGGCAGGGGCGGCTGGCCCCCCGCCACTGGGCCGACTGGCAGGGCCAGGTCACCGGCATACCCCTGGAGATCTTCAGCGAGGAGGAAACCCGCGGCCTGCTGGCCGCCCGCGGCCTCACCGACGAGACCACCGTCGAGGCCGTGCTGCGCCTCTCGGGCCGCCTGCCCGTCCTGGTCGACATGCTCGCCCAGGCCCGCCCCGCCGGACCCGGCGAGGTCCCCGACCCCTCCGAGACCGCCGTCGACCGTTTCCTGAAGTGGGTCCCCGACCCGTCCCTGCGCGCCGCCGCCCTCCTGTGCGCGCTGCCCCTGGCCCTTGACGAGGACCTGCACCGCCTCCTCGCCCCCGAACCGGCCGGTCCCGAAGGCTGGGCCTGGCTGCGGTCGTTGCCCTTCGTCCAGCCCGCCGAGGACGGCCGCGTCCGCTACCACGACACCGTCCGCGCCCTGATGCTGCGCCACCAGCGCACCCGCTCCGCGGCGAGCTGGCGCGAGTACCACGCGCGCCTGGCCGGCGCGTACGCCGAGCGCCGCCGCGCGCTGGAGACCACCCTCACCGACGACGAGACCCGCTGGGAGGACCCGGCCTGGCGCGAGGCCCGCCGCAGCGAGACCTACCACCGGTTGTGCGCGGACCCCCGCCAGGCGCTCACCGCGGCCCTGCGGGAGACCGTCGACGCCTGCGACCAGGGGCCCGCCAACCTCCGCCGCTGGGCGCAGGTTCTGCGGCAGGCGGCCGAGGACACCGACGACGACGCCATCGCCGACTGGGCGCGGCGGCTGGAAGGGGCCGCCGCCCCCGGCGCCGAGGAGGGCGACGGCCGTAGCGGCGTCATCGCCGCCCTCACCTGCCTGCTGGCCGCGCCCCGGCTCCCGGCCGAGGACCAGGCCCTCGTCCTCGCCATCCGCGGCAGGGAGCACCGCGAATCCGGCGCGACCGACCGCGCCATGGCCGACTACGACCGCGCGCTCGCCCTCCACCCCACCCTGGCCCGCGCCTTCGCCGGGCGCGGCGTGACCCACTGGGCCGCCCGGCGCCCCGAGGAGGCGCTGGCCGACCTGGACCGCGCCATCGCGCTGGACGCGGACGACAGCTGGGCCCTGTCCAGCCGCGGCGAGGTCCTCTCGGCCCGGGGCCGCCACGACGAGGCCGCGGCCGACTTCAGCCGCGTCATCGAGCTGGAGGACGACTACGCCTGGGCCTTCGCCCAGCGGGGGGAGGCGCACCGCATGGCCGGTCGTCCGGAGGAGGCCCTGGCGGACCTCAACCGCGCCGTCGAGCTGGTGCCCGACTACGCCTGGGCCCTGGCCAGCCGGGGGGAGACCCATCGAGTCCTGGGTCACTACGACGAGGCGCTGGCCGACTTCGACCGCGCCGTCGAGCTGGACGACGAGTACGCCTGGGCCCTGGCTCAGCGGGGGGAGACGCACCTCCTGGCCGGCCGGCTGCCGGAGGCGCTGTCGGACCTGAACCGTGCCCTCCAGCTCGAACCCGACCACGCCAGGGCCCTGGCCCAGCGGGGCGAGACGCACCGGCTCGCCGACCGCCTCGACGAGGCGCTGGCCGACTTCGACCGCGCCGTCGAGCTCCAGCCCGACTACGCCTGGGCCATCGCCAGCCGCGGGCAGACCTACCGGGCCCTCGGCCGGCCTGAGGAGGCGCTGGCGGACATCGACCGCGCCCTCGCCCTCCGGCCCGGAATGGCCTGGGCTCTCGTCGACCGGGGGATCATCCACCGGCTCGCGGGCCGCTACGACGAGGCGGTGGCCGACTTCGACCGCGCCCTCGGACTCGATCCGGGCAGGAGCTGGATCCTGGCCCAGCGGGGGGAGACGCATCGGCTCGTCGGCCGTTTCGAGGAGGCGGTGGCCGACTTCGACCGTGCCATCGAGCTCGACCCCGAGCACGTGTGGACCATCGCCAGCCGGGGGCAGACCTACCAGGCCCTGGGCCGGCTTGAGGAGGCGCTGGCCGACTTCGACCGCGCCCTCGGACTCGACGCGGACCGCAGCTGGGTCCTCGCCCAGCGGGGGGAGACGCACCGGCTCAGCGACCGCTACGAGGATGCCCTGGCCGACTTCGACCGCGCCGTCGCGCTCGACCCCGACTACGTCTGGGCCATCGCCAGCCGGGGGCAGACCTATCAGGCCCTGGGCCGGTTTGAGGAGGCGCTGGCCGACTTCGACCGCGCCCTCGGACTCGACGCGGACCGGGAGTGGGTCGTCGCCGTTCGCGGGCTGGCCCGCTGCCTCGTCGGCCGCTACGGAGACGCCCTTGCGGACGTTGGCCACGCTCTCCGGCTCGACCCCGAGGACGGCGGCAACTGGCTGACCCTCGCCCTCGTCCGCCGCCTCGCGGGCGAGCCCGAGGAACGCGAACACTGGTGCCGCGCCGAGGAGTTGCTGACCGCGAAGGCCGCCGGGGAGGGCCCCGAGGCCCTCGACGCGACGGCCGACCTCGTGCTGCTCGCCTGCGCCCTGCCCGACCCGGAGCGGGCGCAGGCGCGGGTGGCGGCGCTCTTGGACCGGGACCCCGTCCCGTGGCACCTGCGCCACGTGCTGGACGACCTGCGGATCCTGCGGACGTTGCAGCCCGCCGCCGCGGACCTGGTGCGCGACGTCGGCGACCGGCTCCGGGAGGCGCTCAACGCCCGGGGCGGCGCGGGAAGCGACGGGCCCTGACGCCCTCCGGGTCAGTCCAGGTGGGTGCGCGACGCCGAGCGGAAGGTCGTCACCAGCAGCAGGCACAGCACCGCGATGCCGATGCGGCCCGAGGCCTGGAGCAAAGAGCCGCGCAGCAGGATGAAGCTGTAGCCGGCCAGGACCGGGACGACGACGGCGATGATGTTGCCGGGGGAGGGGTCGTCCACCGTGCGCTGGACGTAGCGGCGGTCCGCGCGGGCGGCCAGGTAGCCGACGGCGACGAAGCCGCCCGCCATGCCCAGCGGGCCGAAGTCCAGCCACAGCTCCGCCCACAGCGGCGAGGAGAGGTTCGCGCTGGAGGTGCCCATCCAGCCGCCCACCAGGAAGCCCGTGTCCTGCGGCTTGCTCTCCCACACCGTGCGCGGCACGAAGAACAGCGCGGCGCCCGCCACCTGCTGCCCGTACGTGTGGCCGTTGCCGTCCGCCGCGTAGGTGATGGTGTTCGCGAACATGTTGACCTGGTCGTAGTCCTTGACGACCAGCGTCTCCAGCGTCGAGTTGGTCTCCACCGGCTGCGTGCCGTTCTCGTCGTACCGGAAGCGGTCCGAGAAGGGGAAGATCACCAGGGCGATGATCACGCCCATGGCCAGCGCGGCCCGGTACATCACCGGGCTGCGCGGGAACACGGTGAACAGCAGCGCGAAGAGAACGGTCAGGAACCAGTACCGCGGGTTCGAGACCGGATTGTTGACGATCGCGTTGATCAGCAGCAGGCCGCCCCAGGGCAGCAGCACCCCGGGCCGCCGCCGCGCCGCCGGGGAGGTCACGATCCAGCGGGTGAGGATCAGCAGGGCCAGCATGGCGGGCACCGTGCCGAAGCCCCGCAGCAGGGCGTTGCCCGCCTCGCCCGCGGCCTCGGCCGCCTGCCCGCCCGTGGCCTCCTCCAGGCTGCTGCTGATCTCCTGCCGGCTGGCGAAGAAGACCGCGGGACCGCCCAGTTGCAGGATCAGCAGGCCGCTGGCCGCGTAGGCGATGCCCACCAGCACCCACAGCCGCTGCCGGTGCACGCGCGCCGGGGGGCGCCGCCGGGAGCGCAGCGAGGGCCGGTGCCGGGCCAGCAGCGCGCCGACGTCGAAGGCCACCATGCCGACCAGGACCAGGATGGTGGCAAGCTGGGTGTCCCCGCGCGGACCGAGGACCGGGGTCGGGTCCCGGCCCAGGACGCTCTGCGCCAGCGGCGCGATGCCCATCGCCAGGTAGCTGAACAGCCAGAACGCGCCCTGCACCAGCCGCCGGCGCCCCGAGAGCACCATCGCCGACAGCCGCACGCCCGCGTAGCAGGCGACGACGAGCTGCAGCCAGAACGTGGGGTCCCGCAGGCCCTCGCCGGGCTGCGCGGCCACGGCCAGCGGCAGCACGATCACCAGCCCGGTGATCAGCGGCAGCGACAGCGGCCGGGAGAGGACCGCGCGCCCGCCCCGCGAGACCCCGGGCACCGGCCGGGGGGCGCGCGGCTGCCTTCTCGGCCCGCTGTCCTCCGCCGGCCGCGCCTGCTGGTCCACCGCCACCGCGCCCGCCCCCTTTCGCGCCCTTGCGCCCCTTCGCGCCCCAGACGCGCTTCGCTCCCGGTCCGCCCCGGTCCGCGCCAGTCTAGGCGCGCGAGCGCCCCGCCGTCGCCGGGCAGGCGCCGTCGTCGCCGGGGCCGCGGGTGCGGCAGGATGGCCGCATGACGGGGAGCACGCCGCACGAGGGCGGCACCGCCGCCGCGGCCACCATCACGGAGCTGTACACCTACCCGGTCAAGGGCTGTGCGGGAACGCCCCTGCGCACCGCCGCCGTCACCCCCGCCGGCCTCGCCCACGACCGGACGTTCATGGTCACCGCAGAGGACGGCGCCTTCCGCAGCCAGCGCCGCGATCCGCGCCTGGCCCGCGTCCGCCCCTCCGTCGACGGGGACGGGGCCGTGCTCACGCTGCGCGCGGACGGATTCGGCGAGGTCGCCGTCGCGGTCTCCGCGGGCCCGGACGCCCCGCGCCGCCCGGTCACCCTCTTCGGAACGCCCTACCCCGGCATCGACCAGGGCGCGGAGGCCGCCGCCTGGCTGAGCGAGGTGCTGGGCGCGCCCAGCCGCCTGGTGCGGGTCCCGCCCGAGCACGATCGCGTGACGGACGGCGAGACGGCGGGAACGTCGGGGTACGCCGACAGCGCGGCCGTTCACCTGGTCTCCGCCGCCTCGCTGGACGCCCTCAACGCCCGGATCGAGGAGGGCGGGGAACGGCCGGTGCCGATGGACCGGTTCCGGCCGAACATCGTGGTGGACGGCTGGCCGGACGGCGCGGGCCTGCCCGCCGCGCACGCCGAGGACCGGGTCCGGCGCCTGGCCGCCGGGACGGCCCTGCTCGGGTACGCCAAGCCCGCGATCCGCTGCGCCGTGACCCGCACCGACCAGGTCACCGGGGCCCGCTCCGGCCTCGAACCGCTGCGCACGCTGGCCGCGTACCGGCGCGAGCCGGAGGGCGGGGTGTCCTTCGGCGTGAAGTTCGCCGTGCTGCGGCCGGGGAGGTTGGCGGTGGGGGACGCGGCGCGGGCGATCGCGTGGACGGAGGACGGCGCACCCCTCCCGGGACGTTGACCCGAGACATGCACCGAGCCGCCGACCAGGGCCGTTACCCCAGGCTGATACCGGGAATCCCAGCCAGGGACCTGACCCTGGAGCCTACCCGGGCCCGTCGCCCAGGCCGTTGACCAGCCGCCGGTGGGGCCGGAGGCTCGTGGCCGCGGGCCGGGCAGTCGCCCCGGCTCGCAGGTCCCCCGCCGGCCCCGCCGGCAATGCGACTTGATTCTCCAGTCGGTGGAGGGATGAGAGTGGAGCCCGTGAGCGACCCCACCGAGGTGCTGACCATCGGCGAACTCGCCCGGCGCACCGGGCTGCCCGTGCGCACCATCCGCTTCTGGTCCGACAGCGGGCTCGTGGAGCCGACCGACCGCACGGCGGGCGGCTTCCGGCTCTACGACGCCGCTGCCGCCGCCCGGCTCGACCTGGTGCGGACCCTGCGCGAGCTGGGTCTGGACCTGGAGGCGGTGCGGCGGGTGCTGGACCGGCAGGCGACGGTGCGTGACGTGGCCCGCGCGCACGTGCGGGCGCTGGACGCGGAGATCCGCACCCTGCGGGTCCGGCGCGCGGTGCTGGACCGGGTCGCCCGGCATGGCGGTACCACCGAGGAGATGAGACTGATGCACGAACTGGCCCGGATGTCCGCCGACGAGCGGCAGCGGATCATCGACGACTTCGTCCGCGAGACCTTCGAGGGCGTGGAGGCGGAGGAGCCGGGCGCCCAGATCGCCCATGCCATGCGCAGCATGCCGGCGCGGCTGCCGGAGGACCCGACGGCCGAGCAGGTGGAGGCGTGGGTGGAGCTGGCCGAGCTGGTCGGCGACGAGGAGTTCCGGGCACGGGTCCGCGCGATGGCCGTGGCCGGGGCCCAGGGGACGGCCGAACAGCCGCAGGGCCCGGACCCGGCCGTGGTCATGGAGCACGCCGGGCGGGCCGCGCGCGAGGAGATCGCCCCGGACTCGCCCGAGGGCCGGGAGATCCTGGAGCGGATCACCGGCCCGGGGCTGGGCGCGGCGGAACGCGCGGAGCTGGCCGACCGTTTGGCCACCTTCACCGACCGCCGCGTGGAACGGTACTGGCAGCTCCTGGGCATTCTCAACGGCTGGCCGCCCCGCCCCTCCGGCGTCCCGGCCTTCGAGTGGCTGATCGCGGCCCTCCGCGCCCCGGCGGCCTCGTAGCCGGGTGGCCCCTCCCCGCACGCGGGGAGGGGCCTCGGGCTGTCTCCGGTCAGGGCCTGGGGAGGCCGATCGGGTTGGCCGCGGGGACCGCGCCGGTGTCCAGCAGGTGGCGGGCCAGCGGCGTCGCCAGCGCGACGGCCTCCTCAAGCCCCGCCTCGCCCAAGGCGGTCACCGGGCCGGCGGCCAGCCGGTCGGTGTCCTCCTCCACGGTCCTCCGGACCGCCTCGCCCGCAGCCGTCGGCCGGCCCTCGGCGTCCAGCAGCCCGCGCGCGGCCAGGCCCCGCTCGGCCTCCTCCCACTCCTCCTCGGTCCAGCCCCGCGCCGACTGGAGCGGCTCCCGGGGAACGGCCCCGGTGGCCACGTGCGTCACGCTCGCCTCAAGCCCGGTCAGGCCCGCGTGCGCCAGGGCCATCGTGTGCCCGTCGCCCCGGTGCTCGCGCAGGATCGTCGCGGCCAGCCACAGCCGCAGAACGGCCGAGGCCGGACGTTCCACCGCGGCCCAGGCGGCGGCCAGCGGCCGGCCCTCGAACGAACAGCCCTCCACGGCCCTTTCGAGCAGCCCGGCCAGCCGCGCCACCTGCGCGCCGGGCGGCAGGGCGCGTTCCAGCACGCGCTCGACCGCGCCCAGGTAGGCGTTGAGGACCGTCTCCGGCGGCGCGAGACGCCAGGCGTCCGGCAGCGCCCGCTGCACCCGCCGCGGCGCGAAGGGGAAACACACCGCCCCGGCCGCCGCTGCGTCCACCGCGCCCATCGGCGCCAGCCGGCTGCCGAAGTACCCCATCCAGAAGCCCTTGAGCCCGGCCCCCCGCATCGCCTCGGCCGTCTCGGGCGCGAAGTACGCCACCGCGTGCAGCGGCTCGTACACCTGCCACAACCGCCGCGCGGGACTCCCGTTCTCCGCCATGCTGCTTCCTCCTGTCAGACACGGCCTCCCACCCCTCAGCATGCGCCTCCCCTCCATCCGGCGGAACGCCGGGGGTTGACCAGCCGTGTGGCGTACAGCACGGTCGCCGGCTGCATCGTGAACGTCTCCCCGCCGTCGAATTCAAGGCGCCTCCCGCCGCGAGGCAGGGCCAGCAGGTTGCGGACGGTGTACATCCGCCCGCCGATCGCGATCTCGTCCCCCACGAGGACCGTGGTCGCGTCCACCGTCACCGGCACGTGCACCCCGCCGGTCACCGCGGCCCCCCTTTGAGCCGGCCGTTCTCCGCGGTCCGCGCGTTGGCCTCGCGCACTCGCTCGCGCAACTCACCCAGGAGAGCGCTCTCCTCCTCCTCTTCCATCCGCTCCATCCGTTCCTCCGGAGGCGTCTCCTCTGTGGCCACGGCATCCCTCCTGAGCAGGAAATCCGACTGTCCGGTGTGCGTACGCTGCGTGCCCGGGGCATCACTAGCTGAGCACGGAAGGGGCGGCCAACGCCCGCGTGAACGGGAGCTGTTCAGCCCCGTTCGCCCGCACGTTTCTCGAACACAGGAGGTCAGGGCCATGAGCGAAGAGACCCCGGCGGAGCACATGAACGACCTCACGCACCTGGGCGTGGAGATCAGGGAGGCCCGGGAAAACCGCAAGCTGACGCAAAGGCACCTGGCCCGCGCGGCGGGCTACTCGGAGAGCTACGTCAGCAAGGTGGAGTCGGGCACGGTCCTGCCCAGCGAAAAGTTCGTCGCCGCCTGCGACACGTCCTTCGGCACGAACGGCCTCTTCGCCCGCCTCCGCGAACGCATCGTCAAACGCGGCCACCCGACGTGGTTCCAGCCTTACGCCCGCCTGGAGCGCGAGGCGAGCAGCATCCTCAACTACAGCGCCAACCTGGTCGCGGGCATCCTGCAGACGGGTCCTTATGCCCGCGCGGTCATTCGCGCCGCCTTCCCGCGAGAGGCGGACGAGTTCGTCAACGAGCGAGCGGAGGCGCGGCTACAGCGACGGGAGGTCATGAAGCGGGAGAAGCCGCCGCTGCTGTGGGTCGTGCTGCACGAGGGGGCGCTGCGCACCAGGGTGGGCGAAGACCACCACATGCGGGAGCAGTTGGGCCACCTGCTGAAAGAGGCCAAGTCCCCGCACGTGGTCATCCAGGTCCTCACCTTCGACGCGGGGGCGCCGCCTTCGGCGGAGAGCTTCACCCTCCTCTCATTCGCCGGGCGTTCCGGCGTCGTGTACTCGGATACGCCCATGGGCGGCCAGGTCTCCGACGCCGAGGAAGCGGTAACTTACTCTCGTACGGTCTTCGACCGGCTGCGCGCGGCAGCGCTGTCGCCCGCCGCCTCGTTGGCCCTCATCCGCCAACTCATGGAGGAGTATCCGCAGTGACTGCTCATCCCGATCTCACCGGCGCGGTGTGGGTGCGCTCCAGCTACAGCAATGGCCTGGGCGGCGAGTGCGTCGAGTTCGCCCCCGACGTGGCCCGCGCCACCGGCGCCGTCCCGGTCCGCGACTCCAAACTCCCCACGGGCCCCGCCCTGTTCATCCCGGCCCCGGCCTGGCGTTCGTTCATCACCGCCGCAGCAGGGGCAGCGTCCTAGACCGCCGAGGGGGCGGACGGTCGGGAGGGCATCGTCCCGATTCCGGTGGAGGGATACGGGCAGACCGGCCGCGCACCCAGCCGGGTCGGTGTACGTGCGCTCTGATCCGGGAGGTCTTTTCCGCCGGGGTTCATGTCGCGAAACCGCCAGTGCGCGGGCCTGTCGGTGTCTAGGGTCGCGGGCATGTCGCAGCAGAGCCGCACCCTTGTCGAGAGTGCCTGGAGGGCGTTCGCCAGCCACGATGCCGAGCGGATCGCCGCGGTGTTCGCCGAGGACGCCGAGTGGCTCGCGCCCGCGGGGAACGCGACGGCCGTCGCGCTGGGGGCGCCGAGTCACATGGTGGGCAGGGAGGCGATCGTGCGCTTTCTCGCGGAGGACTTCCGCCGCCTGTTCGCGCGCGATGTCACGGTCACCTTTCGCGGGTTTCATGCCGATGGCGAGCGGGTGGTGGTCGAGGAGACGATGACGGCGACGCTGGCCGACGGCGGGCAGTACGCCAACGACTACTGCTTCGTCTTCGAACTCCGGGACGGGCTGATCCACCGGGTCCGCGAGTACATGGACACGGCCCGCGCGCACCGCATGATCTTCGGCGCGGCCCCGCGGTAGTCGCTCCAGCCCCCCCGGACGGGAGCGGCGGTCCCGGACGGACACGGCGCCGACCGGGACCGCGGACGCGGGCGGCGGCCCGGGCGTCACAGGGGGCGGTACGTGAGGACCGCGATGCCGGAAGGCAGGATCGTGGAGTCGGTCAGGGCGAGCCGGGCCGCGGTGCCGGGCGCGAAGAGGAGGTCGCCGGTGCCGACGAGGAAGGGGTGGAGCCACAGGCGCAGTTCGTCGATCAGGCCGCGGTCCAGGAGGGCTCGGGACAGGGAGCCGAAGCCGTACTGCACCAGGCGCAGGTCCTTCTCCTCCTTGAGGGAGGCGACGTGGTCCGCGACCCGGTCGGCCAGGACGGTCGTGGCGTGCCAGCCGGCCTCGGCGAGCGTGGTGGAGGCGACGTACTTGGGCATCGCGTTGATGCGGTCGCTGTAGGGGTCGCCGGATCTCTCCGGCCAGGAGGCGGAGAACACCTCGTAGGTGCGCCGGCCCATCAGCAGGGCGTCGGACTCCAGCAGCAGGTCGGTCTGGAGCTTCAGGGCGGCCCCGCCGTCCTCGCCCGTGGAGGGCCAGTCCTGGGGGTCTCCGATGACGCCGTCCAGGGTGAGGTAGGTCGAACTGACCAGGTAGCCCATCGCGTTATCCTCTCGGTTCCGAATCGGGTGCGCCGAGCGTGGCACGGCGGGCCGCTCGCGGGGAAAGGCCGAACGCGCATGACGGATGTGCGCGCAACGCATGACCGTGAGGGTGGGGGAGGGACGGACATGCGGGGTCGAGAAGACGGCGCGGGCAGGGCGGAGGGCGCCGTCCTGCCGCTGCCGCAGGCCCCGGAGGCCATCGAGCTGCGGCACCTGCGGGCGTTCGCCGCCGTCGCGGAGGAGCTGAGCTTCAGCCGCGCCGCCGCGCGCCTGTACCTCTCGCAGCCCGCGCTGAGCCGGCAGATCCGGGCGCTGGAACGGCTGGTCGGCTGCGAGCTGCTGCGCCGGACCACGCACCGGGTCGGGCTGACGGCGGCCGGGGAGGCGTTGCTGGAACGCACCCGCCGCATCCTGCTGGAGGTGGACGACGCTGTGGCCGTCACGCGCGCGGCCGGCGGGGAGGCCGCGGGCCGGATCGAGCGCCTGATGCGGCCGTTGACCGCGATCGCCACGACCGCCTGCCTGCCGGAGCTGCGCGAGGCCAACGAGGTGCTGCTCGCGGAGTTCCCCGTGCCCGCCGAGACCGACATCCGGCCCGTGAACGCGAACGGGGTCCCCTCCTTCGTCCTCAACTCCGGCCCCGAACGCCCCGCCACGCTCCTCTACCTGCACGGCGGCGGCTACACCATGGGCTCCGCCTACGGCTACCGCTCCCTGGCCGGGGCCCTGTGCGCCGCCGCCGGGACGGCCGCGCTGCTGCCCGAGTACCGCCTGGCGCCCGAGAATCCCTACCCGGCCGCCGTGGAGGACGCCGTGCGCGCCTACCGTTGGATGCTGGAACGCGCCCCCGGCGCGGACTCGTTGGCCGTGGCGGGCGACTCCTCGGGTGGCGGGCTGGTGCTGTGCCTGCTGGCCGCGCTGAAGCGGGAGGGCCTGCCCCTGCCCGGTCGGGCCGTGCTGCTGTGCCCGTGGCTGGATCTGAGCTGCCGGCACCTGGCCAACTCCGCGCCCCAGGCGATGCTCACGGTGGTCCGGGCCGCCGCGCGGGACTACCTCGCCGGGCACCCGGCCGGCGACCCGCTGCTCGACCCGCTCTCGGCGGACCTGGCCGGGTACCCGCCGGTGCTGGTGCAGGCCGCCGACGCGGACGCCCTGGTCCACGAGGCGCGGCTGTTCGTCGAGCGCGCGCGGGAGCGGGGCGTCGAGGCGGTCCTCGACCTCTACCCCGTCGAGGAGCACGTCTTCCACATGTTCTGGTCCTTCCTCCCCGAGGCCGCGGACGCCCTGGCGAATGCCGCCGCCTTCCTCCGCTCTCCCGCCCCCGGGGCCTGGTCGGCGCGGTAAGATCCGCCGATCGGGTGGTGTGTGGCCGTGGGGCGAACGTGAGGGGGAGTCGTTGTGAAGGTGCTGCATGTGGTGACGCTGCACACGCCGACGCACGAGTTCGGGGGGCCGACGCGGGTCGCGCTGTCGTTGTGCCGGGGGCTGCGGGCCCGCGGCGAGCGGGCCGTGCTGGCCGCGCTGGGGGACGGGTTCCCGGGCGGGGAGGCGCTGCCGCGCGAGGTGGAGGGCGTTCCCGTGCGGCTGTTCCAGGCCCGGCACGTGCTGCCCCGCTTCGAGGTCAGCGGGATCACCTCGCCGGAGCTGATGGCCCGCGCCTGGGGTTACGTGCGCTCCGCCGATGTCGTTCACGTGCACCTGATGCGGGACCTGATCACGCTGCCGCTGGCCCTGATCGCGCTCCAGGCCGGGAAGCCGCTGGTGCTCCAGACGCACGGCATGGTGGATCCGACGGAGAAGCGCGTGGCGCAGGTCGTGGACCGGCTGGGCGTGCGGCGGGTGCTGCGGCGGGCCGACGCCGTGCTGTACCTCACCGAGCGGGAGCGCCGGGAGACGGCCGAGGTGGTCGCCCCGCGACCCATCGCCCCGCAGTTCCGGCTGGTCAACGGGGTCGCCGCGCAGGCGGAGCGGCGCCGGACGCAGGGCCCGCCGCGGGTTCTCTACCTGGCCCGGGTGCAGGCCGGGAAGCGGCCGGAGGACTTCGTGGGCGCGATGCCCGCCGTGCTGGCCAAGCACCCGGACGCCCGTTTCGTGCTCGCCGGGCCCGACACGGGCGCGCTGGCCGGGACGCTCGCGCGGGCCGAGGAGCTGGGCGTGCGCGACTCCCTGGAGCACCCCGGGGCGCTGGACGGCCGGGAGCGGGTGATGGCCGAGCTGCGGCGGGCGGACGTCTTCGTACTGCCCTCCGTGCAGGACGCCTTCTCCGTCTCCGTGCTGGAGGCGATGTCCGTGGGAACGCCCGTGGTGGTCACCTCAACGACCGGCCTGGCGCCGGACGTTGCCCGCGCGGGGGCCGGGCGGGTCATCGACCCCGGATCCGAGGCCGTCGCGGAGGCCGTCCTCGACCTGCTCGACCCGGCGGCCAACGAGGAGGCGTCCCGGGCCGCCTTCGCCCTGGTCCGCGAGGAGTTCACCATCGACGGCGTGATCGACACCCTCCTGGACGTCTACCGCCGCGTGCGCCGCTGAGGGGCCCCGGCGGTCCGGGGCGCGCCATCGGCTTTTTCACCATTCGGTCACGAAGGCGGCATCAGGGGCCGCAAGGCCGTTGCGCCGTGCCTAGGGTGAGGGGGCGTCAGGAAGCGGCCGAGGGGCGTGTGAAGAGGGCGGCGGGGAAGGGGAGCCCACATGACGGGGGACAGACCGCCGGTCTTCGAACGCCAGACGGTGATCCGGCGCGTGCACGCGCTGGCCCAGCCCGGGTACCCGCTGCCGGGGGGCGAACGCCGCCCCGTCGTCTACGTGCAGGGCGGGCGCGGCTACGGCAAGACGCTGCTGCTCGACCTGCTGGAGGACTGGGTCAGCCAGTATCTGCCCTCCGGGCGCGCCGACTTCGCCGACGGCAGGCACGAGGAACTGCCGCACCTCCTGTCCGTGCTGGCCGGGCAGCTCACCCGGTACCGGCCCGGATACGGGCGGCTGCGCTTTCCCCGGCTGCTGATCGCCCTGCTCGCGCTGGAGGAGGACCTGCGGCCGTACCGGTTCGACGAGGCCCGCCTGCGGCTGTCCGAGGCGCTGAAGCAGCGGCGCAACGGGATGTGGCCGCAGCGCTTCCTGGGCGAGCTGACCGAGCAGCCGCCCGAGGTCCAGGTGCAGGTCCCCTTCGTCATCGCGCTGGTGCGGCTGCCCGTCAACGCGCTGGTCGCCCTGGTCGGCTTCACCTTCCCCGGGCGCGCCCAGCGCTGGTTCGGTCACCGCGACAAGGGACTGCCCCATAAGCCGCTCGACACCCTGATCGAGCTGAACCGCTGGGCGCACACGGCCCGCGAGGACCCGTCGGGACCCGCGGGCCGGGAGGCCGGGGAGCGGATGGCCGGTCTGCTGTGCGAGGCGTTCCTGGCCGACCTGCGGGACAGCCCGCGGCGGGTGCGGGCGCGCCAGACGCCCCTGTTGCTGCTGGACAACGCCGACGCCCCCGCGGGCCGTGATTTCCTGCGGTGGCTGATCGAGTCCCGGCCGGCGCTGGGGGAGGGGGACCGGGCGGAGCCGCTGACCGTGGTGGCCACGGGCCGCGAGCCGCTGCCGGAGATGGCCGACGGGCGGGTGGCGGAGGCGGAAACGGCCGCGCCGGACGCGGAAACGGCCGCGCCGGACGCCGCCGGGAGGGCCGCGGGTCGGGCCGGCGGGACCGGCCGGGCGGGGGCTCCCGTGTGGCTGCGCTACCGGCTGCCCGACCTGACCAGGCCCGACATCCAGCGGCTGCTCGACGACGCGGCCGGCGGCGAACGGGTGGACCGGCGGCTGACCCGGCTCGTCCACGAGTTCACCGCGGGGCACCCTCAGGCGGCCGGGCTGCTGGCCGAGGTGGCCGCGCGCCGGGCCGGGCGCGGCGGATCCTCCGGCGCGCCCGAGTCGGTGGCGGCGCTGCTGACCTGCCCCGCGCCGCAGGGCCACGGCCGTGGCGCCGCCGGCGCGGGCGGCCCCTGGGGAGCGGGGCCCGCCGCCGACGGGCCCCGGGCGGCGGGCCCCGGCCGGGGGGACCCCCACGCGGGGGAGGGCGGCGCCCGGGCGCGGTCCGCCGAGGAGTGGCTGCTGGCCCGGCTGCTGCCCGTGGAGGAGTCCGGCGTCGCGGCCTTCGCCCGCTGCGCCGCGGCCCGCACGGAGGCGGACGGCCTGTGGCTGAGCCATCAGCCGGACCTGGTGGCCGCGCCGTGGGGGCAGCGCGTGCGGCAGGCAGCGCCCTGGCGGGCCTCGGGGGACGCCGGGACGGCGGTGCTGCGCCGGCTGCTGCTGCGCCGCCTGGCCGCGGCGCCGGGCGACGGGCGGGGCGGCGGGCCCGACGATGGACCCGGCGAGGGGCCGGGCGGCGGCCCCGGCGGCGGGCCGGGCTGGGAGGCGGTGCACGGCCGGCTGCGCGACCAGTGCCGGGCCAACGGGGACCTCGCCGGGGAGCTGCACCACGCCCTGGCCCTCGGCGAACTCGCCGGCGTGGCCGAGCGGCTGGCCGCCCTGCTGCCCCGGACCCCGGGCCGCGAGTGGCTGGCGCTGCTGCGCGCCGCGGCCGGCGTTCCCCTCGGGGCGGAGGCGGCGGCGCCCTCGCCGCCCTACGAGCTGTTCGAGCGCCTGGTGCGCGACGCGGTGGGCGAGGGCGCGGACGACACGGTCACCCGGGTCGTTCACGTGGTCGCCGCCCTGCGCATCGTGCGCGACCCGCTGACCGGGCTGCGCCGGCGCCTGCTGTACGACCAGATCGCCACCGCCCTGGGCGTGCTCGCCGCGGCCCAGCCCCGCGACGGCCTGGTGCTGCTCCAGGAGGCGGTGACCGAGTACCGGGAACAGGCCGCGTGGTGGGCCTGAAGCGCCGGGGAGTGCGAGGGCGGCACGGTCCGGGCCCGGCTCCCGGTCCCCGGCCGGGACCGGAAACGAGAGGAGCGGAAGGCAGATGACCCCCACGTCCCGCACGGGCCGCACGCCGGGGAGCCGCCCGGGGCGGAACCCGTTCGAACCCCCGGGGCGCCGGGTCCGCAAGGCGGTGGCGGTCCTGCTCGCCGCCGCCCTGGCCGCCGGTCTCGGCGTGCTCGGCGTGCGAGCCCTCCTCGCGGAGGGCGGCTGCCCTGGCGGCCAGACCCGGGAGGGCGGCCAGTGCCTCGGCGTCACGGACGGCTCGCACCCCTTCCTGCCCACGGCCGGAGGCGAGGCCCTGGGGGAACGCTTCCGGCAGGTACAGGAGCGGATCCTGACCGAGAACGAGCGGGTCGCCGCCGGCCCCGACCGCTCCGTGAAGGTCGGGCTGCTGGCCACCCTCACCCCCGACGGCGAGGGGCCGCAGTCCCCCGAGCGGGTGCTGCACGCGCTGGAGGGGGCGTACACCGCGCAGATGCGCGCCAATCACACCCGCGAACTGGGCGACCCGGCGCCGCTGATCCAGCTCTACCTGGCCAACGCGGGCGCCCGCCACGAGCGATGGCAGGCCGCCGTGGACGGGCTGGTGGAGCTGGCCGACGGCCCGCAGCCGCTCGTCGCGGTCGTGGGCCTGTCCATCAGCACGGAGGCCAGCCGGGCCGCGGCGCTGGAGCTGTCCGGCCACGGCATCCCGGTCGTGGCTTCCTCGGCGAGCGGGGACCAGCTCAACTCCGGCGAGGTGCCCGGGCTCGTCCGCGTCACCGCCACCAACACCGACTTCGTCAACGCCCTGCGCACCTACGTCGCCGGCCGGGAGGAGCTGCGGGAGGCGGTGCTGGTGCACGATACGCAGGCCCCCGACCTGCACGTGCACTCCCTGACCGAGGCGTTCCGCACGGTCATGGCGGAGCAGATCGGCAGCAATCCGGAGCAGCCCTTCGAGGGCACCACGACCGAGGAGTCGCCGCGGCCCGCACTGGTCGACGCGGCCGTGCAGAACACCTGCGCCATGGGCGCGGACATGGTCCTCTTCGCGGGCCGGACCCACGACCTGGACACCTTCCTGGAGGCCCTGGGCAACCGGTCCTGCCGGGAGGACCCCATCAGCGTGCTGTTCGTGGAGACCGGCCCGGTGATCGCCGAGCACCGGTGGCCCGACCTGACGGCCGGCCGCATCACCGTCGTCCAGGCGTCCGCCATGGACCCGGCCTGGCTGCGGGAGGAGGGCACCGGGACCGCCCCGGAGGGATTCGCGGCCTTCCGCGCGCGGTTCGGCGAGTACGTCGCCTCTGACGGGGACGCCGCAGGCGCGGGCGCCGAGACGCCGGAGGAGGGACTGGCGGACGGCTACGCCGCCGCGAACCACGACGCGCTCGCCGTGGCCGTCCGCGCCCTCCGCCTCGCGCACGTCCAGGACCCCGACGCGGAGCTGACGGGCGCCTGGGTGCGGGACGCCTTCTTCCTGCTGCATCTGGACAACGCGGTGCGCGGCGCGAGCGGCACGCTCAGCTACACGAGCGGCGGGGAGGGAGCCCCGGCCGGGAAGCCGGTCGCGCTGATCGAGGCGCCGCCCGGCCCCGAGCCGCCTCCCCCCTACATCACCCCGGACCGCTGATCACCGGGCGCCAGCCCCCGGCCGTTCACCCCGCCCGCCCGGGCAACGGCCGGGGTCAGAGGTCCGGTTCGCGGGACTTGAGGCCGATCTGCCAGCGGTAGAAGCTCATCGCCAGCGCGTAGTCGAAGCCCGCGCGGCCGTCCAGGAAGCCGCGGCGGTAGACGTAGGCGTAGGCGAAGGACAGCAGCGGCTTGAACGGGGCCTTGTGGAAGAGCTGGCCCTGGCGCGTCTTGGCCGTACGGATCTGCTCCCGGACGTCCGGGTTCTTCTCCAGCCACGCCTCCCAGTCCGAGTACCGGTTGTGCCGCTCGAACCAGGTCCGTACCGGGTCAAGATCCATGTGCTCCAGGGGGGCCTTCAGCCGCACGACCGGGTCGGCCAGCGGCTGGTAGTGGCCCTCCTGCTCGCCCATCCCCGGCGCGTCCAGGTCGTCCGGCTCGGGGAAACGGGCCCGGGTGCGGTCCAGCAGCGCCCGCTTGACGATGGTGTAGCCGTGCCGCAGGCGGCGGCCGGCGAACCAGTACCCGAGCGGGATGTCGAAGGCCGCCGGGCGCACCGGCCGGCCGTCCAGGAAGATCCTGCGCAGCTCGGCCAGCAGCTCGGGGCTGGGCATCTCGTCCCCGTCCACGAACAGCACCCACGGGATCTCGGTGCGCACGTGGTCCAGGCACCACTGCTTCTTCTTGGGGTACTTGCCGTCCCAGACGTAGGGAACAATCTCGGCGCCCTCCGCGGCGGCCAGCTTCCGGGTGTCGTCCGTGCTGTCGGAGTCCACGACCACCACCGCCTGGAAGTGGTCGACGACCGACCGGACCGTGCCGGTGATGTTGGCCGCCTCGTTCTTGGTCGGGATCACGACCGCGATGGGCAGCCGGGGGCGTTCGCTGCTCTCCGTCACTGCTCTCCCTCGCCGAGCAGGTCCGCGAACTCGGGGCAGAGGTGCGGGATGGCCTCCGCCGCGCCCGGCACCTCGCCGTCCGCGACGGCCTCCGCCACGCCGTCCGGGTCGTGCCGCTGAAGGTAGCCCACCCGGTCGCACGCCTCGTTGCCCAGCTCCAGGATCGCGCCCGGGTCGGTGCCCTCGGGCACGCGGTCGGCCAGGTACTCCCGCTGCTCCTCGGTGAACTCGCCGCCCCCGGGCGGGGTCAGCTCGTCCTCGGGAACGGTCTCCTCCGGGATGCCGTCGTCCTGCGACCCCCCGGCCGCCTCCTCCTCGGGGGAGGAGGCTGCCGGGGAGGACCCCGCCTCGGGGTCCTCCTCCCCGCCCCCGCCGCTGCACGCGGCGAGGGGCGCGAGGAGGAGGACCGCCGAGAGGGCCAGGCCGGACGCGGTGAGGCGTCGTCGCATCACGGCGCCCCGAAGGTGAGCACGAGCTGCGGGCGGTACCCGGCGTTGTTCGCCTCGCCCGACCACAGCCACAGGCTGTCCGTGCCCGCGCTGGTCAGCGCCAGGTCGACCGACCCGCCGAGCGCGCCCTCCAGCGTGGCCAGGTCCAGCGGGACGGTCTGGACGCTGCCGGGACTGTCCGGCGCCGCCAGCGTCCCGATGACGCCGTCGTCGAGGGTGGGGCGGGTGGCGTAGGTGGTGGTGTCCTCCGACCAGCTCCCGGTGATCTCCCGGACGTCGAAGGAGTCCGCCGACCCGGCGAACGAGTCCCCGGTGACCGTCAACTGGAGCGAGGCGGCCAGCAGGGTCTGGCCGGAGGGCGCCGCGGGCACGTCAAAGGCCAGGTAGCTCTCGTAGGCGGAGGAGCCGCGGACCGCCAGCTGCGCGTGCGATCCGTAGTTGGAGCCGGTGGACGCGCCGTTGACGTAGGTGTCCGCGGTCGGCTCGACCGCGGTCACCGTGTCGGTGGGCGCCGAGGCGGCCTGGTAGTGGGCGGCGATCCGGCTCGCGGAGAGCTGGACGTTGTACACGGCCGTCTCGTCCATCCGTCCGGAGAAGTAGTCGCTGGAGGGCCGGCTGGACCAGCCGAAGAGGCTGTCGCCGCCGCTGCGCCACCAGCCGGTGGTGTTCCGGGCCGAGGTGATCAGGACGTTGCTGGCCACCTGCTGGCCGTCGACGTACAGGCGCATGCCACTGGCGCCGACGGACGCCGCCACGTGGTGCCAGTCGCCGTCGTTGTATGACTGCGAGCTGGTGATCGTCCAGCGGGTGTTGCTGGAGTTGTACACCCCGAAGACCAGGCGGCCGTCGTTGCGCATGTAGATGTTGTTGTCCCGGTTGGTGCTGTCCTCCAGGATGCGGTTGCCGAACCCGAGGAGCCGGCCGCCCTGGTTGGTCGTGGTCTGGAACCACGTCTCCGCCGTGAACCGGGTCAGGCCCGAGTAGCGGCGCTCGCTGTAGGTGTACGAGTCGGTCCCGTCGTATCCGATCCCGCGGGCGTCCGGGCCCGGCACCGCCCCGGGGCTGACCCCGCGCTGCGGGCCGCCGCGGTGCGCGCCGCTGGCGTTGTGGCCGGAGGCGTCCGCGGCGAAGTTGTTGGCCGTCTCGTTGTAACGCCAGTACAGCAGCGGGTTGTCGGCGCGCACCGCGTCCGCGTAGGGCTCGCCGCCGGTGGTCACGGTGGCCGTCACGGGCGCAGACAGGGCGCTGGTGTTGCCGGCCGCGTCGGTGGCGGTGACGCGGTAGCTGTGCGTCTCGCCGGCGGTGACATCCGTGTCCTCGTAGACGAGCTGCGGGCGGCTCCACGGCATCGAGGAGGCCGACACGGTGTGCACCGGCGTCGCGCCGCCGTCGCGGTAGACCCGGTAGGTCAGCTCGCTGTCGTCCAGGTCCTGGCTGGGGCGCCAGGTCACGTCGATCTGCCCGGCGTCCAGGCTGCTGGCATAGGTCTCCGGCGTCGAGGGGTTGCCCGTGTCGGGGCCGGTGGCGAAGCGGGTCAGACCCCACTGCGGCTGGCCGTTGACGGTGGTGAAGCCGCCGCCGACCCACAGGAAGTCCCGCTCCTCGCCCGGCACGTCCTCGGCGACCGCGATCACGCGCGGGCCGACCGACTCGCCCAGGCCGTCGTTGGTGTTGGGGAACCAGCCCAGCTTGGCGCCGTCGCCCACCGACTGGCCGAAGAGGTGGTAGCGCGGCTGGTTGGGGAACTCGCCCATGCTGGAGCAGTCGTGGGCGTGGTGCCCCGAGTACAGCACGTCCTCGTGGACGGCCACGGCCTGGGTGGCGCCCAGGCAGGTGTCGCGCCAGCGCTCGTTGAAGTCCGAGAGGTTCAGGGCGATGCGGCCGTCGAACACGCCGCCGCCGGAGCCCTCGTTGCCCGTGTAGAAGCTGGTGTCGTCCACGGCGAGGGACTGCACCGTCGAGTTCTCGTGGATGAAGCCCGTCGGGTAGGTGCGGACGTTGGCGCCCGTGCTCGCGCGGACCACGGCCAGCGCGTGGGAGTTGGCGCCGTTCATCCGGAAGAAGTCGCCGCCCAGGACGACGTTCTGCCCGTCCGGGGTGATGGCGATGGCCTTGCCGACCTCGTCCGCGTCGGCCCGCCAGGTGGTGACGGCGCCGTCCGAGGCGTTCACCGCGCCGAAGTAGGAACGCGAGACGCCGCTGAGCTGCGTGAAGTCCCCGCCCAGGTACACCCGGTCGTTCGTGGCCGCGATGGCGCGGACGATGCCGTTGGCCGCGACGGGGAACGGCTTGCGCGTGCAGGAGGGAATGTCGAAGGCCGCGACGCTGCTGGCGCCCTGGCCGTTGACCGAGCCGAAGGTGCCGCCCGCGTACAGGGTCTGGCCGTCGGGGGAGACGGCCAGCGCGCGGATGGTCGCGGTGCCCGAGCCCACGGTGAAGTCCAGGTCGCAGTCCGCCACCGGCTCGCCCGTCGCGGCGTCCAGCGCCACGAAGTTGTCGGCCGGCTGCTCCTGGGTGCCGGAGGCGGCCCCCGGCGGGCGGATCGTGGAGAAGGTGCCGCCGGCGTAGATCACGCCGTTGGACTCGGCGAGGGCCCAGACGATGCCGTTGGTCTGCCAGGTCGGCAGGTCCTCGGCGGTCATGGTCAGCGGCGGGGTCAGGGCCTCGGCGCTGTCGGCGCCCGGCCCGTCCGTGCTCGCGAGCACTCCCGCCCCCACGGCCAGCGCCGCCCCCAGCGCCACGACCCGGCCCCACCGGCCGCGCAGCCGGTGGCGCGCCTTCCCCGGGCGGGTCGCGTCGCCCTTCGGCGCGCGCCGCGCCCGGCGGCGAGCCTTCCGCGAGACGGCGACGCGCGCCTCGTCCTCGCCCGTCAGGTCCGACGCCGGATCGGCCGCGGCGCCGGCCGCGTCCTCGCCCTCGGCGTGGCCGGTCCCCGCCGCGCCGGCGTCCCCGTCCGGAGCGGACGCTTCGTCTCTGACGTCCGCCGGCCGGTCGCCGTCGTCCATCGCTTCCATCGACTCACCCATTTCCACAAGCCTTACCGTTCAGCGCAGTTAGTGACCAACGGAACCGGGCCCTGGTTGTGCCTGCGGAGGCACCAATTCCGTCTCGGTCCCGGCTCCTTCCGATCACCGGTTGGTCACCGCGTTTCCTTGCTCTCCCCCAGGCTCCGCCCGGGGGGACTCCCAACTCCGCCCGCGCGGCACTCTGCGGGCCTCATGCGTATGTGCGGCCCGGCAGCCGCGCTGGGGGTACCTCCCTCCCCCGGGCTTTGCCCGGGGGGACCCCCACGCGGGGGCGCGTCGCTCACCGATCGATCCGCACCCGCGCGCCGCTCAACTCCGCCTCCAGGGCGGCGATGTCGGCCTCCACCATCAGCTCCGCCAGCTCCCGCCAGCGCACCGCCGGCTCCCAGCCCAGCAGCTCGCGCGCCTTGGCCGGGTCGCCCACGAGCGCGTCCACCTCGCTGGGCCGCTCGTACTTCGCGTCGAAGCGCACGTGCTCGGTCCAGTCAAGACCGCCGGCCGCGAACGCCGCGCCCAGGAAGTCCCGCACGGTCGCCGGAACGCCCGTGGCCACCACGTAGTCGTCCGGCCGGTCGCGCTGGAGCATCAGCCACATCGCCTCGACGTACTCGGGCGCGTAGCCCCAGTCCCGGACCGCGTCCAGGTTGCCCAGGTACAGGTGCTCCTGGAGCCCGGCCCTGATCCGGGCCACGGCCCGGGTGATCTTGCGGGTCACGAACGTCTCGCCGCGGCGCGGGGACTCGTGGTTGAAGAGGATGCCGTTGACCGCGAACATGTCGTACGCCTCGCGGTAGTTCACCGTGGACCAGTAGCTGAAGACCTTCGCGACGCCGTAGGGGCTGCGCGGGTGGAAGGGGGTCCGCTCGTTCTGCGGCGGCGGGGCCGCGCCGAACATCTCCGAGGAGGACGCCTGGTAGATCCGGGTGTCGATGCCGCTGGCGCGTATCGCCTCCAGCAGCCGGAGCGTGCCCAGGCCCGTCACGTCCGCCGTGTACAGCGGCACGTCGAAGGAGACGCGGACGTGGGACTGGGCCCCGAGGTTGTAGACCTCGTCGGGCCGCACCTCGCGCAGCAGGTTGACCAGGGCCACGCCGTCGGAGAGGTCGGCGTGGTGCAGGACCAGGGCGCGGTGGGGCTCCTGGGGGTCCTGGTACATGTGGTCGATGCGCTCGGTGTTGAAGGTGGACGAGCGGCGCACGAGGCCGTGCACCGTGTACCCCTTCTCGATCAACAGCTCGGCCAGGTAGGAACCGTCCTGACCGGTCACGCCAGAGATCAGCGCGGTCTTGCCCGCGGTGGTGCTCATCGGCGATCCCCCAACTTCGTGATATATGCCACAGAATGGCGGTGGGCGTGGTGTGTGCGGCCGGTGGTGGCCGGCCCTGGGCTCAGCGGCGTGGGACCGGAGGGCCCGTGCCGGCGCCGGGGGCGCCGTCCGCGGTGAACGGGCGGTGACACCTGCGGGCCGCCTGGCACAATCCGGTGCCATGACGACACTGCTGGAGCCCGGAGCCCGCGTCTTTGTCGCGGGCCACCGCGGTCTCGCCGGATCCGCCATCGCTCGCGCGCTGACGGAGGCCGGTCACGAGGTGCTGACCAGGACCCGGGACGAGCTGGATCTTCGGGACGCGGAACGGACCCGGGCATTCCTGCGCGACGCCCGGCCGGACGCCGTGGTGCTGGCAGCCGCCACGGTGGGGGGGATCATGGCGAACCAGCGGTTCCCGGTGCCGTTCCTCGAAGACAATCTCCGCATTCAGCTCAGTGTCCTGGCCGGCGCTCACGCGGCCGACGTGAACCGGCTTCTCTTCCTCGGCTCGTCGTGCATCTATCCCAAGCTCGCCCCGCAGCCCATCCCGGAGGAGGCGCTGCTGACCGGGCCGCTGGAGCCGACCAACGAGCCGTACGCCCTGGCGAAGATCGCGGGGATCTCCCAGGTGCGCTCCTACCGCCGGCAGTTCGGCCGCGCGTACATCGCGGCGATGCCGACAAATCTCTACGGGCCCGGGGACAACTTCGATCCCGAGACCTCCCACGTGCTGCCCGCCCTCATCCGGCGCTTCCACGACGCGAAGGCCGCCGGCCGCGAGGAGGTGACGCTGTGGGGCACCGGCACGCCGCGCCGGGAGTTCCTGCACAGCGCGGACCTGGCGGCGGCCTGCGTGCTGATGCTGCGCGAGTACGACGACGAGATCGCGCTGAACGTCGGCTGCGGCGAGGACCTGACCATCGCGAGGCTGGCCGCCACCATCGCGGAGGCGGTCGGCTACACCGGCCGCGTCGCCTGGGACCCGGCCAAGCCGGACGGCACGCCGCGCAAGCAGCTCGACATCACTCGGCTGCGCAAGCTGGGCTTCGAGCCCTCGGTCCCGCTGGCGCGCGGCATCCGCGAGACGTATGCGTGGTGGCTGGGTCATTCTCAAGGCTCTGATCGTTCCGTGGGCTCCTAGGCGGCCGGGTCCCGCCCGTCCGCGTCCTGCTGGTCCATCTGCTCCCGGGGGTCCGGGGCCCGCTACACGCGGGGCCCGGGCCCCCTCCTAGTACGCCCCACGGCCGTCGGCCACGGCGCGCAGGGTGCGGGTGAGCACGTCGAGGTCGGTGGTCAGCGACCAGTTGTCGGCGTAGGACAGGTCCAGGGCCAGGCCCTCGTCCCACGACAGGTCGGACCGCCCGCTGACCTGCCACAGTCCGGTCATGCCGGGCTTGACGCCGAGCCGGCGCAGCTCGACGGCGCCGTAGGCGGCGACCTCCTCGGGAAGCGGCGGGCGCGGTCCGACGAGGGCCATCTGCCCGCACAGGACGTTCCACAGCTGCGGCAGCTCGTCCAGCGAGGTGCGGCGCAGGACCCGGCCCAGGCGGGTGACGCGCGGGTCGCGCCGCATCTTGAACAGCGGCCCGGAGGTGTGGTCGTTGGCCGCCTCCAGCTCGGGGCGGCGCAGCTCTGCGTCGGGGACCATCGTGCGGAACTTCCAGAGCGTGAACGGCCGTCCGAGGTGTCCGACGCGGGTCTGCCGGAAGAGGACGGGGCCGGCCGAGTCCAGGCGGATCGCGGCGGCCAGCACGAGCAGGGGTACGGCCAGCAACAGGAGCGCCAGCGCGGCGGCGGCGCGGTCGAGGGCGGCCTTGAGCGCGGGCTGGAGGCCGTGGCGCAGCGGCGGGTCGACGTGCAGGAGGTTCAGGCCCGCGGCGGTGGAGACCGAGAGGCGGTGCGGGCCGACCTCGGTCAGGCCGGAGGCGAGGGCCAGGTCGTATCCGGCGTCCTGCACGGCCCAGTTGAGCCGGCGCAGCCGGTCGCCGGTGAGGCGCGCGCCAGGCAGCACCAGGACCAGGTCGGCGTCGTGGCGGTGGGCGGCGGCCAGGACGGCGGGGCCGTCGGTGCCCTCGGGGATCAGGTAGCCGGGCCCGGCGTCCTCGCCCGCCTCGGCGGGGCCGGAGGGCGCCGAGGGGGGAACGGCCGTGGCGGCGGCGGTCCCGGAGAGGGCCGGGGCCGCGTCGGCGGCCAGCCGCCCCAGCTCGGGGACGCCGCAGGTGGGGGCCTCGTGCCCGGCCAGCACGGCGCCTATCACCAGGTAGGGGTGGTCGGTCCGGGCGGCGAGCTGGGTGACCGCGAGGTCCACGGGGCCGGCCTCGCCGACGACCAGGACCCGGCGCAGGGCGTGCGCCAGGTGCCTGCGGCGGGTGAGGTGGGCGTGGATGCCGGTGCTGGTGGCGGCGGTGATCAGCAGGGCCGGGGTGAGGGCCAGCAGCGCGGCCGAGACGGAGGAGCCCTCGCCGGTGACCGCGCGCAGGCCGGCGAGCAGGCCCAGCAGGAGCAGCCAGTCGTGGGCGGCGGCCAGCAGCCCGCGGGACTCGCCGAGCCGTCCGGCGGCGTACCGGCGGTGGCCGGCCCGCACGGCCAGCCAGGCGGCGGTGGCCACGCCGGCGGCGGCGGCCGGGCGCGGCTGGAAATCCAGGGCATAGACGGTCAGGACGGGGAGGAGGACGCCGAGCGCGTCGGCGGTCACGGCGATCGTGCGGTACCGGCGGGCGGCGCCGGCGGGACGGGCCGGGCGAGCGGCGGGAGCCGGGGAGCGGAACCCGGCGGAGGCCGCCGCGCGCGGGGCTCCGCCGGCGCGAGGGGCCCGGCGGGTCGGCCGGGCCCCCCGCGCGGCCTGTGAACGATGCATGAACCCCCCTATACACGAGATGGCGGCGACGCGGGGACGTTGTGAAGACGATAGGCGACAAAGAAGGCGCGCCTTCATCTCCCCGTGAGTGCGCGCCTCGTTGCGGGAAAAGGTTAGGGCATCCAAGAGATGTTTGGCTGCCGTTTGATGTAACTTTCCGGAAGCGCCCGGTTCAACGGCTTGATCCGTTCCCGCGCAGGGGCAGCACCAGCCGCGTGCCGGTGAGGGGATGGGGGAGGACCTCCACGGGGTGGTCATAGATCTCACTGAGCAACTCGCCGGTCAGCACCGCCTCCGGCGGGCCCGCGGCGGCGAGCCGGCCCCGGTGCAGCACGGCCACCCGGTCGGCGTGCGCGGCGGCCAGGCCCAGGTCGTGCAGCACGACGACCACGGCGGCCCCCGCCGCGGCGCGCTCCCGGCACACGCGCAGCACCGCCTCCTGGTGGCGCAGGTCCAGCGCGGCCGTGGGCTCGTCCAGCAGCAGCGTCCCGGCGCGCTGGGCCAGGACCCGGGCCAGGGCCACGCGGGCGCGTTCGCCGCCGGAGAGGGCGGGGAAGGGGCGGCCGGCGAGGGCCGTTGTCCCGGTCTGGACCATTGCTTCCGCAACGGCCGCGTCGTCCGCCGCCGCGGCGGCCGTTCCCGCCCACGGGGCCCGGCCCATGCGCACCACCTCGGCGGAGGTGAACGGGAAGGAGATGGTGGGGTCTTGTGGAAGCACGGCCCGGCGCCTGGCCAATTCCCGCGCGCCGTGGGCGTGCGCGGGGCGGCCGGCCAGGGTGACCTCGCCCGCCTCGGGCGCCAGGTCCCCGGCCAGGGCGGCGAGCAGGGTGGACTTGCCCGCGCCGTTGGGCCCGGCCAGGGCCAGCACCTCCCCGGCGGCCACCTCCAGGTCCACCCCGTCCAGCACCGCGCGCCCGCCCCGGCGCACGGTCAGCGCGCGGGCCGCCGCGACCACCGCGCCGGGCGCGGGCCACGCCGCCTCCGCGGGCGCCCGCCCGCGCCCCCGCCGCCTCACGCCCAGCCGCCCTGGCGGGCGCGGGTGCGGCGCAGCAGCCAGAAGAAGAACGGGCTGCCCAGCAGCGCGGTCAGCACCCCCAGCGGCAGCTCGGCGGGCTGCGCCAGGGTGCGCGCCGCCAGGTCGGCGGCCACCAGCACCAGCGCGCCCGCCAGCGCGCTGCCCGGCACCAGGAAGCGGTGCCCCGGCCCCGCCGCCATCCGCAGCACGTGCGGCACCAGCAGCCCCACGAACGTGATGACCCCGGCCACCGCCACGGCCGCCGCCGTCAGCAGCGCGACCAGCACGATCAGGACCAGCCGCAGCCGCTCCACGTCCACGCCCAGGTGGCGGGCGGGCCGTTCGCCCAGCGCCAGCAGGTCCAGGCGCCGCGCCCACAGCGGGGCCAGCAGCAGCCCGGCCGCCGCGCAGGGCAGAACGGCCAGGACCCGCGCCCAGGTCGCCTGGGAGAGCGAGCCGAGCTGCCAGAAGGTGATCTGCGTGATCTGGGCGTTGTCCGCGACGAAGACGAACAGGCCGATGAGCGCGCCCGCGAAGGCGTTCACCGCGATGCCGGTCAGGATCAGCGTCACCACCTCGGTCCGCCCGCCCGAGCGGGAGAGGGCGTAGACCAGCAGGGCGGTCCCCAGCCCCGCGCAGAAGGCGAAGGCGGTGACGGTCCAGGAGCCGAGGAAGGAGGCGCCCAGCGCGATGGCCCCCACCGCCCCGGCCGCCGCGCCCGCCGAGATGCCGATCACCCCGGGCTCGGCCAGCGGGTTGCCGAACACGCCCTGCATCAGCGCCCCGGCGCACCCGAGCGAGGCCCCGACCAGCGCGGCCAGGGCGATCCGCGGCAGCCGGACGTCCCACAGCACGCTCTCGCCGACCCGGTCCAGCGGCCGGCCGCCCAGGCCCAGCCGGTGCAGCAGCGAGCCCAGGACGTCGCCGGCCGGGAGGCGGTAGGCGCCGGTCGCGGCGGAGAGCAGCACCAGCGCGACCAGGGCGGCGGCGAGCGCGGCGGTCAGCGCGGCGGCCCGCGCCCGGCGGCGGGGCGCGGGCGGGGCGGCGGGCGCGTCGGCCGTCCCGAGGTCGGCCCCGGCCGAGGGCTCCGCGGCGGGCGGCGCGCTCACGCCGCGCCCCCGTGGATCTGCCGCGCGAGCGAGGCCAGGACGAGGTCGGTGCGCGGGCCGTAGGTCAGCAGCATTCCGTCCTCGATGCTCGCCACCCGCCGCTCGGCCCCGGCCGGGGTCTGTGCGATCCCGGGGATCTCCAGCAGGCCGTCGACGCCGCCCACCGAGTCGAGCCCCCTGCGCATCACCAGGATCACGTCGGGCGCGGCGGCCACCAGGGCCTCGCTGGTCAGCGGCGTGAAGTCGCCCTCAAGACCCGACTCCACGCCCGCGTCCACCCCGCCGGCCGCCTCGATCAGCGAGGTCGCCCCCGACTCGGGCCCGCCCATCAGGTAGACCGAGGCCGTGCCGCGCAGGTAGAGGAACGCCACCCGCGGCCGGTCCCCGGCCTCCGGCAGCCCCGCCCGCACGGCCGCGATCCGCTCCGCGGTGCGGGCGTTCAGCTCCTCGCCCGCGGCTGGCACGCCCAACGCCCCAGCCACGGCCGCGATCCGGCCCTCCACGTCCTCCAGCGCGAGCGCGGGGTCGAAGACGACCAGCGGAACGCCCGCGGCGCGGATCTGGTCCACGGCCTCGGCCGGGCCGGTGGTGGACTCGGCCAGCACCACGTCGGGCCGCAGCGACAGCACGCCCTCGGCGGAGACGTCGTGGCCGCGCGTCACCAGGGGCAGGTCCGCGGCCTGTTCGAAGGTGGCGCTCACGTCCCGGGCCACGACGCGCTCGCCCAGGCCCAGGGTGAAGACGATCTCGGAGAGCGAGCCGGAGAGGGGAACGATGCGGTCCGCCGCGGCGATCCGCACCTCGGCGCCGTCGGCCGAGTGCACCGTCACCGGCAGGCCGGGTTGGGGCGCGGGTCCGGCCAGCGGCTCGACCCGGTCCTCCCGCTGCTGGGCGTTCCCCGCCCCGCCGCCCGTCCCTCCGCCGGAGCCGCTCGCGCCGCCGGTGCCGCCCCCGCCGCAGGCCGTCAGCAGGAGCGCCAGCAGGGAGACGAGGGAGAGGGCAACGACCGGCGCGGGGGCGCGCGTTCCGGTCCGGGGCCTGGGGTGCTGCCGTGTCCGCACGCCGCTTCCCGCCTTTCGTGTGGGACCCCACGGGCCGCCGAGAATTTAGGTTAGCCTAACCTTACTCGCCCGATCCCGAGCGTCAGGAGGGGACCCCCGATGCTGCCCGCAAGGCCGCCCGGAACGCCGCGCCGCGCCCCGCGCCGGGCGTTCCTCCCGGCGCCGCCCCTGGCGTTGCTCCTGGCCTCGCTCCTCGCGCTCTGCCTGCTGCCCGCCCTGTCCGGCACCGCCCACGCGGCCGAACGCACCCTGGCCGGCGGCCGGCTGGACTGGGGCATCCGCTCCTCGTTCCAGACCTACGTCACCGGGCCCATCGCGGGCGGCAGTTGGAGCGTGAGCGGGGGAGCGGCCACGGTCGGGGAGAGCCAGTTCCGCTTCCACACCGCCCGCGGCTCCTACGACCCCGGCTCCGGGGCGCTGACGGCCGGTTACACCGGCGGCGTCCGCTTCACCGGGCACCGGGAGGAGGACGGGACGTACCAGCTCGACCTCACCGTCTCCGACCCCACCGTCCGCGTCGACGGCGCCACCGGCACCCTCCACGCCGACGTGCGCAGCCGCGACCGTTCCTCGGGCCGGGTCACCGAGGCCGCCCAAGTGCCGCTGGCCGACCTGGACTTCAGCGGCGTGGACCTGCGCGGCGGCACCCGGATCGCCGTCACCGGCATCCCCGCCACCCTGACCGCCGAGGGCGCCCGCGCCTTCGCCGGGTACTACCGGGCGGGCGATCCCCTCGACCCGGTCTCCCTCACCGCCGACTCCGAGGACCCCGCGCTCCCGCCGGGCGCCACCGCTGATCCGGACGAGGACGAGGACGAGGGCGGGGACGGCGGTTCGGAGGCCGGGGGCGAGGACGCCACGGACGCGGGCGAGCCGGCGCTCGCCGGCGGCGCCGTGGACTGGGGCGTGCGCCGCACCTTCCGGGAGTACGTCACCGGCCCTGTGGCCGAGGGCGCCTGGGAGCTGTCGGGCGGCGCGCGGGACGGCGGTGCCCTCTTCCGTTTCCCCGCCGGGGAGGGCACCGCCGACCTCGAAGCCGGCACCGCGCGGGCCGCGTTCGAGGGCCGCGTCCACTTCACGGGCAACGGCCTCGACCTCGCGCTCGGCGGCCTGACCGTCACCGTGGCCGAGGGCACCGGAACGCTCGCGGCCGACGTCACCGCGGACGGCGAGGCGCTGGAGGACCGGCCGCTGGTCACCTTCCCGGCCGCCGCGGGCGACCTGGAGCCCGAGGACGGCCTGATCCTGCTTCAGGAGGTGCCCACCGAGCTGACCGAGGAGGGCGCCGAGGCCCTGGCCGGCCTCTACCCACCCGGCACCGCCATGGACCCCCTCACCCTCGCCCTGACCACCTCCGGGGCGGACCTCCCGCCGCTGCCCGACCTGGGCAGCGACCCGGACGGCGCCGCAACGCCCGCGGCGGGCGAAGAGGCAGAGCGCGCAGGCGAGTCGGGGCAGCGCGAGGACGCCGCCCCCGCCGCGGACGGCTCCTCCGGGCCCGGCCCCGCCGTCTGGCTCGCCGGGGGCACGGGCCTGCTCGCCCTGGCCGCCGCCACGTTCCTGATCCTGCGGCGCGCGCGCCGTACCACCACCACCCCTGCTGCTGAGGAGAACGACCGGACATGACCGCCACCCGCGCCGCCCGCGCCCCGAGAACGACCCTCACCCGCCGCCGCGGCCTGCTGCTCGCCGCGGCCACCGCCACCGTGCTTGCCGCCGGGGCGACCGCCCCGGCCGTGGCCGCCGCGCCCGCCGCCCCGGGCACGCCCGCCGTCGCGCTGGGCGAGGGCACCCTGGACTGGGGCGTCAAGGAGTCCTTCCGCCGCTACGTCACCGGGCCCATCGCGGGCGGCAGCGCCACCGCGGCGGACGGTGCGGAGACGAACGAGGACGGCACCTACCGGTTCACCGGGGGCACCGGCACCTACGACACCGCCACCCACGCGGTGCGGGCGGCCTTCGGGGGCAGCGTCCGCTTCGAGGGGCACCACGGCGCGCTCGACCTGCGGCTCTCCGGCCTTGAGGTGATCACCGAGGGCACCTCGGGCAGCCTCGTCGCCGACGTCACGGTCGCGGGCGAGACCACGGAGGACGTGGCGTTCGCCTCCCTCGACCTCACCGGCGTGGCGCCGGGGCGCGGCGAGGGCGGCGCCCTGGTCTTCGCGGGCATCCCGGCGGCGCTGACCGAGGGCGGGGCGGAGGCCTTCGAGTTCAGCGGCAACCCGATGTACCCGGTCGGCACCGAGCTGGACCCGGCGACGCTCACCGTGACCCCGGAGGCGGGCCGCGGGGAGCCCGGAGGGGAAGACCCGGGCGGTGAGGAGCCCGGCGGGGAGAACCCCGGTGGTGAGGAGCCGGGCGGGGAGAACCCGGGCGGGGAGAACCCGGGCGGGGAGAACCCGGGCGGCGAGGAGCCGGGCGGCGAGGAGCCCGGTGGCGAGGACTCCGGTGCCGAGGAGCCGGGCGGCGCCGTGCACGACGGGACGCTGGTCTGGGGCGTCAAGGCGTCCTTCCGCGCCTACGTCACCGGCCCCGTCGCCGCCGGCCGCGTGGAGCTGAGCGACGGCGCGGCCGAGGCCGGGGGCGGCTACCTCTTTCCCGGCGGCTCCGGCGCCTGGGAGGCCGAAGTCCCGTCCCTGGAGGCCGCGTTCGAGGGCGGCGTCCGCTTCACCGGCCACGACGGCGCGCTGGACCTGGCGTTCACCGACCTCGCCGTCGAGATCGACGGCTCCGGCGCCGCGCTGCTGGCCGATGTCTCCTCCCGGGACCGCGAGACCGGCGAGGTCACCGCGTACGAGGACCTGGCCGTCGCCGGGCTGGACGTCCCGGCGGGCGCGCTGGCCCCCGAGAACGACGTCATCGAGCTGTCCGCCGTGCCCGCCACGCTGACCGCCGAGGGCGCCGAGGCATTCGGCGGCTTCTACCAGGAGGGCGAGGCCCTGGACCCGGTCACCGTCGCCGTCACGGTGGACGAGGACGCCGCCCTGCCCGCGCCCGGCGGCCCCGCCCCCCAGGCCGGCGGCCCGGGCGGGCCCGCCCCGGACGCGGGCGGGACCGGCGCCCGGGGCGGCGCCCTGGCCACCACGGGCTCCTCCCTCCCCGGGCCCGCCGCGACCGCCACCACGGCGGCCCTCGCCCTGGCCGGGGCGGCCTCCCTCGTCGCCGCCCGGCGCCTCCGCGCCCGGCACGGGCGGTGACGGACGCGCGGGGCGGGAACCGACCGCCCCGCCCCGCGCGTCAGCGCACGACCCGCCGCGGGGCAACGCGCCCGCCGCGCCGCCGGGTCAGAGCCAGGGGCCGTCCTCGGCCGTCGCCGCCAGCGAGGCCGCGAACGCCTGCACCGGCAGCGCGGCCGGAGGGCGGCCGTACACCGCGAGCGAGACCCGCCGCCGGTCCTCCGGCAGCCGCACCGCCCGCACCCCGGGGTGCCGGTGCGCCCGCAGCGCCAGGCCCGGCAGCAGCCCGACGCCCAGGCCCGCGGCCACCAGCGCCTGCACCGCGACGTAGTCGTCCGTCTCGAAGGTGATCCGCGGCGCGAATCCGGCCCGCTCGCACAGCGCCGTCAGGTGGGTGCGGCACCGCTCGCAGCCGGCGATCCAGTTCTCGCCCGCGTAGGTCTCCAGCGCGGTGGGCGGCCCCTGCCCGGCGCCGTTCCCGGGCGTCACCACGAACATCGGCTCCTGGAGGACGGGCGTGACCGTGGTGTTGCGCCGGTCGCCGGGCACCGGGTCGTCGTGGTCGAAGATCAGCGCGGCGTCCACCTCGGCGTTGCGCAGCGCCGTCAGGGCCTCGGGCGGCTCGGCCTCGGTCAGCGCCAGCTCCACGCCCGGGTGCCCCGCTGCCAGCCGGGCCGCCGCCGGGGGAACGAGCGTGGCCAGCGCCGAGGGGAAGGCCGCCAGCCGCACCCGGCCGGTGCGCAGGCCCGCGTGCTCGGCCAGCTCCGCGCGGGCCGCCTCCACCTGCCCCAGGATCTCCTCGGCCCGCGCCACCAGCAGCCGCCCCGCGTCGGTGAGAACGACCCCGCGCCCGGCCCGCCGCACGAGCACCACGCCGGCCTCGGCCTCCAGGCGCGCCAGGTGATGGCTCACGGAGGGCTGCGCATAGTGCAACGCCTCGGCGGCGGCGGTCACCGACCCCTCCCGGGCCACCGCCACCAGCACCCGCAACCGCGTCAGATCCAGCGCCACGCCCCGAGCCTAGCCGCAGGTCCGGGGGCATTCATAGGCGGCGTCGATGGATGCAGAGAAAACAGGCATTGGATCGATGGGACGCGGTCGTGCGACCGTGCTGGCATGGCCACCGCTCTCGCTCTCGCCGCGCCCACCATCACCGACGCCCTCCGGGCCCGCCGCCTGCTGGCCGGGCACCTGCCGGCCACGCCGGTGTGGTCCTATCCGACGCTGAACGCCGCGGTCGGCGGCGGTACCACCGTGTTCGTCAAGCACGAGAACGCCCAGCCGACGGGCGCGTTCAAGGTGCGGGGCGGGCTGAACCTGCTGGCCGGGATGGACGAGGCCGCCCGCGCCCGCGGGATCGTCGGGTACTCCACGGGCAACCACGCCCAGTCCCTGGCCTACGCCGCCGCCCGGTTCGGCGCTCCCTGCGTCATCGTGATGCCCGCGGCGCCCAACCCGGTGAAGGCGGCGGCCGTCCGGGCCCTGGGAGCGGAGCTGGTGGAGGCCGGGGCCGACCTGGCGGAGGCGGCGGCCGAGGCGGAGCGGATCGCGGCGGTGCGCGGGATGAGGCTGGTCAGCGCGGGCGACGAGCCGGCCCTGATCGCGGGGGTGGCGACGGCCTACCTGGAGCTGTTCGAGCAGCAGCCGGGCCTGGACGCGGTGATCGTCCCCGTCGGCGGGGGCAGCGGGGCCGCCGCGGCCTGCCTGGTGGCCGCGGCCGTCGCGCCGGACTGCGAGGTGGTCGCCGTGCAGGCGGCCGGGGCCCCGGCCGCACACGACTCCTGGGAGGCGGGCGGGGCCCCGGTCTCCCGGCCCATCCGCACCCGCGCCGAGGGCCTGGCCACGGGCTGTTCCTTCGCCCTGCCGCAGTCCCTCATCCGGCGGCGGCTGGCGGAGTTCCTGCTGGTGAGCGACGAGGAGATCGCCCGGGCCCAGTGGCTGATGATGCGCGAGGCGCACACGCTGTGCGAGGGCGCGGGGGCCGCGGCGCTGGCGGGGCTGCTGTCCCGGCCCGGGCGTTTCGCGGGCCGCCGGGTCGCGGTGATGTGCACCGGGGGCAACGCGGGCGAGGCAGAGATCCGCGCGGTGGTGGGCCACTCCTGAGGCGGGCACCCCGCCAGGCCGCGGGAGCGCGACGGCCCTCGCCACGGGCGTTGACCGCGAACGCCCGCGGCGGGCGTTCGCGCCACGGAACCCCGGGCGGGCGCTACCGGCCCGGGGTCCCGCTGTGGGGGGTGCGGTCCGGGAGGACCGCGTCTGACGTCCGGGCGGAAGGCGGCCGGCCGCCACCGGCCCGTGGACAGCCGGCCGCCGTCGGCCCGGACGTCAGAACCAGTCGGGATCCATCTGCGCGGCGGTCAGGTCCCGTGCCATGAGCAGGTCGAACTGCGGCCCGGTGCGGGGCAGTTCGACCCGGAAGAAGTACCGGGCCGCCTGCCGCTTCCCGGCGTGGAAGGCGCTGGTGCCGCCCTGTGCGGCCAGGAGCTGCTCCAGCCAGATCCACGCCAGCACCACGTGGCCCGCCGCCTCCAGGTAGACCGAGGCGTTGGCCAGGGCCTCCTCCGGTGAGCCGCCCGCCCACAGGTGGGCCGTGACCGCGCCCAGCCGCTGGGCCGCGGCCGTCAGCGAGGCGCCGAACTCCGCCGCCTCCCCGCCCGCCGCGTCGGCGCGCCGGGCCGTGGCCGCGATCGTCTCCAGCAGCAGCCTCAGGCCCGCGCCGCCGTTCATCACGGCCTTGCGGCCCAGCAGGTCCAGGCCGTGGATGCCGTGCGTGCCCTCGTGGATGGGGTTGAGCCGGTTGTCGCGGTAGAACTGCTCGACGTCGTACTCGCGGGTGTAGCCGTAGCCGCCGTGTACCTGGATGGCCAGGTCGTTGGCCGCCAGGCACCACTGCGAGGGCCAGCTCTTGACCACCGGGGTCAGCACGTCCAGGAGCAGCCGGGCGCGGGCCCGCTCCTCCTCGGCCGGGGCCGTGCGCTCCTCGTCCAGCAGCCGCGCCGCGTACAGGCACAGGCCCAACGCGCCCTCGACGTACGCCTTCTGGGCCAGCAGCATCCGCCGTACGTCGGCGTGCTCGACGATCGGGACCTGCGGGGAGGCGGGGTCCCGGTCGGTGAGCGGGCGGCCCTGCGGCCGGCCCCGGGCGTAGTCGAGGGCGTGCAGGTAGCCCGTGTACCCCAGCGCCGTGGCGCCCAGGCCCACGCCGGTGCGGGCCTCGTTCATCATGTGGAACATGTACGCCAGGCCCCGGTGCGGCTCGCCCACCAGCTCGCCCCAGGCGCCCTCGCGCTCGCCGAAGTTGAGCAGGGCGTTCGTCGTGCCGCGGTAGCCCATCTTGTGGTTGAGGCCGGCCAGCGAGACGTCGTTGCGCGCGCCGGGCGAACCGTCCTCGTTCAGCAGGTACTTGGGCACGATGAACAGCGAGAGGCCCTTGACGCCGGGCGGGCCGCCGGGGATGCGGGCCAGCACGAGGTGGACGATGTTCTCCGCCAGCTCGTGGTCGCCGCCGGAGATCCACATCTTGCTGCCGAAGAGGCGGTAACGGCCGTCCGGCCGGGGCTCGGCGCGAGTGCGCACGTCCGCCAGGGAGGAGCCGGCCTGCGGCTCGGACAGGCACATCGTGCCGAAGAACCGCCCGGCCACCATCGGGCGCACCCAGGTGTCGATCTGCTCCCGGCTGCCGTGCGCCAGCAGGAGGTTGGCGTTCCCCGTCGTCAGGAAGGGGTAGGCGCAGGTGCCGACGTTGGCGGCCTGGAACCACGCCATGCACGCGCCGGCCACCAGGGAGGGGAGCCGGAGGCCGCCGACCTCCTCGTCCATGGTGGCGCCCAGCAGGCCCGAGCCGGCGAACACCCGCAGGGCCTCGCCCACTTCGGGGATGATGTGCACCCGCTCGCCGTCGAAGCGCGGCTCCTGCGCGTCGTTCTTCTTGTTGTGCGGGGCGAAGTGCCGGGCGGCCATCTCCGCGCTCAGGTCGAGCATGGCGTCGAACGTCTCGCGCCCGTGCTCGGCGTAGCGCGGTCGCTTGGTCAGCGCCTCGGCGTCCAGCCACTCGTAGAGCAGGAAGTCCAGGTCCCGCCGGGACAGCAGCAGGGATTCCGTCATCGCGCGCGCCTCCTTCCCGGTCTCATCCGTCCGCGCCTGTCCGTCCGGCCTTGCCCGCGCCGGCTCAGACCGTGGTGGCCAGGCCGCCGTCGACGGGGATCACCGCGCCGGTGACGTAGGCGCCCGCGCGGCTGGAGAGGTAGACAGCGATCCCGGCCATGTCGTCGGGGCGGCCGATGCGGCCCAGCGGCGCGGCGGCGGCGATCTCCTCGCCGAACGCCTCCAGCGTGGCGGCCATCATCTTGGACTCGAACGGGCCGGGGGCGATGGCGTTGACCGTGATGGCCTGGGGGCCCAGGTCCTTGGCGAGCACCCGGGTGAGGTGGTGCAGGGCCGCCTTGCTGGCCGAGTACGAGTAGGTGGGCAGGCCGGGGACGTGCAGGCCGTCGATGGAGCCGACGTTGATCACGCGGGCCGGGTCCTCCGCGCTGCCCGCCGCGCGCAGCCGGGGGAGGAGGGCGCGGGTGAGCAGGAAGGGGCTGCGCAGGTTGAGCGTCATCACCTTGTCCCAGCCGCTGACCGGGAACTCCTCCAGCGGCGCGCCCCAGGTGGCCCCGGCGTTGTTCACCAGGATGTGCAGGCCGTCCTCGCGCTCGGCGATCTCGGAGGCCAGGCGGTCGACCTCCTCGTCGCGGGAGAGGTCGGCCGGCAGGGAGACGGCCTCGCCCAGCTTGGACAGCTCGGCGGCGGCCTCCTCGCAGGCGGCGGCCTTGCGGGAGGAGAGGTAGACCTTCGCGCCCGCCTCCACCAGGCCCCGCGCGATCATCAGGCCGATGCCGCGCGAACCGCCGGTGACCAGGGCGGTCTTGCCGGCTACCGAGAAGAGGGAGGGCGTCACGGGGGCTCCTGTGAGGGGCTGGGAGTGTCCGGGGCCCTCGGAGGCTACCGAGTCCCCGAGCGCGCCGTCAACACTGCGTCGAGAACATCGACACGCTGTCGACAACGGGGGGTCCCCCGGAGGTAGGGTGACGCCCATGCCCCTCCACCAGCCGCCCGGCGCCGAGCGCGCCGCACCCCGGACCCCGCGGGGCAGGCGCGCGCCCCGGCCGTCCGGCGACGACCGGCAGCTGGCCATCCTGGCGACGGCCGAACGGCTGCTGGAGGGCAGGCAGTTCCACACCATCTCCATCGACGAGCTGGCGCGCGGGGCCGGGATCTCGCGCCCGACGTTCTACTTCTACTTCGCCTCCAAGGAGGCGGTGCTGCTCGCCCTGCTCGACCGGGTCGCGGAGGAGGCGGGCCGGGCCGCCGGGGAGGCGCTGCTCGGGCTGGCCGAGGACCCGCCGGCCCGCTGGCGGGGGGCGCTGGCCGCCTTCTACGACATCTTCCGCGCGCACCGCGCGGTGGTGCTGGCCGTGGTGGAGGCCGGGGCGAGCGCGGGCGGCGCCGAGGTGCGGGGGCTGTGGGCCTCCGTCCTGGGCGGCTGGATCGCGCACACCGCGCGGGCCATCGAGGCCGAGCGCGAGCGGGGGGCCGCCCCGCCCGGGCCGCCGGCCCACGAGCTGGCGGCGGCCCTCAACTCCATGAACGAGCGGGTCTTCTACTCCTCCTTCGCCGACGACGGCCTCGTCCCCAGGGGGACCGACGTCGTCGAGGTCACGCTGCACGTGTGGCTGACGGCCATCTACGGAACGGCCGGCTCCTGAGCGGCCGACGCGGGAACGTCCGGCGCCGGGGCGGCAGGCTAGGGAACGGCCGGCTCCTCGCAGCCCGTGGCCGTGGCCGAGCCGGGGCCGCAGGCGCGGACGTAGAGCAGGCCGCCGCGCGCCGCTGCCGCCGCGCAGCCGCCCCCGTCCTCATGCGAGGCGGGAACGGCCCCGGCCTCCGGCGAGGTCCACACCACCACCTCGGGGGGCGGGGCGCCGTCGCCCGGGACGTTCCCCAGCAGCAGCAGGTCACAGCCCTCCGCGCCCGTGGCGTGCTCGATCCACAGCACGTCGCCGTCCTCGATGTACCGACCGTGCTCGGCCACGTCTCCGATGCACGCCGCCCGCAGCCCGTGCTCGGCCTCGGCGCAGCGCACCGCCAGCGAACAGACGGCACCCGCGGCGGGGCGCATTCCCTCCCGCTGCGGACGCGACAACCTCCCGAACATTCCTGCCTCCCGGACGAGCGGACTGGACGGAGCCGGAGCCGGAGCGCTGCGCGCCGGCCGCGGGCGCGCAACGGCGGCCCGGCGCGTGGGGTCTGGGCCGCGGCACGGCCGGCTTCCCCGTGCCCCCGCGAGGTGGCCGGAACGGCCGCACGGCGGCGGGCGGCAACGGCCCGCAACGACGCGGGTGCCCCGGGTTCGCGCCCCTCATGCCGGGGGCGTACGCCCTTCGTTTCCCGCGCGCCGCGCCGGGCCGCGCCCGCGCGGCCGATAATCGGCCGGTCTTCGCCCCCCGCGCGGCCCGCGCCCGGCGCGCCGGGCGCATGCGCCGGCTCATTGCTCGGTCCTCACTCCCGAAATCCACCCCATACCCCTCCCCTTTCCGGCCCTCCGGGCCATCCCGGCCCGGGGAAGCTCCGTGGCTCCGCCCCCGCATCATGGTCGCCATCCGATCGCCCCGGCGCCAGCGCCGAATCGGTCAGTCGTGCGGTGTTCAACAACTGCAGTCGCAGCAGCAGCAGTCGCACTCACAGCCGCAGTCGCCGCAGTCGCACCAGTCGCGCTTTTTCTTCTCCTTTCTCTCCTTATTGCTCCGCTTCTTCTTCCTTTTCCTCTCTTTGTTCTTACTGTTCGCCTCGTCGCCCGGCTTGGTGAGGTCCACGCGCTCGGCGTTCTCCCCGGCGAAGGCGCGCGTCACGGCGTGGCGCAGCTCCGTCCCCAGCAGGGCGTCCACCAGCCGCCGGTCGGCGAACCGGGCCTTTGCCAGGGCGCGTTCCACGCCCCCCACCGCCTCCTCGCACAGCCGCCACACCTCGGCTAGCGGGGTGCCCGTCGCCGCGATGGCGTTCCACGCCCCTGCCGCCGCGTCCGCCTCCCGGTCCTCCACCGCGTCCAGCAGGTGCGCCACCCGCCCGAACAGCCGCCCCGCCTCGGCCAGGGGCCGGGCGTTGGCCGGGCGGCCTGCCAGGTGGGCGGTCTGGGCGAAGGCGGCGGCCGTGGCCGTCTCCGTCGGCTCGGTCACGTCCGTCAGCGGCGTGCCGGGCCCGGCCAGGGCCTCGACGCCCGCCTGCCGCCCGGCCGCCGCGGTGAGCACCGCGGTGTCGAAGCCGACACCGGCCCCGTGGCGGGCGCCGGCCGCGGCCCAGTCCCGGGCGAGCAGGCGGGCCGCCCCCGCGGCCGGACGCCTGGCCAGCGCCCCGTCCCCGTCCTGGGCGTGGTCCCGGAGCTTGGCCGAGGCCAGCACCAGCGACACCACGGCGGCCAGCCGCGGGCCCTCGCCCCGGGCCACCGGCGCGGTGCGCATCCCCCGCAGCGGGCACGGGCCGGCCGTGCGCCGCGCCCCGGGGCCCGGCGCTGCCTGCGCCTCGTGCAGGACGGAGATCAGCAGCCCGTCGTAGTTCGTCGCGGCCCTGGCCGCCTGCCCCCTGGTGTCCCGCAGCGCCAGGCACAGCCCGCACAGGTGCGCCCGCCACTGCTCCCGCAGCGCCCCCGGCAGCCGGTGCCCGCACGGACGGATGATCCCGAACATCGCGCGTCGCCCCTCCCCGACGTCCCCCCGGACGTCCCTGTCCGGTGGACGCCCGACGGGGCTCTGCGGTTCAGCGGCGGGGAGGTTTCAGCGGCCGAGCGCGAAGATGCCCCAGGCGAAGCCGGGGGCGGTCACCTCCTGCCCGATCAGGGTCACGCCGTCCGCCTCCACCGGCCGTGCCCCGGCGGCCAGTTCGGGCCGGGGCAGGGTGAACGCGGCGGGCTCGCGCCGGGGGTTGACCACCACGAGGTAGCGGTCGCCGCGGACGTACACCAGCGGGTAGCCGGTGTGCAGGACCTCGGTGGCGCCCCGGCTGCCCAGCTCCGGGGTGGCCTTGCGCAGCGCGATCAGCCGCCGCACCAGGTGCAGCAGCGAGCCCGGGTCGGCGCGTTGGGCCGCGACCGTGGGCCGCCCCGGCTCCGGGTCCACGGGCAGGTAGAGCAGCTCGGCGGGCGCGGTGGAGAACCCGGCGTTGGGCCCGTCGTCCCACTGCATCGGGGTGCGCGACCCGGCGCGGTTGTAGGTGCGGCCCAGGGAGCTGCCCTCGTGGTCGGGCAGGCCCGGCAGGAAGCGCATCCCGATCTCGTCGCCGTAGTAGATCGCGGGCAGCGTCGGCCAGGTGAGCTGGAAGGCGAACGCGGCGGGTAGCTGCTCGGCGGTGCGCGGCCCGCAGCACAGCCGGGAGAAGTCGTGGTTGGCCGTGGGCAGCGTGATGTGCCCCCGGCCGCCGAGGACCCCGGCCACCGACTCCCAGGCGGTGACGAAGGTGCCGGCCTCGCCGCCGCCGTCCGCCTCGAAGTAGCAGTGGCGCTGCGTCCAGTGGTCGGCGACCGTGCCGTGGCCGTTGTTCCACAGCGAGCGCAGCGGCAGCCCGTCCGAGGGGCCGCCGAACTGCAGGAAGAAGTCGGAGTGGAAGCCCGCCGGCACCGAGACGGCCGGGTCGCCCCACTCGGCGAAGAGCGCGGCCTCCGGGTGGGTGGAGTCCAGCCAGGCGCGCAGCTCGGCCCACAGGGTGCTGGTCTCGCGCAGGTCAGGGTCGTCCTTCACCAGCGAGTGGGCCATGTCCACGCGGAAGCCCGCCAGGCCCAGGCGCAGCCAGTAGTCCATCACCTCGCGCAGCGCGGCCCGGTTGGCGCGCGGGCCCTCGGCGTCCACCGGCTGGCGCCACGGCTCCTCCGGGTGGGGGCGGGCGTAGCCGAAGTTGAGCGCCGGCTGGGAGTCGAAGAAGTTCGGCAGGTACCCGCCGGGCCGCGTGCCGGGGGAGGGCACGAAGCCCGGCGGCAGCCCCCCGTCCGGGTCGGCCCAGATATAACGCCCGTCGCCGGGGTCGTTCGCCGCCGCGGCGAACCACGGGTGGGCGTCCGAGGTGTGCCCGGCGACCAGGTCGAGCATCACGCGGATGCCGTGGCCGCGGGCTGCCTCCACCAGCGCGGCCAGGTCGTCGGCGGTGCCGTAGCGGGGGGCGACCGACAGGTAGTCGGAGACGTCGTAGCCCGCGTCCCGGAAGGGCGAGGCGAAGCAGGGGTTGAGCCAGACGGTGTTCACGCCCAGCCAGGCGAGGTGGTCCAGGTGCGCCGTGATGCCGGCGAAGTCGCCGATGCCGTCGCCGTTCGAGTCGGCGAAGCTCTGCGGGTAGATCTGGTAGAGCACCGCGTCGGCCAGCCACGCGGGGACGGGGCGGAAGGAGGACATGCGTCGGAACCGCCTTTCTGGTCGGGGGAGCCGGTCGGCCGGGGAGCCGGGAACCCCGGTGCCCCTCAGCCCTTGACCGCGCCGGCCGTGAGACCCGAGACGACGGCGCGGCGGAAGATCAGGACGAGCAGCGCGATGGGCAGCACGGACACGGTGGCCGCGGCGAAGATCGTTCCGTAGGGGATCGTGAACTGGCTGCCGAAGAGCGCCACCCCGACGGGCATCGTGCGGTACCGGTCCGCCGTGTTCAGGGTCAGGGCGATGAGGAATTCCGTCCAGCAGGCCGTGAACGTGAAGATCGCCGCCGTGAACATGCCGGGCCTGGCCTGCGGCAGGATCACGAAGAGCACGGTGCGCACCGGCGAGGCGCCGTCCACCCAGGCGACCTCCTCCATCTCCTTGGGGATACCCAGGAAGAAGTTGCGCAGGATCCAGATGGCGAAGGGCACGTTCAGCGCCGTGTAGACCAGGATCAGGCCCTGGTAACTGTTGAGCCAGCCCAGCTCGCGCATCAGCAGGAACAGCGGCGCGGCCAGCGCGATGGTGGGGAAGAGGGAGATCATCAGCAGCGCCACCATGATCGGCGCCTTACCGCGCAGCGGCAGCCGGGCCAGGGCGTAGCCGGCGAAGGAGCTGAGCCCGAGCACCAGGATCGTGGCGACGATCGAGACCAGCACGGAGTTGAGCAGGTAGGTGCCGAAGTTGTTCTCGGCGAAGGCCTCGCGGTAGTTGTCGAAGGTGATCCGGTCCGGCCAGAGCGTCGGCGGGTTGGCCCCCACCTCGTCCAGGCCCTTCAGCGAGCTGACGGCCATCCAGTACAGGGGCGCGGCCACGAACAGGGCGATCAGCAGCGCGGCCAGGCGCGTCCAGGTGAACGCTCCCGCCAGGCGTCGCAGCCGGGAGGGGGCGGGGGCAGTGGTGCGCGCGGTCGTCGCGGGCGCGGTGGCGGTCATGTGCCGGACTCCTCGTCGCCGACCCGGGCCTTGAAGGCGCGCAGGAAGAGCAGGCAGCCGACGAGCACCAGCGCCGCTGTGCTCGCGGCCACCGCCGCGCCGGGGCCGAAGTCGAGGTTGGTGAACATCACCTGCCAGCCCAGCAGGGCCAGGGACTCGGTCGCCTGTCCCGGGCCGCCGCCGGTGAGCACGAAGGGCAGGTCGAACAGGCCGAACGCCTGGAGGATGCGGAAGAGGACGGCGATGGTCAGCGCCGGGCGCAGCAGCGGCAGCCGCACCCGCCAGAACGCCGTCCACGGGTCGGCGCCGTCCACCGTGGCGGCCTCGGTGACGTCGTTGGGCAGCATCATCAGCCCGGCCAGCACGATGATCGCCACGAAGGGCGTGGTCTTCCACACGTCCGCGGCGGCCATGGACAGCACGGCGGGCCAGCGGGTGCCGAGGAACTGCACGGGCTCCCCGGTCACCGCCTCGGAGAAGGAGGTCAGCACGCCGTAGACGCCGTTGTACATGTACGCCCACAGCTGCGCCGAGACCACCGTGATCATGGCCCAGGGCAGGAGCAGCAGGGCCATCATCCAGCCGCGTCCCGGCCCGCCCAGGCGTTCCAGGACCAGGGCGATGACCGTGCCGAGCACCAGCTCGGCGATCACGGTGCCGACCGTGTAGAGGACGGTGAAGATCAGCGCGTGCCGCCAGCGGCCGGAGCCCAGCAGCAGCGTGTAGTGGTCGGTGGTGAAGCCGGAGAGCCGAAAGCCCCCGGAGGAGACGCTGACGTTGCTCAGGCTCATCGCGACGGAGAACGCGATGGGGAAGAGCGTGACGGCCAGCACCACCACCAGGGCCGGCCAGGTGAAGACCCAGCCCAGGCGCGCGAAGCGCCGCTCCAGATCGGTGCGGTCGTCCCCCGACGGCCCCGTTCCTCCGCCGGCCGCGGCGGCCCTCGCCCCGCCGGGCTCGGCGCGGCCCCTGAGCCGGTCGGCCAGCCGGCCGGCCGGGGAGCGCCCGTAGGCGACCGCGCCGGCGTCCTTCCGCGCCCGCCGCTGCCGGCGGGCGCGCTCGCCGCGTCTCATAGGGCGTCGCCTTCCAGGGCCCGCTGGATGTCCTCCTCGGCCGCGCGCAGGGCGGAGCGGGGCGAGGTGGCACCGGTGAGGGCCGCGTTGAGGTTGGTGAAGATGCCGTTGCTGACCTGGGCGTAGCGCGGGGTCTCGGCGGGCCGGGCGACCAGCGGCACGTCCGCGGCCAGGTCGAGCACGGGGTTCTCGCGGCGCAGGCCGGGGTCCTCCAGCACGTCCCGCACGGCGGGCAGGACGGTGTTCTCGGCGAGGATGCGCTGGGCCTCGTCGCCGGTCATCCACTCGATGAACGCCAGGACCGCGCCGACCGCGTCGCTGTGCGGGTTGACCATGAGGTTCCAGCCGGCCAGGGCGGAGGGGCCGGGCGGCTCCTCGCCCTCGAAGGCGGGCAGCGGGGCGACGCCGACCTTGCCGGCGACCCGGGAGACCTCGGGGTTGTTGGACTCGCTGTAGCCGTGGGACCAGTTGCGGTGGAAGGCGGCGTCGCCCTCCACGAAGGTCTGCAGGGACTGCGGCTCCTGGAAGCTGTTGGTGGCCGAGGGGACGACGTCGTCCTGGAGCATGCCGCGCATGAAGTCGAGCACCCGCCGGTTGGCGGGGGAGTCGATGGCGGCGCGGTCGCCGTCCCGGGAGATGCTGCGGCCCCCGGCGGCGGCGGACAGCTCGGTCCAGTTCACCGTCAGGCCCTCGTAGTTGGCCCACTGGGCGACGTAGCCGTACTTCACCTCGCCCTCGTCCTGGAGGCGGGCGGCGGTCTCGGCCAGCTCCTCCCAGGTGCGGGGGACCTCCAGGCCGTGCCGCTGAAGCAGGTCCTTGCGGTAGTAGAGGAAGCCGGCGTCGCCGTAGAGCGGGGCGGCCAGGTGCTCGCCCTCGTACTCCACGGCCTCGGCCCGCTGCTCGGGGTAGCGGTCCCAGAAGTCGTCGGGCAGGTGTTCGTCCAGCGGCATCGCCAGCGTCGCGGAGCCGAACTGCGCGGGCCAGATGATGTCGCCGTTGTAGACGTCGATGGCCCCCGACCCCCCGGAGATCTCGGTGGTCAGGGTGGCCCGCATGGTGTCGGTGTTGTTGGGGGCGGGCTGGTACTCCACGGAGATGTCGGGATGGTCCTCCTCGAAGGCGGAGATCAGCCGCTCGGGCAGGCCCTCGGGCCCGAAGTTGATGGCGTACCAGGTGATGCGGCCGGAGGCCGGGCCGACCGCCTGGGGGTCGACGGCGGCGGAGCCGGCGGCCGTGCCGCAGGCCGCGGCGGCCAGCAGGGCCGCGGGCAGGGCGCAGCACGCCCGGGCCCGGCGGCGGGCGCGGCTGCGGGGAAGGGACGTAGCCAGGGCGTGCTCCTCGGGGTGACCGCGTGGATGACCGCTTGGTCGGCGGCGCGGTGGGCCGCGTTCCAAGGCCACAGCGTCCCGCGCGGGCCAGAGGGCACGAAGCAGAAAACGCGCTTATCGGAAATATTCACTCAGCTCGCGGAGCGGACCCGGCCAGCTCGCGGAAGAGGCCGGTGTTCAGCGCGAAGGCGCGCCGGCACTCCTCCACGATCCGCAGCCGCTCCGGGCCGTCCACGGGCAGCGCGTCCAGCCGGGCGCGGTAGTCCCGCTTGTACGCCGCCGGGTTGCCGATCGCCTCGAAGACGTAGAAGCGCACGCCGTCGCCCCGGTGCGCCAGGCCCCAGGTCTTCTCGGCGGCCGAGCGGATCACCTGGCCGCCGGAGAGGTCCCCGAGGTAGCGGGTGTAGTGGTGGGCGACGTAGCCGCCGGGCCAGTCCCGCGCGACCTGCAGCACCCGCGCGGCGTATGCGTCGGTCGCCGGCAGCGGGCGCAGCGCCGCCCGCCAGTCCCCGCCCTCGTGGAGGTGGTCGAGGTCGCGCTCCAGGGCGGCGGTGCGGAACAGCTCGGGGCGGACGAACGGCCCCGCCACCGGGTCCCCGGCCAGCCGGTCGGCCGCCGCCTCCAGCGCGCGGTAGACGACCCACAGCTGCTCGGTGTACCGCCGGAAGGCCGCCAGCCCCAGCCGCCCGCCCAGCAGGTCCGCGATGAACGGGGAGGTCTCGGCCTCCTCGTGCTGCCGGCGCGAGGCCGCGCGGATCAGGGCGGAGAAGGGCGTTGCTTCGAGCACGGTCACGGCGGACCTCCTTGCACGGGGAGGCCCATGGTCACAACTTAGGCTTGCCTAAGTCAAGGGTTCACCGCGGGGCCTTCGCGACGCCGGGCCGAACGCCCGCCCCGGGGCGGCGTCAGGGGGGGTCAGGGCAGCGTCAGGATCTCCGCGCCGCTCTCGGTGACGACCAGCGTGTGCTCGAACTGCGCCGTGCGCCGGAGGTCCTTGGTGACCACCGTCCAGTTGTCCGCCCACATCTCCCACTCGTGGGTGCCCAGCGTCAGCATCGGCTCGATGGTGAACGTCATCCCCGGCTCCATCACCGTGGTCGCGCGCGGGTCGTCGTAGTGCGGCACGATCAGCCCGGAGTGAAAGGCGCTGTTGATGCCGTGCCCGGTGAAGTCCCGCACCACGCCGTACCCGAACCGCTTGGCGTAGGACTCGATGACCCGGCCGATGACGTTGATCTGCCGTCCCGGGCGCACCGCGCGGATCGCCCGGTTCAGCGCCTCCCGCGTGCGCTCCACCAGCAGCCGCGACTCCTCCTCCACCGCCTCCTCGCCGCCGACCAGGAACGTGGCGTTGGTGTCCCCGTGCACCCCGCCGGTGAACGCGGTGATGTCCAGGTTCACGATGTCCCCGGCGCGCAGCACCGTGGAGTCCGGGATGCCGTGGCAGATCACCTCGTTGACCGAGGTGCACAGCGACTTGGGGAAGCCGCGGTAGCCCAGCGTCGAGGGGTAGGCCCCCTGCCCGCACAGGTAGGCGTGGGCCACCTCGTCCAGCTCGTCGGTGGTGACGCCCGGCCTGATGTGCGCGGCCGTCTCCGCCAGGGCGCGGGCCGCGACCCGGCCCGCCTCCCGCATCCGCCGGATCGTGTCCGCGTCCTGCACGTCGGGGCCGGAGTACCGCGCGGGGGCCTTGCGGCCGACGTACTCGGGGCGGGGGATCGCCGAAGGGACGGCGCGGGCCGGCGAGATCGTGCCCGGGACGAGAAGTGACTGGCCAGACATGCAATCGAGTGTACGGGCGGGCAGGATGAGGACATGGCTGCTCTCTTCCGGCGCAGAGGCGCCGGCCGCCCCGGCGAGTGGTACTACTGCCTCAGGCACGGCACGGTCGAGGAGGGGCCCGAGTGCCCCGCCAAGGACCGCTTCGGCCCCTACGGCACCCGCGAGGAGGCCGCGCACGCCCTCGACACCGCCCGCGAACGCGAGACCGACTGGCGCAACGACCCCCGCTGGAACGACGAACCGCCCGGCGAGGGCGGCGACCAGGACGGCGGGGACGGACCCTGAGATCCGCAGGGCGGCCGTTGAGCACCACCCGTGGGGGTGGGACGATGCCCGCATGACGACGAGTGACGCACCGCCCCGGGACCCCTGGGACCTGCCCGACGTCTCCGGCCTGGTGGTCGGCGTCCTGGGCGGCACCGGGGACCAGGGCCGCGGCCTGGCCTACCGCCTGGCCAGGGCCGGGCAGCAGGTCATCCTCGGCTCCCGCGCCGCCGGGCGCGCCGAGGAGGCCGCCGCCGCCCTCGGCCACGGCGTGCGGGGCCTGGACAACGCCGCCTGCGCCCGCGCGAGCGACGTCGTGATCGTGGCCGTCCCCTGGGAGGGGCACGCCGCCACCCTGCGCGAGCTGCGCGAGGATCTCGACGGCAAGCTCGTCGTGGACTGCGTCAATCCCCTCGGCTTCGACAGGAAGGGCGCCCACCCCCTCGTCCCCGAGGAGGGCAGCGCCGCCGAGCAGGCCGCCGCGCTGCTGCCCGGCTCCCGCGTCACCGCCGCCTTCCACCACCTCTCCGCCGTGCTCCTCCAGGACCCGGCCGTCGAGAAGATCGACACCGACGTCATGGTGCTCGGCGAGCGCCGCGCCGACTGCGAGATCGTCCAGGCGCTGGCCGGGCGCGTCCCCGGCATGCGCGGCGTCTACGCCGGGCGGCTGCGCAATGCCCACCAGGTCGAGGCCCTGGTCGCCAACCTCATCTCGGTCAACCGCCGTTACAAGGCGCACGCCGGCATCCGCCTCACCGACCTGTGAACGCCCGCCAGGCCGCGCGTTCCGCAAGCACCGCAAGCACCGCACGCACCGCACGCACCGCACGCAGTACCCGCACCGCCGCACCCCTGGAGTCCCCGCCGATGCCCCAGCCCGACACCGCCGCCCGGCAGCGCCGCCTCGCCCGGTACGCCCTGCTGCTGTGCGCGCTCACCGCCGCCGCCGCGGTCCTCTCCTTCTCCCGCGGCAACTGGCTCGGCCTGGTGTGGGTCCTGCTGGCCGGCCTGGCCTCCAACATGGCCTGGTACTACCACCGCAAGGCCCGGGGAGCCTCCCCCCGGGCCTAGGGCGTGTCCGCAAAGTCCCGCCGGGCGCGCGACGCCTGGCACGCACGCTCGCTGCGTTCCCGAATCGCCCAAGTACGCCCAGTACGAGTGGCGATCCGGTGCCTTGCGATCGCACGCACCAGCCGCCGCGCTGATCCAGCGCGACTTTGCGGACACGCCCTAGCGTCGTGCCTCTTCTTCCCGGCGGGCGGGATCAGTGGAAGCTGTGCTCCTCCGCCGGGTAGGCGCCGCCCACCACGTCGTCGGCGAAGGCGCGGGCCGCGTCGCCCAGGGCCTGCCGGAGCTGCCCGTACTGCTTGACGAACCGCGGCGTCCGGCCGCCCGGCCAGTCGGTCATCCCGGCCATGTCGGTCCACACCAGCACCTGCGCGTCGCAGTCCGCGCCCGAGCCGATGCCCACGGTCGGGATGTGCAGGCTGCGCCGCACCTCGGAGGCGAGCTCCGCCGTCACCAGCTCCAGCACCACCGCGAACGCCCCCGCGTCCTGAACGGCCTTGGCGTCCCGCAGCAATTGTTGCGCCGCCTCCTCGCCGCGGCCCTGGACCGGGTGCCCGCCATAGGCGTTCACCGACTGCGGCGTCAGCCCGACGTGGGCCATCACCGGGATGCCCGAGTCCACCAGCAGCCGGATCTGGTCGGCGGAACGCTCGCCGCCCTCCAGCTTCACCGCGCCCACCCCGGCCTCCTTCACCAGGTGCGTGGCGCTGCGCAGGGCCTGCACCGCGCCCTCCTGGTACGAGCCGAACGGCAGGTCGCCCACGACCATCGCCCGCCGGGTGCCGCGGACCACCGCCGCGGAGAGCATCGTCACCTGCTCCAGCGTGACCGGCACGGTGGACTCGTACCCGAGGTGGGCGTTGCCCATCGAGTCGCCCACCAGGATCACGGGGATCCCGGCCTCGTCGAAGACGGAGGCGGTCATCGCGTCGTAGGCCGTCAGCATCGGCCACTTCTCGCCGCGCCGCTTGGCTGCGGCGATGTCACGGACGGTGATCCTGCGGCTGCTCTTGCCGCCGTAGAGCCCGGGCTGCGCCTGGGCAGGGGTCTGCTGTGTGATCGCGCTGGTCATAGCGCCGCTCCTGTTCGTCGTCTCGAAGCGCCATAGAGGCGTCCCCGGATCGACCCCCATGGTGACACCGACGGGCTGCTACGGGAAAGGGGCGGGAGGAGGGGGCTGATATAACGGAACCCCGCACCGGCCCGTCGTCGTCCTCCCCTGCACCGGTATCCGTTTCCGGTGAGGCGGATCACAGGCGCCCGGGGGTCGCGGCGGGGTTCCCGGGGGGAGGGCGACGGGCAGCGAGGGCAGCGGATGGCACGTGTGGACACCCCTGGGATCCGGCGGGACGAGGGCGGCGCCGGCAGCGGCGGCGCCCGGGACGGCGACGACGGCGCCGGGGGGCCGGCCGAGCCGGGGGACGAGGGGAACGCCACGCCCCCGGGGGACGGCGCGCCGCGCTGGCGGGACCGGGTCGGCCGGTGGCGCCGCGGCTGGTGGATCGCCGGGCTCTCCCTGGCCCTGGCCCTGGTGATGCTGGTCCACTCCCGCATCCCCAACGAGATCGGCAACCTCGGCAGCCTGCTCCAGACCTTCCTGCCCTGGCTCGGCCTGGCCATCCCGGCGCTGGCCCTGTGCGGGGTGCTGCGCCGCTCGGCCACCGCGGTGGTCGCCGTGCTGGTGCCCGCGCTGGTGTGGGTGGACCTCTTCGGCGGGCTGCTGGTCGACAAGTCCGGCGAGGGCGGCGCGCTGATGGTCGTCAGCCACAACGTGGACGCCGACAACGCCGACCCGGCCGAGACCGCCCGCCGCCTGGCCGAGTCCGAGGCGGACGTGATCGCCCTCCAGGAGCTGCCGCAGGGCGAGGTGGCCACCTACGAGGAGGCGCTGTCCGCCAGCCACCCCTTCCACACCGTGCAGGGCACGGTCGGGCTGTGGAGCCGGTACCCGCTCAGCGGGACCGCCCCGGTGGACATCGGGATGGGCTGGACCCGGGCGATGCGCAGCACGGTGGCCACCGACGACGGCGAGGTGGCCGTCTACGTGGCGCACCTGCCCTCGGTCCGGGTGCAGTTCCGGGCCGGGTTCACCGCCGGGCAGCGCGACGACGCCGCCGAGAGGCTGGCCCGGGCCATCGCCTCCGAGACGGTGCCGCGCACCCTCCTGCTGGGCGACCTCAACGGGACGATGAACGACGGCGCGCTCGCCCCGCTCACCTCGCAGCTACGCTCCACCCAGGGCGCGGCGGGGGAGGGCTTCGGCTTCAGCTGGCCGGCCGGGTTCCCCATGGCCAGGATCGACCAGATCCTGGTGCGCGGCCTGGAGCCGGTGTCCTCCTGGACCCTGCCGGCCACGGGCAGCGACCACCTGCCGGTCGCCGCCCGCGTCGACCTCTGACGCCGGGGCCGGGGCCCCGCCCCGGGACGGGCCTCAGGCGTGCTCCCGCCAGCGGTTGGTGATCGGCAGGCGGCGGTCCTTGCCGAAGACCTTCGGGGAGATCTTCGTGCCCGGCGGGTACTGGCGCCGCTTGTACTCGGCCGTGTCCACCATCCGCAGGATGCGGGTGACCAGCGCCTCCGGGTGCCCGGCCGCGATGATCTCCTCCCGGCCCAGGTCCCGGTCCACGTACAGCTCAAGGACCCGGTCCAGCTCGTCGTAGTCCGGCAGCGAGTCCGTGTCCAACTGGCCCGGGCGCAGCTCCGCGCTGGGCGGCTTGGAGATGGAGTTCTCCGGGATCGGCGGGGTCTCGCCGCGGCGGGCCGCCGCCTCGTTGCGCCACCGGGCCAGGCGGTAGACGCCCGTCTTGTACAGGTCCTTGATGGGGCCGTAGGCGCCGACCGAGTCGCCGTAGAGGGTGGAGTAACCCACCGCCAGCTCGCTCTTGTTGCCCGGGGCCAGCACGATGTGGCCCTCCTGGTTGGAGACCGCCATCAGCAGCGTGCCGCGCAGCCGGGACTGGAGGTTCTCCTCGGCCAGCCCGGTCAGCTCCACCGCGGACATGTAGGCGTCGAACATCGGCGCCACCTCGACCGTGCGCAGGTTCAGGCCGGTGCGGCGGGCCAGCTCGGCCGCGTCGCTGCGCGAGTGCTCCGAGGAGTAGTGCGAGGGCATGGACAGGCCGTGGACGTTGGCCGGCCCGATCGCGTCGCAGGCCAGGGCCGCCACCAGCGAGGAGTCGATGCCGCCGGAGAGCCCGATCAGCACCGAGCGGAAGCCGTTCTTGACGACGTAGGCGCGCAGCCCCGTCACCAGCGCCTGGTAGATCTCCTCCGGGTCCTCCATCCGGGGGGCCACGGCGCCGGGGTACTCCACGGGGTAGGGCTCCACCGGCGCGGCGCCGAGGGTCACGTGGTCGATGCGCAGCCCGTCGCCGGCCACGCCCGAGCGCGGGCGTTCCTCCGCCGCCGGAAGGTCCAGGTCCAGCAGCAGGCACTCCTCGGCGAACTGCCCGGCCCGCGCGATCACCGAGCCGTCGCGGTCCACCACGATCGAGTCGCCGTCGAAGACCAGCTCGTCCTGGCCGCCCATCATCGCCAGGTACGCCAGCACGCAGCCCGCCTCCTGGGCCCGCTTGCGGACCAGCTCCAGACGGGTGTCGTCCTTGTTCACCTCGTAGGGCGAGGCGTTGATGGCCAGCAGCAGGCCCGCGCCCGCCGCCCGGGCCGCCGGGACCCGGCCGCCGTCCTGCCACAGGTCCTCGCAGATGGCCAGCGCCACGTCCACGCCGCGCACCCGCACCACCGGCAGGGTCTCGCCCGGCACGAAGTACCGGAACTCGTCGAACACGCCGTAGTTGGGCAGGTGGTGCTTGGCGAACGTCAGTGCCACCTCGCCGCGGTGCAGCACGGCGGCGGCGTTGCGCGGGGCTCCGGCCGGCTGCCCGGCGTTCTCCCGGACCTCCTCGGCCTCGGAGCGGTCGAGGTAGCCGACGACGACCGGAACGTCGCCCAGGCCCTCTCTCTCCAGCCGGGCCGCGAGGCCGCGCAGGGCGGCCCGGCTGGCGGAGACGAAGGACGGGCGCAGCGCCAGGTCCTCCACGGGGTAGCCGGTCAGCATCATCTCGGGGAACGCCACGAGGTGCGCGCCGCGCTCGGCGGCCTGCCGCGTCCAGCGGAGCACGGCGTCCGCGTTGCCGGCCAGGTCCCCGACGCAGGAGTCGGTCTGATTGAGGGCGATACGTAGCTGAGGCACGCCCCCGAGTGTAATCGTCCGATTGACATTATGGGGGGCGCGCACCGGCGCAACGGGGCGACTCGGCGGTGCGGTGTGGAGTGCCCCACAATGGGTGGCGGGCCTCCCCCGGTCGCGCATGTGCAACGCCGCGGAAATCCTGTGATGGGATGCTCGGGGGCCCGGCGGGACCCCGCGGCCGGTGACAGAGCCGTCTTGACCAGCGAGGAATGGTGGAAATGGAGAAGCAGCAGGAGTTCGTGCTGCGCACGCTGGAAGAGCGGGACATCCGCTTCGTGCGCCTGTGGTTCACCGACGTACTCGGCTTCCTCAAGTCCGTCGCGGTCGCCCCGGCCGAGCTGGAGCAGGCGTTCGAGGAGGGCATCGGCTTCGACGGCTCCGCGATCGAGGGCTTCGCCCGCGTGCACGAGTCCGACATGATCGCCAAGCCGGCCCCCAGCACCTTCCAGATCCTCCCCTGGCGGGCCGAATCCCCGGGCACCGCGCGGATGTTCTGCGACATCCTCATGCCCGACGGCTCCCCCTCCTACGCCGACCCGCGCTACGTCCTCAAGCGGGCCCTGGCCAAGAGCTCCGACCTCGGCTTCACCTTCTACACCCACCCCGAGATCGAGTTCTTCCTGCTCAACGAGAAGCCCGTGGACGGCTCGCGCCCCACCCCCGCCGACTCCTCCGGGTATTTCGACCACACCCCGCAGAACGTCGGCATGGACTTCCGCCGCCAGGCCATCACCATGCTGGAGTCGATGGGCATCTCGGTGGAGTTCTCCCACCACGAGGGCGCGCCCGGCCAGCAGGAGATCGACCTGCGGTACGCCGACGCGCTCTCCACGGCGGACAACATCATGACGTTCCGCCTGGTGATGAAGCAGGTCGCGCTGGAGCAGGGCGTGCAGGCCACGTTCATGCCCAAGCCGTTCTCCGAATACCCCGGCTCCGGCATGCACACCCACCTCTCGCTCTTCGAGGGCGACCGCAACGCCTTCCACGAGACCGGCGCGGAATTCCAGCTCTCCAAGATCGGCCGGTCGTTCATCGCCGGACTGCTGCGGCACGCGGGCGAGACCGCCGCCGTCACCAACCAGTGGGTGAATTCCTATAAGCGCATCTGGGGCGGCGCCCAGCGCCCCGCCGGCGCCGGCGGCGAGGCCCCCTCCTACATCTGCTGGGGCCACAACAACCGCTCCGCCCTCATCCGCGTCCCGATGTACAAGCCCGGCAAGACCGGCTCCACCCGCATCGAGGTCCGCTCGCTGGACTCCGGCTGCAACCCCTACCTCGCCTATGCCGTCCTGCTGGCCGCCGGCCTCAAGGGCGTCGAGGAGGGCTACGAGCTCCCGCCCGGCGCCGAGGACGACGTCTGGGCCCTCACCGACCGCGAACGCCGCGCCCTGGGCATCGAGCCCCTCCCGCAGAACCTCGGCGAGGCCATCCAGCTGATGCAGCACAGCGAGCTGGTCGCCGAGACCCTGGGCGAGCACGTCTTCGACTTCTTCCTGCGCAACAAGCGCCAGGAGTGGGAGGAGTACCGCTCCGAGGTCACGGCCTTCGAGCGGCGCAAGAACCTCCCGGTGCTCTAGCCGGGCCCAGCGCGGGGAGCGACCCGGATGCCGCGTCCGTGTGGCCGGGCGCGGGCTGGGTGTCCACTCTGGGGGAAACGGTGGACCACAGCCCGAGGGGAACCGCGTGCGACGAGACGAGCTGCCCGCCCCGGAGGCGGGGCTGCTGATGACCCACTTCCTGACCGTCGCGGACGTGGCCCGGTCCCGGGCGTTCTACGCGGACCTGCTCGGCGGCGAGGTGGTCCTGGAGGAGAACCCCTGCATCGTCCGGCTGGCCAACGGCTGGATCATCATGAACCCCGGCGGCGGGCCGACCCCCGACAAGCCCGGAGTCACGCTGACCCCGCCCGCCGACCCGGCCACCGCGCACAGCTTCCTCAACCTCCGGGTGGCCGACATCGCCGCCTGCCACCGGGAGTGGAGCGCCAAGGGCGCGCGGTTCCTGACCCCGCCGCTGGACCGCAAGGCCGAGCTGCGCTGCTACCTGCGCGACCCCGACGGCTACCTCATCGAGGTCGGACAGGCCACCGGGATGCTCAGCGGCGTCCTGGCCGACCCTCCCGCCGGGACCGGCTGACCGCGGCCGTCAGGGCCCGAAGGTGCCGTGGCGGCCCGCGCCGTCGGCGAAGCGGGTGGCGCCGCGGGCCGCCTCGGAGGCCAGGGGGACCAGGCCGTGGGCGAACTCGTTGGCCAGGGCCGCCGGTTCGGGGAGGTCCTCGCCCTCCAGGAGCGAGAGGCGGTCGTGGCGCAGGCAGTCCTGGGGGAACGCCGCCAGTCCCTCCGCCAGGGCCAGGGCCGCCGCCAGGGCGCCGCCCGCCGGGACGACCCGGCTGACCAGTCCGATGCGCAGCGCCTCGGCCGCGTCCACCGGCCGCCCCGTCAGGACCAGGTCCATCGCCACCCCCGCGCCCACCAGCCGCGGCAGCCGCACCGTGCCGCCGTCGATCAGCGGCACGCCCCAGCGGCGGCAGAACACCCCGAACTCCGCGTCCTCGCCCGCCACCCGCAGGTCCGCCCAGATCGCCAGCTCCAGGCCGCCCGCCACCGCGTGCCCCTCCACCGCCGCGATCACCGGCTTGGACAGCCGCATCCGCGTCACGCCCATCGGCCCGTCTCCGTCCGGCGCCACCCGGTTCCCCCGCCCGGCGCTCACCGCCTTGAGGTCCGCGCCCGCGCAGAACGTCCCGCCCGCGCCGTGCAGCACGGCCACCGAGGCGCCCGGGTCGGCGTCGAAGGCGCGGAAGGCGGCGGCCAGCGCCTCCGCGGTGTCCCGGTCCACGGCGTTGCGCACCTCGGGCCGGTTCAGCGTGACCGTGGTGACCGGCCCGTCCCGCCGCACCAGCACGGACTCCTCGGCGGGGGCGGGCGTCGCGGGCATGCACAGGATTGAAGCAGCGCCGCGCCGCCGCTCCAAGGGGCCGGCGCGGATGACGGGGGCCCGGCCCGGCTGCGCGAGAATCGGCCGCGGGCCGGACGGCGGCCCGGAACGGCGGAGGGGACGCGATGACGCAGCGGGGAGGGCCGTGGCGGGGCCACGGCCGACGGGGTCAGGGCGGCGGCGGACGGCCCGGCGGCGGCCACGGGCCGCGCGGCCACGCCGGGGGCGGCGCGGGCCGGGGCGAGGAGCGGGCGGGCCTGGAGCGAGCGGGCGAGCGGGGTGGCGAGGCGCGCGTCCACGCGGGCGACCTGGCCGCCGAGCTGGACCGCCTGGAGGGCGCCCCCTACGGCCGGTACCGCGACCTGGTCGGCCGCTGGCGCCTGCCCGACGGCTGGGAGGTGGAGCTGCTGCGCGCCCAGGCCGACCCCTTCGCCCCGCCCGCGAGGGTCGCGCTGCGCGTGCCCGCCCCGCTCGCCGCGTTCCCCCCGGAGCTGTGGTCCACGCCCGTGCGGCGCCGGGCCCTGGCCGCGCACCTCCTGCGGCGTGCCGCCGAGGCGACGGCCGGCGAGCGGGCGTTGCACCTCGACAGCGGCGGCCAGGAGGTCCTGGACCGCTCCTCCTGCCGGATCGCCCCCGGGGACGGGGCCGTCACGCTGCGCCTGGGCGTCTCCCTGCCAGGCCACGGCCGCCGCGTGGACGCCCGCACCGCGCGCCGCCTGCTGTGCGAGGCCCTGCCGCGCGTGGCCGAACGCGCCCTGCGGCACGCGGCCCTGGACCCGGGCGAGGCGCGGGCGTTCGTCGAGGCGGTCGAGGACTCCGACGCGCTGCGCCGCGCCCTGCCCGCCCACGGCCTGGCGGCCTTCGTCGCGGACGGCTCCGTGCTGCCGCGCCGCTCCGGCGCCTCCGACCTGCCCGCCGCCGGGCCCGGAGTGATCCCCTTCGCCTCCCCGGAGGAGCTGCGGGTGACCCTCACGGCCCCGAACGCCGGGCCCGTCACCGGCATGGGCATCCCCGAGGGCGTCACGCTGATCGTCGGCGGCGGCTTCCACGGCAAGTCCACGCTGCTGCGCGCCCTGGAGTCCGGCATCTGGGACCACGTGCCCGGCGACGGCCGCGAACGGGTGGTCGCCCGCGCCGACACGGTCAAGCTGCGCGCCGAGGACGGCCGCCGGGTGACCCGGGTGGACGTCCACGCGTTCGTCGACCGCCTCCCCGACGGCTCCGACACGGCCGACTTCTCCACGGTCAACGCCTCGGGCTCCACCTCCCAGGCCGCCGCGCTCTGCGAGGCCGTGGAGGCCGGAGCCCGCGTCCTGCTGATCGACGAGGACACCGCCGCCACCAACCTGATGATCCGCGACGCCCGGATGCAGGCCCTCGTCGCCCGCGAGCGCGAGCCGCTGACGCCGCTGGTGGACACGGTCCGCTCCCTGCACCGCGACCACGGCGTCTCCACCATCCTGGTCATGGGGGGCTCCGGCGACTACCTGGAGGTGGCCGACCGGGTCCTGATGCTGGACGCCTACCGGCCCTCGGACGTCACCCGCAGGGCCCGCGAGATCGCCGCCGTCCCCACCGGGCGGCGCGCCGAGGCCGGGACCTTCCCCGGCGTGGTGCACCGCAGCCCCGACCCGGCGAGCCTGGACTCCTCGGCCCGCGGGCGCACCCGCGTCCGCGCCCGCGGCACCGACCAGCTCGTGCTGGGCGAGGAGGAGATCGACGTGCGCGCGGTGGAGCAACTGGCCGACTCCCCGCACCTGCTGGGCGTCGGCCTGGCCCTGGAGCTGGCCGTGCGCCGCGGGCACCTCGACGGCCGCCGCACGCTCGCCCAGGCCCTGGACCTGCTGGAGGCGGACCTCGGCGGCGAGGACCCGGCCGCCGCGCTGCTGGGCCTGCGCGACGACGACTTCGCCGTCCCGCGCCGCTTCGAGATCGCCGCGGCCCTCAACCGCCACCGCTCCCTGCGGGTGCGCCGCGACGGCTGAACGGGCCCCGCGCCGTCCGGGCAGCCCAGGCGGGGGACCCGGCCGGGCTGCCCGGACCGGCATCACGTCCGGGCCCTGTGCCCCGCCCGCGCGTCCCGCCGTATCGTGAGAGGCGGACCAGAGCCGCGAGCAGCAGCAGGGACGGACGACACGTGACAGCGGGTGCGCCGGTGGGCCGACGGCGGGACAGCCGGTTCGGGCAGTTGCTCCGGCGCGGGTTCACCGACCCGACGCAGGCCGTCCGGCTGCTGGACTCCGGCGTCCTCGGCGCCGCCGGGGAGGACGCCGCGCTGCTGGACGGCCTGGGCGCCACCGCAGACCCCGACCTGGCCCTGGCCGGACTGGTCCGGCTGGTCGAGGCCCAGCCCGAGGGCGGGCGTTCCCGGCTGGTCGACACCCTGGCCGCCGCCAAGCCGCTGCGCGACCGCCTCCTCGCCGTGCTCGGCGCCTCCGAGGGCCTGGCCGACCACCTCGCCCGCCACCCCGAGGAGTGGCAGGCCCTCGTCGCCTTCGAAACGGCCGACCTGCACCCGGGCCTCGCGGAGTTCGAGGCCGCCCTCGCCGGGGCCGCCGACCCCGACGCGCTGCGCCGGGCGTACTACCGCGCCCTGCTGACCATCGCCGCCCGCGACCTCACCGGCAGCAGCGGCTTCGCCGAGACCGCCGCCGAGCTGGCCGACCTGGCCACCGCCACGCTCCGCGCCGCCCTGCGCATCGCGTGCGCCGAGGCCCCCGGGGACGCCGCCCTGTGCCGGCTGGCCGTCATCGGCATGGGCAAGTGCGGCGGGCGCGAGCTGAACTACGTCTCCGACGTGGACGTGATCTTCGTCGCCGAGCCCGCCGAGGGCACCGGCGAGGGCCCCGCCCTCCAGGCCGCCACCCGGCTCGCGAGCCGGATGATGCGGGTCTGCTCGGACACCACGGCCGAGGGGACCATATGGCAGGTGGACGCCAACCTCCGCCCCGAGGGGCGCAACGGCCCGCTGGTGCGCACCCTCAGCAGCCACCTCGCCTACTACAGGCGCTGGGCCAAGACCTGGGAGTTCCAGGCCCTCCTCAAGGCCCGCCCGGTGGCCGGGGACGCCGAGCTGGGCGAGGAGTACGCCCGGGCCGTCGGCCCCCTGGTCTGGCAGGCCGTGGAGCGGGAGAACTTCGTCCCCGACGTGCAGCAGATGCGCCGCCGGGTGGAGAGCTCGGTGCCCGCCGCCCAGGCCGAGCGGGAGCTGAAGCTGGGGCCCGGCGGCCTGCGCGACGTGGAGTTCGCCGTCCAGCTCCTCCAGCTCGTGCACGGCCGCACCGACCCCGAGCTGCGCGGCGGCGCCACCCTGGACGCCCTGGCCGCCCTCGCAGCCGGCGGGTACGTCGGCCGCCAGGACGCCGCCTCCCTGGACGCCTCCTACCGCTTCCTGCGCACCGCCGAGCACCGCCTCCAGCTCCACCGCCTGCGCCGCACCCACCTGATGCCCACGGAAGAGCCCGAGCTGCGCCGCCTCGGGCGTTCCCTCGGCTTCACCGTCGAGCCCGTCGAGGAGCTGAACGCGGCCTGGCGCCGCCACGCCTCGGCCGTCCGCCGCCTGCACGAGAAGCTGTTCTACCGCCCGCTGCTGGACGCCGTCGCCCGCCTGGAGGCCGGCCAGGCGCGCCTGGGCACCGACGCCGCGCACGAGCGCCTGGAGGCCCTGGGGTACTCCGACCCCGCCGCAGCCCTGCGCCACCTGGCCGCGCTCGCCTCCGGCGTCACCCGGAAGGCCGCCATCCAGCGCACGCTGCTGCCGGTGCTGCTGGACCGGTTCGCGGACTCGGCCGACCCCGACGCCGGGCTGCTCGGCTTCCGCAAGGTCTCCGACGCCCTGGGCACCACCCCCTGGTACCTGCGGCTGCTGCGCGACGAGGGCGCCGCCGCCGAGAACCTCGCCCGCGTCCTGTCGGCCGGCCGCCTGGCCCCCGACCTGCTGCTGCGCGCCCCCGAGGCCGTGGCCCTGCTGGGCGACCCCGAGGGCCTGCGGCCCCGGCCGCGGGCCGCGCTGCACCAGGAGATCCGCGCCGCGGTCGGCCGCGCGGCCACGCCCGAGGACGCCGTGGCCGTGGCCCGCGGGGTGCGGCGGCGGGAGCTGTTCCGCACCGCCGCGGCCGACATCGTCGGCGCCTACGCCCCCGAGGGCGCCTCCGCCGTCGAGGCGGCCCCGCTCGAACACGCCGCCGCGCTCGACCAGGTGGGCAACGCCCTCACCGACATCAACGCGGCCACCCTCGCCGGCGCCCTGCACGCCGCCACCGCCGCCCAGAGCCCCGAGGACGCCGCGGCCTGCCGGCTCGCCGTCATCGCCATGGGCCGCTTCGGCGGGCACGAGCTGAGCTACGGCTCCGACGCGGACGTCGTCTTCGTCCACGAGCCGGCCGAGGGCGCGGGGGAGCAGCGCGCCGCCCAGGTCGCGTTCGCCATCGCGAACGAACTGATCCGGCTGCTCCAGCTCCCGAGCAACGACCCGCCCCTGCTGATCGACACCGCCCTGCGCCCCGAGGGCCGCAGCGGGCCGCTGGTGCGGTCGTTCACCTCCTACGCCGCCTACTACCGGCGCTGGTCCCTGGTCTGGGAGAGCCAGGCGCTGCTGCGCGCCCAGCCGGTGGCGGGGGACGTGGGCCTGGGGGAGCGGTTCATCGCCCTGGCCGACCCGCTGCGCTACCCCGCCGGCGGCCTGCCCGAGGAGGCGGTGCGCGAGATCCGGCGGCTGAAGGCGCGGATGGAGGCCGAGCGCCTGCCGCGCGGCGCCGACCCCGCCACCCACACCAAGCTCGGGCGCGGCGGCCTGTCCGACATCGAGTGGACGGCGCAGCTCCTCCAGATGCGGCACGGCGGCGAGGTCCCCGCGCTGCGCACCACCCGCACCCGCGCCGCGCTGGCCGCAGCCCGGGAGGCCGGGCTGCTGGAGCCGGATGACGCACAGGTGCTGGACGAGGCGTGGGTGCTGGCCTCCCGGGTGCGCAACGCCGTGATGCTGGTGCGCGGCCGGCCGATGGACACCTTCCCCACCGACCCGCGCGAGTCCGCGGCCGTGGCCCGCTACCTGGGGTACGAGCCGGGCGGGGTCGGCCGGATGCTGGACGACTACCGGCGCACCACCCGGCACGCCCGGGGCGTGGTGGAGCGGCTGTTCTACGAGAGCTGACCCTACGAGAGGCGAGGCGCGGGGCCCGGCGGGGCAACGCCCGGCCCGGCCGCCGTCTCTAGGAGGCCGCCGCCGCGGCGGTCCTGGCGGCGGGCCGGGGCCCGGGGACCTGCCGGGGCAGCCGGTAGCAGGCGCGGCCGTACCACCACCGGGCGACGAGGTAGCCGAAGCCCAGGCAGATCATCCCGCCCACCGCGTCCAGCCAGAAGTGGTTCGCGGTCGCGACGATCACCAGCAGCGTCACCGCCGGGTACAGCGCCCCCAGGATCTTCAGCCACAGCGGGCGGGCCAGCACGCAGATGGTGATCCCGCACCACAGGGACCAGCCGATGTGCATGGAGGGCATCGCCGCGTACTGGTTGGAGACCGAGGCCATCGTGCTGCCCTCGGCGGACAGTGAGCCCCACGTGTTGTGGACGGTGGCCGTGTCGATGAAGTCCATGCCCTCCATCAGCCGCGGCGGCGCGAGGGGGTAGAAGTAGTACCCCAGCAGGGCCACGCCCGTGGTGGCGAAGAGCACCAGCCGCGTCGCGCCGTACCGGCCCGGGTGGCTGCGGAAGAGCCAGACCAGCACCGCGATGGTGACCACGAAGTGCAGGGTGGCGTAGTAGTAGTTCATCGAGACGATCAGCCAGGTCACGCCCTCCACGGCGTGGTTGACCGAGCGCTCGAAGGCCAGGCCGAGCGCGCCCTGCACGTCCCAGATCCAGCGCGCGTGCTCCTGGGCCTGCGCGGAGCGGTCGGGGGCGGCGTTGCGGATCATCGAGTACGTGCCGTAGCTGACGGCGATCAGGATCAGCTCGAACCACAGCCGGGGCCGCCGGGGCATCCAGCGCGGGCCGAGCCGCCGGGCCGGGCGAACGTCCAGCGCGTGCGCGCCGGCGGGCGTCTGCGTGCTCTGCTCCGTCACCGGCTCCGCCACGTCCACTTGCTCATCTTCCGGCCTGACACTGATTGCCCCCATGGGCCCACAGTCTGCCAGAGGGCTGACGCCGGACCGATCATCCTCCGGTCTGGTCTTCGGCCCGCCGTCTCCTCCGCGGGACCGAGCCGCCCCGGAAGGGTTCCCCCAGGTCCCGCCCGGTGACCGGCCCTCAGGCCCGGCGCGCGACCGGCGCGGCGGCCGTCGACCCGCGCACCACCAGCTCCGGCAGGAAGACGAACTCCGTGGGCGGCGCGGGCGTGCCGCCGATCTCCTCCAGCAGCGCCCGCACCGCCGCCTGCCCCATCGCCGCCACCGGCTGCCGGATCGTGGTCAGCGGCGGGTCGGTGAACGCGATCAGCGGGGAGTCGTCGAAGCCGATCACCGAGCAGGACTCCGGCACGGCCAGGCCCCGCTCCCGCGCCGCCCGGATCGCGCCCAGCGCCATCATGTCGCTGGCGCACACCACCGCCGTGCACCCCCGGTGCAGCAGCTCGGTCGCGGCGGCCTGCCCGCCCTCCAGGCTGAACAGCGAGTGCGCCACCAGCCCCCGCGCCTCCTCCTCGGGCATCCGCAGCTCCTCCCGCACCGCCGCCAGGAAGCCCTCGATCTTCCGCAGCACGGGCACGAACCGCGCCGGCCCCACGGCCAGCCCGATCCGCCGGTGCCCCAGCGAGGCCAGGTGCGTGACGGCCAGCCGCATCGCCGCCCGGTCGTCCGGGGAGACGAACGGCGCGCGCACCTTCGAGGAGTAGCCGTTGACCAGCACGAAAGGAACGCCGTTGCCGCGCAGCCGCTCGTAGCGCTCCATGTCCGCGCTGGTGTCGGAGTGCAGCCCGGAGATGAAGATGATCCCGGCCACGCCCCGCTCCACGAGCATCGCCGTCAGCTCGTCCTCCGTGGAGCCGCCCGGCGTCTGCGTGGCCAGCAGCGTCGTGTACCCGCGCCCGGTCAGGCCCTGGCTGATCACCTGCGCGAAGGCGGGGAAGATGGGGTTCTCCAGCTCGGGAATCACCAGGCCGACCAGCCCGGCGCTGCGCTTGTGCAGCCGGGCGGGCCGCTCGTACCCCAGCACGTCCAGAGCGGCGAGCACGGTTTCGCGGGTGGCGGCGGCGACGCCCGGCTTGCCGTTGAGAACCCGGCTGACCGTCGCCTCGCTCACCCCCGCCTGGGCTGCGATGTCGGCAAGCCGTGCGGTCACAGAGGGGGACTGTACCGGGCGCCGCCGCCCGCTGGCATCCCGCCGTGCCCCCGCCGTGCCCCCGCGTGCACCCCCGCGTGTCCCCGCTGAGCCCCCCGCCCCCGGGCGCCGCTCCGCCGCGCGCCCCCTGCTTCCTGAAAGTTGCCGCAAGAACTTTCCAAAGCCTTCCCCCGCTGTTACGTTCCTGCCCAGCCCAGCGCCGCAAGGGCGCGACGCCGGGGCCGGAGGCCGTCGGCCCTGGAACGGGCAAACCGGCAGAAGGAGTTCACATGCGGCGCGGCATAGGAGCGAAACCCTTCGGTGCAGCCCTCATCCTGGCGTTGACGCTTGCTGCAACGGCTTGCGGGAGCGAGCAGAGAGCCGGCTCGGGCGGCGGCGACGGCGAGCTGTCCGGCACCGTCACCTTCTGGGACACCTCCAACGAGACCGAGGCGGAGGTCTTCCAGGCCCTGGCCGAGGAGTTCGGGACCCGCCACCCCGGCGTCACCGTGGACTACGTCAACATCGGCTTCGACGACGCCCAGAACCGCTTCAAGAACGCGGCCGGCGCCAACGAGGCCCCCGACGTCATGCGCACCGAGGTCGCCTGGGTCGCCGACTTCGCCAGCCTCGGCTACCTCTACCCGCTGGACGGCACCCGCGCCCTGCAGGACGAGGAGGACTTCCTCGACACCGCCCGGGCCAGCACCGTCTACGAGGGCACCACCTGGGCCGTCCCCCAGGTGACCGACACCCTCGCCCTGTTCTACAACCGCGCCCTGCTGGAGGAGGCCGGGGTCGACGTGCCGACATCCCTGGCCGAAGTCGAGGCCTCCGCCGAGGAGTTCGAGGCCGTCGGCACCACCCCGCTGTACGTCCGCGGCGACGACCCCTACTGGTTCCTGCCCTTCCTCTACGGGGAGGGCGGCGACCTCGTGGACGCCCGCGCCGAGCGCGTCACCGTCGACGACCCCTCCGGCGTGGCGGCCTTCCGCGCCCTGCGCGATCTGGTCGACTCCGGCGCCGCCACCACCGACACCAGCGACGGCTGGGAGAACATGATGTCCGCCTTCGCCTCCGGCGAGGTCGCCATGATGGTCAACGGCCCCTGGGCGCTGGCCGACGCCGCCGAGGCCCTGGGCGAGGACCTGGGCGTCGCCCCCGTCCCCGCCGGCGCCGCCGACCAGGGCGCCCCCCTCGGCGGCTGGAACTACGCCGTCTACGCCGGAACGCCCGAGGCCGACGCCTCCCTGGAGTTCGTCCGCTGGATGAGCTCCCCCGACGTCCAGCGCCGCGTCACCGAGGAGCTGAGCCTCCTGCCCACCCGCGCTTCCGTCTACGAGGAGCCCTCCGTCGCCGGCGACCCGATGGTCGAGTTCTTCCGCCCCGCCGTCGACACCGCCCGTGAACGCCCCTGGATCCCGCAGGCCCAGTCCCTGTTCGAGCCGCTGCGCGAGGCCGTCGAGGCCATGCTCACCGGCTCCGCCTCTCCCGAGGAGGCCGCCTCCGACACCGGGGACGCCTACCGCGAGCTGCTCGAGGACTGGGAGTGAGGGGACCCGCCATGGCCGACACCGCCGCATCCGCAGCCGAGCCCGCCGCCGCCCTCGAAGGGCCCCCCGCCCCCTCCGGCCGGACCCGCGCGGCCCGCCCGGGGCGTTCCACCGGCGCCGCGCGCTCCTCCGGGCGCCCGCCCGGCCGGCTGCGCCGCGCCCTGGCCACCCACTGGTACGCCTGGGCCATGACCGCGCCCGTGGCCGCGGTCACCGCCGCCATCGTCGGCTGGCCCCTGGTCCGCGGCGTCTGGCTCTCCCTCACCGACGCGGACGAGTCGAACGTCGAGCGCCGCATCGGCGTCAACACCCTGCCCGCCACCTACGAGTTCGTCGGCCTGGACAACTACACCGCGATCCTGCGCGACAGCGACTTCTGGGACCGCCTGGGCTGGACCGTCCTGTGGACCGCCTCCTGCGTGGCCGTCACCTTCTCCCTCGGCCTGGGCCTGGCGGTGCTCCTCAACCGCGCCTTCCGCGGCCGGACCCTCTACCGGATGGCGCTGATCCTGCCCTGGGCCATCCCGGCCTTCGTCTCCGTCTTCGCCTGGCGGATGATCTTCAACGAGCGCAACGGCATCCTCAACGCCGTCCTGCGCGGCCAGGGCATCGAGGGCGTCTCCTGGCTGGACGACCCCGTCTGGGCCAAGGTCTCCGTGGTCGCCGTCAACGTCTGGCTCGGCGTGCCGTTCATGCTGATCGCCATGCTCGGGGCCTTGCAGTCCATCCCGGCCGAGCAGTACGAGGCCGCCGAGATGGACGGGGCCGGGGCCTGGCAGCGGTTCCGCCACATCACCCTGCCCGGCGTCCGGCCGGTCGCCATGACCGTGGTGCTGCTCTCCACCATCTGGACCTTCAACATGTTCCCGGTGATCTTCCTCCTCACCCGCGGGGGGCCGGCCGGCTCCACCGACATCCTGGTGACCGAGGCGTTCCGGCTGGCGTTCGTCTCCAGCCCCCGCGACTTCGCCGGGTCCGCGGCCTGGGGCGTGCTGATCCTGCTGCTCCTGGTCCTCTTCGCGATCGCCTACCGCCGGGCGCTGCGCCGGCGGGGAGAGGTCTGGTGACGACGATGGCAACCGGCACGATCCCGGGGGATCCCCGGCCACCCGCCCGTTTCCGGCGTGCGCCCCGCCGCGTCCGCCGCCGCGGCGAGCGCGGCCCGCTGGCCTCCCTCGGCCTGCACGCCACGCTGCTGCTGGCGGCCCTCGTCGCCGTCTTCCCGCCCTTCTGGCTGCTGGTCACCTCCTTCAAGCCCTCCGGCGAGACCTTCAGCCGCTCCCTGGTCGCGGACTTCACCCTCGACAACTACGACCGGGTGCTGGGCGACACCGCGTTCCTGACCTGGTTCGGCAACTCCCTGCTCGTGGTGGGCACCACCACCGTCGCCGGCGTCCTGATCTCCGCCACCACCGGCTACGCGCTCAGCCGCTTCCGTTTCCCCGGCATGCGCCCGCTGATGTGGACCCTGCTGATCACGCAGATGTTCCCCATGGCCGTCCTCATCGTGCCGCTCTACAACCTGATGGCCCGCTACGGCCTGCTCAACCAGCCGGTCTCGCTGATCGTCACCTACCTGACGATCGCCGTGCCGTTCTGCGCCTGGATGATGAAGGGCTTCTTCGACACCATCCCCGTGGCCATCGACGAGTCCGGCCGCGTGGACGGCCTCAACCCCTTCGGCACCTTCTGGCGGCTGATCCTCCCCCTGGCCAGGCCGGGCCTGGCGGTCACCGGCTTCTACACCTTCGTCACCGCCTGGGCCGAGGTCGCCTATGCCACGGCCTTCCTCACCGGCGAGGACAACCTCACCCTCGCCGGCGGCCTCCAGACCTTCGTCAACCAGCACACCCAGGACTGGCATCTGCTCACCGCCGCGGCCGTCCTCATCGCCGTGCCCGCGGCCCTCGTCTTCGGCTACGCCCAGCGCCACCTCCAGGCGGGCCTCACCGCGGGCGCCACCAAGGCGTGAACCCCGCCCGAGAGGACCCGGCGCAACGGCCGGCCCCACCGCTTCGCGCGCGCCCGCGCGCGATCCCACCCGCAACCGGGCCGCACCCGGCCCCCAGGACACCTCAGGACTGAGCCATGACCCAGCATCTCGCCGCGCCCGCCCCGGCCCGCACCGGCACCCCGCCCGCGTGGTGGCGCGACGCGGTCATCTACCAGGTCTACCCGCGCTCCTTCGCCGACGGCAACGGCGACGGCATGGGCGACCTGCCCGGCATCCGCTCCCGGCTGCCCTACCTCGCCGCCCTGGGCGTGGACGCCGTCTGGCTGAGCCCCTTCTACGCCTCCCCGCAGGCCGACGCGGGCTACGACGTCGCCGACTACCGGGCCATCGACCCGATGTTCGGGGACCTGCACGACGCCGACGCGCTGATCCGCGACGCGCACGCCCTGGGCCTGCGCATCATCGTGGACCTGGTGCCCAACCACTCCTCCGACCGGCACGAGTGGTTCCGCCGGGCCCTGCGTGAGGGTCCCGGCTCCCCGCTGCGCGAGCGCTACCACTTCCGCCCCGGCAAGGGCCGCGACGGCGAGCTCCCCCCCAACGACTGGGAGTCCATCTTCGGCGGCCCCGCCTGGACCCGCACCACCGACCCCGACGGTACGCCCGGCGAGTGGTACCTGCACCTCTTCGCGCCCCAGCAGCCGGACTTCAACTGGGACCACCCGGCCGTCCACGACGAGTTCCGCTCCCTGCTGCGCTTCTGGCTCGACATGGGCGTGGACGGCTTCCGCGTCGACGTCGCCCACGGGCTGGTCAAGGCCGCGGGCCTGCCCGACATGGGCCACACCGGGCAGCTCAAGCTGCTGGGAACGCAGGTGCTGCCGTTCTTCGACCAGGACGGGGTCCACGAGATCTACCGCTCCTGGCGCCGCGTCCTGGACGAGTACCCGGGCGCCCGCATCGGCGTCGCGGAGGCGTGGACCCCCAGCGCGGGCCGCACGGCGCTGTACGTCCGGCCCGACGAGCTGCACCAGGCGTTCAACTTCCACTACCTCAGCGCCCCGTGGGAGGCGGAGAGCCTGCGGCGCGTCATCGAGGAGGCGCTGGCCGCGGTGCGCCCGGTCGGGGCCCCGGCCACGTGGGTCCTCTCCAACCACGACGTGGTCCGCCACCGCACGCGCCTGGGCGGCGGCCTGGAGCGGGCGCGGGCCGCGACCCTGCTGATGCTGGCCCTGCCGGGCTCGGCCTACCTCTACCAGGGCGAGGAGCTGGGGTTGCCGGAGGTCACCGACCTGCCCGACGAGGCGCGCCAGGACCCGGCGTTCTTCCGGCGCGGCCCGGGGGCGGACGGGCAGGAGGGGCAGGACGGGCTGCGCGACGGCTGCCGGGTGCCGCTGCCGTGGACCGCGCAGGGCCTCTCCTACGGCTTCGGCGCGGGCGGGAGCTGGCTGCCGCAGCCGGCCGAGTGGGGCAAGCTGTCCGTCGCGGAGCAGACCGGCGACCCCTCCTCCACGCTGGAGCTGTACCGGGCCGCGCTCCTGCTGCGCCACGAACACCCCGCGCTGGGCGCGGGCGACGACGTGACCTGGCTCCCCTCACCCCCCGGCATCCTCGCCTTCCGCCGCGCCGCGCCCGACGGCTCCGCCGTCACCTGCGCGGTCAACACCACCCCCGACCCCGCCCACCTCCCCACCCTCCTGCCTCCCTCCAAAACGGCCCTGCTCTCCAGCGGCCCGCTCCCCCCGGGCGCGATCCTCCCGGCCGACACGACGGTGTGGTGGGAGCGACTGAGCCGCCCTCCGGCCACGCCCGCGGGGCGTTGCCCGCGGACGGCCGCCTGCACCTTGAG